>JBBDSK010000226.1:0-23111 GCA_040904985.1 Woeseia sp. | reverse complement strand
CGATCGCCGGCGGATCCTCGAGAACGCGGAGCAGAACGCGAGTGGCCGCCAGCACGGTCTGCACGCAGTCACCGGGGCCGAAGGCCCGCGGCTGCAGATCCAGCGGGCAGCCTTTTGCGAGCAGCTCGCGGGCCCGAGGCCCGCTCAAGCAGACACGGCTGTAGCTGTGTGACAGGTCGACTACGGACAGCCACGGATTGTCCGGTTGCGCCCGGAGTAACGCGTTTTCGATTTCCCGGGCTCCCCCGGCTGCGCCGACAACGAGCCACTCATCCGGCCCCAGCCACAACGCGTCATGTCCCGCGCCGCGGTTCCAGCGGTTGGCCGACGTGGGCAGCGATACACCGATCGCCTCTTCCACCGCGTTGAGGAAATCCGCATCACCCGGTAAGCCGCGCACATTCACCGCAGCAGGCGATTCGAGTGCCTCGAGCTGAAGCTCGCTGCCGCTTGCAGCCTGCAGGTCGGCCGCGACCGCTTCGAAAGCGCCGCGGCGCCGGCTGAACAACTCAGGCACCATCGCGCCGGCTTCCTTCACGGTCATAGAAAACGGGATCGCAGATGCGTACCGGGACGGGTGCGCCGGAGACAGCCGCTTCGATCCACTCTCCGTGGCGCCGCCTGCCACCCTGCACGAGCGCCAGACAAATGCGGCTTTGCAGGGCCGTACTCCAGTAGTTCGAGGTAACGAAACCCTGCATCGGCACGGGCGGGGAGCTGCCACTGCTGCCGCTTGCGACAAGCTGCGTGCCTTCCGGAATGGAAGCCAGGCAGTCTTTCGGTAACAGCCCCACCAGCTGCTTCCGGCCTTCTCTCATGCAGTCGGTCCGGCGCAAGGAGCGGCGGCCGATAAACTCCTTGCGGTCGGACACGGCCCAGTCCAGCCCGAGATCGTGCGGCGTCTGCGTTCCGTCTGTCTCCTGCCCGACGATGATGAAGCCCTTTTCGGCGCGCAAAACATGCATCGTTTCGGTGCCATAGGCCGCAATAGCGAATTCTTCGCCCGCCTCCATCACCGCATCCCAAAGCGCCGCACCGAAATGCCACGGCACGTTGATTTCGTACTGCAGCTCGCCGGTAAAGCTGATGCGAAAAACCCGCGCGGAAATCCCCGCCACTGTCGCATCCCGCCACTCCAGAAACGGGAAACCCGCTGCTGAGCAATCGGCCGCGGGCGCCAGCTTCTGCAGGACACGCCGGCTGTCGGGTCCGGCGACCCCGACCGTCGCCCATTGCTCGGTCACCGACGTCAGGCGCACTCGCAGACCGCGCCACTCGGTTTGCAACTGCTCTTCGAGGTGATCAAGGACGACCGCCGCGTTCCCGGTTGTCGTCGTCATCAGGTAACGCTGCTCGCCGATACGGGAGGTCGTGCCGTCGTCGAAGACCATTCCGTCGTCGCGGCACATGATGCCGTAGCGAATGCGGCCGACCGGCAGCTTGAGCCAGTTATTGGTGTATACCCGGTTCAGGAATTCCGCCGAATCCGGCCCCTGGATGTCGATCTTTCCAAGCGTGGAGGCGTCGAGCGCTCCGACGCGTTGTCGCACCGCTTCGCATTCGCGTGCGACGGCCGAACGCATGTCTTCACCGGCAGGGTAATACCAGGGCCTTTTCCACTGACCGACGTCCTCGAAGCGGGCGCCCAGCGCCACGTGTCTTTCATGGATGGCGGTCAATCTTGCCGGGTCGAACAGTTCGCCGCGGTCCCGGCCGCCCATCGCGGCAAACGTTACCGGCGTGTACGGCGGGCGGAAGGTGGTGGTCCCGACATCCGCTATCGGCTCTCCCAGGTATTCGGCGAGGATGGCAAGCCCGTTGATGTTCGACGTCTTGCCCTGGTCGGTACCAAAGCCGGTCAGCGTATAGCGCTTCATGTGCTCGACCGACTGGAAGCCCTCCTGCACCGCCAGCCGGATGTCCGCGGCTGTCGTATCGTTCTGCAGATCGACGAAATGCTTCGACTTGCCTTTGCCGCGCGGCTTGCCATCGGGCACGAGCCAGAGCGGTGAGGGGGGTTCTGCCGGCGTCTCCCTCACCTCCGGCAGGTCGGCCGCCCCTGCGTCGAAGCCGCAATCTTTGGCGGCGCGGCGCCCCGCCTCCGCGCCCTCCCGCAGCGCCTCGTGAACCGGGAATGTGCCGTTGCAGGCGCCGATGCAGGCATGCGAATCGGACGGTTCCGGCAAGAAGGCGCTCTGTGCCGAGTCATACTTGAGCTTGCCCGATGACTGGCTGTGCAGGTGCACCGCCGGGCTCATTCCGCCCGACACGACCAGCAGGTCGCAGGCTATCCATTGCGCGGGGCCTGCGAGCCCGCTGCCCCCCGGCGCAAGCGGCGCCACCGCGGCGCCCGATATTCTCTTCCGCCCCCGCGTGTCCGTCACGGCTTGCGCCGCCCTGATCTCGACGCCGGCCTCGCGTACCGCATCGACCAGCGGGCCGCCTGGATCGGCCCGCGAATCGCACACCGCCCTGATCCGGGCTCCCGCGGCGAGTAAATCGAGTGCCGCCCCGTAGGCGCGGTGGTTGTTGGTAAAGAGCAGAACCTGCTTCCCGGGCAGAACCCGCCAGCGGTTGAGATAGGCCTGCACGGCCCCGGCCAGCATGATTCCCGGCCGGTCATTATTGGCAAACACGAGCGGCCTTTCGTGGGCGCCGGTCGCCAGGATGACGCGGCGGGCGCGGAAGTGCCAGAGGCGTTCGCGGCTTTTCACGGCGCTGCTCGGCTGCCCCGCGGCGACGCGGCGTTGCAGCGCAGTCATGTAGTTGCCGTCGTAGTAGCCGAAGATCGTAGTGCGCGGCAGCAGGCGAACGTTCTCACGGCGCGCCAGGTCGTCGAGCAAGCGGCGTGCCCAGGCAGGGCCGGACAAGCCTTCGATTACCGGGTGGTGGCCGTCAACAGGCTCCGCCCGCATAGCAGCCCCGCGTTGCTCCTCTGCCGAGCCTGCATCCAGAAGGCGCCCGCCGAAGACCTCGCCCTCGTCCGCGAGAACGACGCGGGCCCCGCTCGCGGCCGCGGTTCGTGCCGCCATCAGACCGGCTGCGCCGCCGCCGGCCACCAGCACATCGCAATGCTCGTGCATGCGATCGTAATAGTCCGGATCCGGGCCGGTCGGCGCCTTGCCCCAGCCCCCCGCGCGGCGAATCAGCGGCTCGAACAGGCGATGCCAGAGAAAGGGCGAGCCGAAGAACGTCTTGTAGTAAAAACCGGCCGGCATGACTCGCGACAGCGATCCGGCAATGGCCCCGGCGTCGAAACCGACGCCGGGAAAGACATTCACGCTTTGCGCCGACAGACCATCGTAAAGCGCGACCTCGGTGGCTTTGAGGTTGGGCGTGCTGCGCGCGCCCCGTCCAAGCTGCACCATCGCATTCGGTTCCTCGACACCCGCCGCCATGATGCCGCGCGGCCTGTGGTACTTGAAACTTCGCGCCACCAGGTGCACGCCGTTCGCAAGGAGCGCGGAAGCAAGCGAATCGCCCGGGTGCCCGCTCAGTTCCTTCCCGTTGAAGGTAAAGCGAAGCGTGAGCGAGCGATCGATCACCGCATCCTGATCATTGCCGGGAGGAAGTCGGTACGGCTGGCTCACGGCGCCTTCTCGTCCGGCTCGTATACAGCGGTGATCCTGTGTGTGACCGTATGGCGGCGTACGTTGAACCAGCGGCGGCAGCCGGCGGCGTGCATCCAGCGTTCGGCAAACTCTCCTTTCGGATTGTCGCGCATGAACAGGAACTCGGCCCACTGCCCGTCCGTCAGGTCCTGCGGCGACTCCGGCCGCGCAATGTGCGCCTGCCCGCCGTAATGGAACTCGACTTCTTCGCGCAAGCCGCACCAGGGGCAGGGTATCTGCAGCACCTTCCTCCCCCTAGTGCGCGACGGCGGCGGCGCCGTGCTCGTCGATCAGCGCGCCGGACGTGAATCGTTCGAGGGAAAACGGCGCATTGAGGGGATGCGGCGCGTCGTTGGCAATGGTCCACGCGAACAGCCAGCCGGAGCCTGGTGTTGCCTTGAAGCCGCCGGTGCCCCAGCCGCCGTTGAGGTAAAGCCCCTCGACCGGCGTCTTGCCGATAATCGGCGAGGCATCGGGACAGACGTCGACGATTCCGCCCCAGCTTCTCAGCATCCTCAGCCGTCCGAAAATGGGGAACAATTCGGCGAGCGCGGCCATCTGTCCTTCAATGACGTGAAAGCTGCCGCGTTGGGCGTAGGAGTTATAGCTGTCGATGCCGGCGCCGATCACCAGTTCGCCCTTGTCGGACTGGCTGACGTAAACGTGAATGCTGCCGGACATGACGACTGTGTCCAGCACCGGTTTGATCGGTTCCGAGACCAGCGCCTGCAGGGGATGGCTTTGCAGCGGCAACCTGAAACCGGCTTTTTCCGCGAGCACCGAGCTGTGGCCCGCAACGACGATCGCAACTTTGGGCGCCGCAATATAGCCCCTGCTCGTCTCGACGCCGCAGACGCGTGCGCCATCGCGGCGGATGCCGGTCACTTCGCAGTTCTGCACGATGTCGACGCCGCGGTCATCGGCGCCGCGGGCGAAGCCCCATGCCACCGCGTCGTGGCGGGCGGTGCCCCCGCGGGGCTGGAAAGTCGCGCCCATCACGGGGTAGCGAAGAGCCGGTGAGGTGTTGAGGATCGGGCACACCTCCCGCACCTGTTCCGCATCCAGCCACAACGAGTCGATGCCGTTCAGGCGGTTGGCCTCGGCGCGCCGCCGGCCGGCGCGCACGTCCCCGGTGTTGTGGGCCAGGTTCAGCACACCGCGCTGGCTGAACATGACGTTGTAGTTCAGCTCCCGCGACAACGATTCCCAGCGCTGCAGCGCGAACTCGTAAAGCGCGGCGCTTTCGTCCAGAAGGTAGTTCGAGCGGACGATAGTGGTGTTGCGACCGGTATTGCCGCCGCCCAGCCAGCCTTTCTCGAGCACGGCGATATTCCGCATGCCGTGATTTTTAGCCAGGTAGTAGGCGGTCGCGAGTCCGTGCCCGCCGCCGCCGATAATGACGACGTCATAGGCGGTCTTCGGCTCCGGACTGCGCCATTGCCGCGGCCACTCTTCATGGCCGGTCAGCGCGTTTCGCGCGAGCGACCACGCGGAGAACCTTTTCATCGGGATGCAGTCATGCTGGCTATCACGTGGAAATATTGCGCGCGCCGTCGGCATCCGGATAGAACGCCGCCGACAGCGCCGGCAGTACAAATGCGACATACAGCGATTCGTTGACAGGCAAGGGCGGCCAATACAGACTCAGGCGCAAGTCTTCGCGGTACACACGCTTCGGTCGGGCCTGTGCACCTTCCAGCAATCCGGGACTGAGCCGCCGAATGAGTTGTGACTGCGAACCGAGCGAATAACGGAGCCGCCATGAGCGAATGCCCGCCGGGCGATGCGAACGATGCTGCTGGCCCGTGGCAGGCTGCTCCTCAACTGAAGGTCGGCCTCGTGACGCTTCGCGACTTCACGCTGCTGCCGTTCGCGGGTTTTCTCGATGTTCTGCGGCTCGCTACCGACGAGGGCGATCGCAGCCGTCAGCGGGCCTGCCGCTGGTCCGTGATGAGCGCGGGCGGTGCTGCGGTGCGCGCGAGTTGCGGCACCGAAGTACAGGCTGATGCGCCCTTCTCCGACCCGCGCGGCTTCGACTACATCGTTGTCGTGGGCGGACTGCTGCACGAAAGGCCGCAGGCGGATGAGGCCACCGACCGCTTTCTGCTCGAGGCAGCCGAAGCCGGAGTTCCGCTCGTCGGGCTTTGTACTGCTGTCTTCACGCTCATTCGACTGGGGCTGATGGCCGGCCGCAAGTGCTGCGTGTCCTGGTACCATTACTGGGACCTGCGAAAATCCTTTCCCGACATCACGCCCATTGCCGATCACCTGTTCGTCGTCGACGGTCCCAGGATCACCTGTGCCGGCGGTACCGGTGCGATCGACCTCGCCGCGTGGATCGTGGCACGTCACCTCGGGCGGGCTACTGCTGACAAGGCGCTGCACATCCTGCTGGCGGAAGGCGCCCGCCCGGCCGACGCACCGCAACCGCATGTCGTGACAGACCATGCAGCGAGGGACCCACGCCTCGAAATGGCCGTTAACATTATCGAGCAAAACCTGGCGCAGCCGCCGTCAGTCGATGACGTCGCCCACCGCATCGGTTTGTCGCGGCGTCAGCTCGAGCGTATTTTTCGCCACGAGTTCGGCATGTCGCCGTGGAAGTACTCACTCGGCCGGCGTCTGCGACAGGCGCATCTTCTTCTTACACGGACCGGCCACACCATCACCGACATCGCGCAGGAATGCGGTTTTGCGGACGCTTCGCATTTTTCCCGCCACGTGCGCATGACCTTCGGTGCGTCTCCGCAAACGGTGCGCAACGCCGCCCTCGGTTCAGCGGCTCGGGCTCCGCGCGGCAACGCCTGATGCAGGTTCGACGGCATGTTTGAATCGCATACGAACAACCTGCCGCAGAGAGTCGGCTTTTTGCTGCTGCCGAATTTCTCGATGATGGCGTTCACCTCAGCGGTCGAGCCACTGCGGGCTGCCAACAGGCTGAGCGGCAAAAAGCTCTACTCCTGGCAAACGTTCAGCATCGACGGCAAGCCGGTGCATGCGAGTAACGGGATTGCCCTTGTGCCGGACGCCTCGATACATGAGGAGCTGGACGCGTCTGCGCTTTTTGTCTGTGCCGGCATCCGGGCCGAGCGCTTCAACGACGAAGCCGTGTTCGCCCGGCTTCGTGAACTGGCCAAGCGGCGCGTGGCGCTGGGCGGTGTCTGTACCGGCGCCCTGGCCCTCGCTCGCGCAGGGCTTCTCAACGGCTACCGATGCACCATTCACTGGGAAAACATGGAAGGCTTCGTTGAAGATTTCCCCGATCTGCAGATCACCGCAACGCTGTTCGAAATCGATCGCGACCGCTACACCTGTTCCGGGGGTACCGCACCGCTCGACATGATGATCTACTCCATCTCGCGCGATTTCAGCGACAAGCTGGCGATCGGCGTCGCCGAACAAATGTTGCACAACTTCGTGCGCCAGCCGCACGATGCGCAGCGCATGTCGATCCAGTACCGCACCGGCATCAGCAACCCGAAACTGCTCGCCGTCATCGCCTATATGGAAGCCTACCTCGAGTCGCCGGTATCGCTTGCCGAGCTTGCCACGTCCGTCAATCTGTCCATACGCCAGCTCGAACGGCTGTTCCGCAATCATCTCGACAAGACGCCTACACGCTACTACCTGGATCTGCGCCTGCGACGCGCTCAACTTCTTCTGCGCCAGACCACCATGCCAATCCTGCAGGTCGCGGTGGCTTCCGGATTTGCATCGGCATCGCACTTCGCACGCTGTTACCGCGAGTGCTTCAACTGCTCACCGCGAGCCGAACGCGTGCAGCGGGAAGCCGCTGCCGATCTTGCAGAGCGCCAGGGCGCCCTCCAGGCAAGCGGCCAGAACTCCAGCCGGGCGACCTCCTGACGCGAGCGCCGCGCCAGCGACAATGGCGCCTGGTTAAGCATTGAGTCTCGGACAACGGCGCGGCTGGCATCCCCTGTGGGGGGTCCTTTGACGGAATGGCTCCCTTCGGTCCGCTTTATTTCCATCAAAGGACCCCCCACAGGGGATGCCCTAACCGCCGCGGTGCCGGTCATGGCCTTCAATATACGTGCCATTCTCCCTAGTGTACCCCGTCGCAAATAATGAACCATTCTCGCGGCGCCGCATCAAGTCTGGCGGCGTTGCGGCTCCTCGCAATAGCTTGCCCTTACTCGTCGCCGCGCCTTGCCAGCCACGAATGATCGCGCGCGACAATGATCCATGGACGACGGGGTACACTAGTGGCTGTCGGCGATCGCTTTTGCCTCATGCAGTTCATCGCGCAGGCGCTTCGTTTCCTCTGCGCGGGCTGAGGAGAATCTGGCCAGCATCAGGTAGAGGGCGGGCGTAAGGTAGAGCGTGAAAACGGCGGCAATGCCCAGCCCGCCGAAAACGACCCAGCCGATGGAGGAGCGAGCTTCGGCGCCTGCGCCTCCACTCAGAATAAGAGGGAGTCCGCCGCAGATGGTGGCGATCATGGTCATCGTGACCGGCCGCAGACGGACGCTGGCGCCCGCTTCCACCGCTTCGCGAATGCCGTAGCCGCGGTCGCGAAGCTGGTCCGCGAACTCGACCAGCAGGACACTGTTTTTTGCCATCAGCCCGATCAGGAGAATAAGGCCGATCTGGGAATAAATATTGATCGATGTGCCGGTGAGGTAAAGCGCAAACACCGCGGCTGCTACGCCAAAGGGCACCAGCAGTGTGACCACGACGGCACTCGTGAACCCTTCGAACTGCGCGCACAGCACGAGGAAAATGACGGCCAGCGCAATCGCGTAGGTAATTACGACCTCACGCGATGTCTCCTCGAGAGTAGCGGCCTCGCCCAGCAGAACCATACCGATGTTGTCCGGCAGCACGTTGTCGGCAAGCTGCTTCAGGTCATCGACCCCCGATTGCAGCGGATACTGTCCGTCAAGCTCGATGTTGATCTGGATTGCCCGTCTTTGGGCATGCCTGTCCAGTTGCGCCGCTACCCCTTCCTCCGTCAGGGTTACCACGCTGGATAGCGGCACCAGTTGACCTGATTGCGTGCCGACGTAAAGGTTCACGAGATCGGAAGGATCGTTTATTTCTCCACTCGATGACTCCAGGAGAATCGGCACCGCCTCGTCCTCGATATTGAGGTCGACCAGATCATCGCCGTCGATCATCGCGCGGAGTGTGCTGGCCAGGCTGTTGAGGTTTATGCCGAGATCGGCGGCGCGTCGGCGGTCGATTTCCACCGACAATTGCGGCTGTGTCGGATCGTAGGATATCTGCGGGCGCGACAGGTTCGGCAGCTCATCTTCAATGGCCCGCGCGAGCTCCTTTGCAGCCTCGAAGATTACCGAGTATTCGTTGCCGACCAGGGCGATCTGCAGCGCCCCTCCCGGACGCCGCAGATTGAGGCTGTTGCTGCTGGAGATGTTCACCCTGGCGCCGGGAATGCGCGACAGCGGTTCTTCGAGGGAGTTGCTGATTTCCTGCTGGCTTCTCTTGCGCAGGTTCCAGTCCGTCAGCGGCACCGTGACGCGGCTGCGATTCGGATCCCAGGACCCTACGACGGTGAACATGGCCTTCGCTTCGCCGCCGTCCACCAGCGGCTGCAGGATGTCCTCGATGATCCGCGTCTGCCGATCCATATAACCGATGCCGACACCATCAGGACCTGCGGCATGGACCTGCAACATCCCCCGGTCCTCGGGCGGCATCAGTTCGCGGTCGATGCTCTCGAAAAGATAGCCGGCGAACGCGGCCAGCAACAGCGCGACCGCAAGCGGAACCAACGGGTAATCCAGCATGACCGACAGCGAACGCTGGTAAAACCGCCTGGCCCGTTCGCCCAGGGCGACCAGCCTGTCGCGAAAGCGGTGATCGTCTTTGTCGTCCGGCAGCCGGGACGCGGCCGCCGGCACGAGGGAGAGCGACACGAAACTGGAGATACACACCGCAACGGCCAGCACCACGCCGAATTCCCGGAACAGCCGCCCGGCCGTGCTGGGGAGGAACGCGATGGGCACGAACACCGATACCAGGACGGCCGTCGTCGTGATTACGGCGAAAAATACCTGCCGTGTGCCCAGCACCGCCGCCGCTCTCGCGCCAAGCCCCTGGGCGCGGCGCCGCTGAATGTTTTCGAGCACCACAATCGCATCGTCAACGACCAGCCCCGTCGCCAGAACAAGCGCCAGAAGCGTCAATATATTGATGGAGAACCCGGCGAGCCAGATGGCCGCCACGGTGCCGACCAGCGAAACGGGTATTGCGACTGCCGGTACGAGCGTTGCGCGAATCGAGCCCATGAACAGCCATATCGTCGCGATGACAATGGAGACGGCAATGCTCAGGGTAAAAAGGACCTCGGAAACGGCACTGCGAATGAACACCGCGTCGTCGCCGGTGATTACGAGCTCGAGATCGCTGAATCGCTCATTGATGCGCTCCACGGCAGCGCGTACACCGTCGGATATCTCGATCGTGTTCGACTTCGCCTGGCGTATGACGCCGAGTCCCGTGACCGCACGCCCATCGAGTCTCGTGTATCCCCGTGCATCTTCCGGGCCGAAGTACACGTTGGCCACGTCGCCGACACGGACAGAATCCCTGATGATAATGTCCGCCGCCTGTTCCGCCGTGAAGACCGAAGCGTCCGCCCGAACAATCAATTCCTGATCCTCGGAGCGAAAGCTGCCTGCGGGAACATCGAACGGCGCCTGCATCAGCACCTCGGCGACATCGGTGACCGAGAGGCCATAGCTCGTCAGCCGCAACGGGTCGACGACCACCCGCAGCATTCGCTGGCGCGTACCGAAAAGGCGAACATCGGCAACGCCTTCGATCGACACAAGCTCCGGCACGAGGTCCTTTTCGACGATCCTCGTCAGTTGCTCCTCCGTCATCGAATCCGCGAGGACGGCAATGTTCACGACAGGACTGGAGTCCTCGTCTGCCTTCACGACCACGACCTGCTCGACACGCTCCGGCAGCTGCCGCATCACCCGGCTGACGGCTTCGCGGACGTCCGAGGCCGCGCTATCGAGATCGACGCCCGGCCGAAATTCGATGCGCATGCCCCCGTTGTTCTCTTCGGAAGCGGAATTGATGTTCTGGATGCCGGACACGCGCGCAACAGCACCTTCGATGATGCTGATCACTTCGGCATCCATCGTCTCCGGTGAAGCGCCCGGGTACTGCGCATTTACGCTTACGATGGGCCGGTCGACGTCCGGCAGCTCGCGATTCTCGACGGCGAGGATGGCCGCAATGCCCGCGAGCAGAATGAGAAGGTTCAGCACCAGAACGAGCACCGGCCGGCGGATGCTCAGACTCGGCAGGTCATTCACATCGACCAACTCGCTGCTGTCGAGCGACTCGTCGAGCGACTCGCCGGCCTTGTTGTCGCCGCTTTTAGCCACGTCAGTCGGCGGCGCTCGGCGACATCATGCCGCCGCGATTCTGCAAAGCCTGATCCGCGAGGCCGGCGGGGTCGTAGCTGACGTCGATCCCTTCCCGCAAACGCTGCACGCCCTCGACAACGATGAGCTCGCCTTCCTGAAGGTCGTCCGACTCGACCAGTATCCGGCCTTTCTGTCGCTGCACAATCATGACCGGGACGCGATGCGCGCGCCGCTCCGCAACGGACCAGATATAAGCGCCGTCCGCACCCCACTGCACTCCCGTTTCCGGGATGACCGGGTACGGCGTCCCCTCCAGGGTCATCGCTACTTTGAAGCTCATTCCGGGACGCAGCCGGTCGGACTCGTTTTCCACCCAGGCGCGGGCCACGAACCTGCGCGTCGCCGGGTCGATGCGGCTGCCGATATCCACCAACATGCCGTTGGCGGTCCGATCACCGCTCTGCCAGGTCGCAACAGCGACTTCATCACCCACCTGGATCTCGCTGATGAACAGTTCGGGCACCTCGAAAGTGACCAGGAGTGCGCTGCGGTCGTCGAGAGTGGTGATCATTGTGTCCGGACTGACGCGGTCGCCGGGGTCGATGTCCGTGATGCCGACGAAGCCGCTGAAGGGCGCTTCAATCGTGCGGTAGTCCAGCGCGATTTCCGCCCTTGCAAGTTCGATCCGCGCTGATTCCACAGCCGTGCGTGCGGCATCGAGTGTCGTTGGCAACACCGCGCCTGAATCGCCGCTGCGCTGATAGCGCTCGTAGAGCCGTCTCGCATCCTCGAGCCGCAATCGAGCAAGCTCGACGGCGAGCTTCTCGTCACGCCGGTCGAGTACGATCAGCACATCACCCTCACTGACCGGTTGGCCCGGCTCGAAATTGACCGCCACGACCTCACCTGATGCTGCCGGATGGACCGCGATCGACCGCAGCGCTCTCGACGTGCCGACGGCCTCAACACGCGTCTCGGCGCTGCCGTAGCGCAGCGGCTCCACGAGGACGCGGACGGTGCGGTCGACCGGGCCGGCTTCAGTCGCCGGTCCATCGGAGCAGGCGGCGATGGCCCCGGCAAAGATGATCGCCATTGCAAGCGCAGTCGATAAGCGTCCTATCATTCGAAATCCCGCGTGTTTTGGTTGGTCCGTCGTCCGTCGATAAAGGCGACCGTTTTGTGGCCTGTACCAGGGCACCTGCCGGCGTTCCGGGCCGGGATACCGAGCGTACCGACAATCGCACCAGGGCGAGCTGACACAGCAGTCTGACAGGCGAACAGCGAATTTTACTGCACTTGGTCACAGTTAACTGCAAAGTTTCTTCAAGTTCGCGGCAGCGGCGGCTGAATTGCCCGCTCGGCCGCAAAACGCTACATTCCGCACATCCCGCGTCAATTGAAGCATGACTCACAGAGCGTCTATGACTGAACCTGTTTTTCGCGACGATTCTTATCGCAGGGATTGCGATGCCACGGTCGTCAGCGCCGGCAGCGACGCAATCATCCTTGATCGCAGTGTCTTTTACCCGATGGGCGGCGGCCAGCCGGGAGATAGCGGAAGCATCAGCTGGGAGGGGCATTCGATTGCCGTCATCGACACGCGGTACGGTGATGACCGCTCGCTGCATCACATTGTCGCCGCAGGCAGTCCTCTGCCGCCGGCTGGCAGCCGGGTCAAGGCAAGCCTGGATTGGGAGCGGCGTTACCGGCACATGCGCATGCACACGGCCCTGCATCTGCTCGGTGCAGTGCTTCGCTTCGGCGTAACAGGCGGCAACATCGGCGCGGAGCGCAGCCGCCTCGACTTCGATATGGAGGACCCTGTGGACAAGGAGGCGGTTTCAGCCGCCCTGCAGGCACTCGTGGATGCCGATCACGCCGTCCGTTGCCGCTGGATCAGCGACGAGGAACTCGCGGCCCAGCCCGAACTGGTGCGGACGATGTCGGTAAAACCGCCCGCGGGCGCCGGCAAGGTGCGCCTCCTCGAGATCGAGAACGTCGATCTCCAGCCCTGCGGCGGTACGCATCTGCGGTCAACCAGCGAGGTCGGAAAGGTGCGGGTCAGCAAGGTAGAGAAAAAAGGCCGGCGCAACAGACGAGTCTATATTGAGCTCGACTGACCGGCCGCATTACGTCCGGCGCCACGGTGGATCGCCCCGGCACGGGTCAGGCAGCGACGCGCCCCAGCACGTTCGGTGGGACGTAGTCGAAGATGAACGTGATACGGTCATCCTCGCCCTTGTTGGCGACGCTATGCATCAGCTGGTTGTTGAGCTCGTATGCCTGGCCTACGGCGAACTGGTATGGCCGGCCGTCGATAATGAAGCGCACCCGCCTGTTGGTGGTGATCGGCACATGGATGCGATGGCCGTGGTGAAACGAGGGATGGGAGTCGCGGTGCGGGCGTATCTTGCCGCCGGCCAACAGCTTTGCAGCCATTGCCCGAATGATCGTACCGCCCTTCGGATAGCAGCGATCAATGATGTCGTGCATCAGCGGCACGGCGGCTTCCGCCAGGCGATCCCAGCCCGGCTCCTTGCGCACCTCGATCTCGGGCCAGCCGTTACCGTCCGTGAACACGAGCACGATCGACTGCGTCTGCCGGTGAACCTCGTAAGACTCCTGCCGCACCTGCTCTTCGTGCCAGGCCGCGTCATCCTGCTCCAGGATCACCTGGCGCAGCGCCTCGCTGTCAACTGCGCCCAGTTCCCGTACCGGCTTCTCGATGTCCAAAGGGAACTCCTCGCTAATGCCGCGTGCCGCTTGAGGGGCCGGCAGCCGGCCTGAAAAGGCCGGGGCGAAACCTACTGGAAGTACTTGCGGTAGGTAATGCCATAGGTCAATGGGCGGTTGACGGACAGGCGAGTCTGGGCCCACCGGTCGTTAAAGAATTGCTGCGCCCGCTCGTCAAAGACATTATCCACGAAGAGCGCGACCCTCCAGTCATCGGTGTCAATGCCAAAGCGAAGATCGGTGATGTTGTACGAATCGTGCACACGCACCGGGTTCGTAAACAGGATTGACTGAATGCCCTCCAGCGAACTTGTGGATTCGCCGTTATAGTTGTGGTCGATCCGAACGTACGGCCGCCCCCCGAGGAGTTCCGTCGGCATGCTGTACTGAACCGAAAGGCTCCCTTTCCAGTCGGGCATGATCGGCAGCGGCGTTCCTGCGACGACCGAGGTCGGGCTGTCAGTGCCGGGAAAAAGTGTGGCGTCTTTCGAAATTTCGCCTTCGTTCCAGCCGAGGGTGGCGCTGACATCCCAGTTGTCCGCGGGCAACCAGCTGATGTGAGTCTCGACGCCGTCCAGCTCCGCTTCCGGGAAATTCACGATGCCGTTAGTAAAGATATTCGGGTCGTTTGCCTGTAACTGGATACGCTCCCAAACCATGTGATACGCGGTGGCATTGAGCCTGAAGCGGCCATCCGCCAAAGTGGCCTTGATGCCCACCTCGTGGTTTTTCATGATATCGGAGGTGAACTGGTGAAACGGCTGGCCCGGTCCGAAGACTGATGACTCGCGCGCCGCGTTGGCCCCGCCTCGGCGGAAGCCTTCGGAATAGGTCGCGAAGATCATCGCGTCGTCGTTCAAATGGTAATCCAGTGTAACTTTCGGCACGAAGTCGGATTCCGAGGACTGGCCAACCGCATCGGCAAAACACAAGTCGACGCTGCAGTCCGGTTCGGCGCCCAGCGGGAACAAAGCTCCCTGTTTTAACGTCCGGTCCAGCTCTATATTGAAGAAGCGCCCGCCAACGGTGATGTTGAAGTTGTCCGTTACCGCGAATCCCACCTCGCCGAATATCGCCGTTTGCTCGAAGGTCGAGTCGTATATTCCCGTCCACCAGTTGCCGCCGGAAGGGGGCGCCGGGACCGGGAAATTCGGATCGTAATAGTAGGCGAGATAATTCAGGTAGGCGAACGCCGGCGAGGTATCGAAGTCCGTATTGCCGGAATAGAAATGCGTGTGCCCCTCTTCCCTGTTGTAGAAGAAACCAATGATGCCGCTCCAGCGGCTCCTTGATTCCGCCGGAGTGCTGAGGCGAGCCTCGAAGGTCCAGCGGTCCTCGTTCTCGTTGTTGTAGGCAAAGGCCTGCGGGTCGCCGCCGAAGTCATAGATCGTGTAGTACGGCCCGAAGTAGTCGGAGAGCTGATTGAAGGCAAACTGGTATGTAGTTGCGTCCGCTTCGTAAAGCGTCTCACGGCTGAAAAACGAGCCGGTCACGAGAAGATCGGCAAAGCCGAGGCTGCCTTCCGCGGTAAGTGCGAGCTGGTACCAGTCGTCGTCCCAGCGGTCCGTGCCAAAGCGGAGCTGTTCCAGGCTGCCCAGGTCCCGTCCGGCAAAAAACTGGTCCGGGATGTCGGCATCGCCGAAACCGTCCAGCTCTTTTTTCTGGTAGATCGCGGACGCATCGATGACCCAGTTGTCGTCCAGAATGGATCGCAGTCCGACGCGCGCACCGCTGTTCGTGGAAGAATTGACGTCCTCGCCCACAAACTCCGCATTGTCGAAAGTGCCGCCGGGGCTGACGGCCAGGATATTATCGATGTAGCCCGCTTCTTCTTCCACGAAGCCAACCAGACGCAAGGCGACCTTGTCCTCCACCAGCGGAAAGTTGACCATACCGCTTACGGTATAACCGGTATCGCCCTTCGACACCTGGTTGACGCCGACATCCGCCCAGCTCGAAAAGTCGGTCGTATCCGGTTTGTTCGTGATGATGCGCAATGAGCCGCATTGCGAGGCATCGCCGAACAGCGTTCCCTGCGGACCGCTCAGGGCCTCCACTCGCTCGATATCGATCAGGCGGGCGTCGGGGTTGCGCCCGGCCGCGGTGATCGGCTGTTCGTCCAGATAAATGGATGTGGTGGTGCTACCGCCAAAGGACAGTCCGGAAATCGTGCAGCCGCGCATCAGGACAGTCGTGCCGCCCGGCTCTCGGCGGCTGAAGGCAAGGCCGGGGATTTGCCCGACATAATCGTCAAGCGTCTTGAAGCCCTGTCGAACAATGTCCTGGTCGGTAAATGCCGTGACGGACAGCGGCACATCCTGCAGATTCGCCTCCCGCTTTGTTGCGGTGACGACGATTTCCTCGAGCCCTTGCTGCTGCGCTTGCGCAGCCTGGGTGCCGCCGCAGGCGGCCGATACGGCAATCGCGATTGCGCTGCGATTGAAGGACGGTACCGTTTCTCGTCTCAGCATCGCGCTCCCCCTGATTCAATTCATCAGGTTCAATCAATCAGGTTCATCTCACAATGTGGAACGCAGGAACAAAATCACTGTACGCTCCTGCTAATGCTCCTTTTCATTCTAGCCCTGTCGCTCGCGCCAATGCCAGAGCACTTCAGCATATGAGCCGCTCGTGCGCCACTGGCGACGTGCGTCCGCCGGCGCGAATAGCGTGACTGTACTGATCGCAACCTCCGTCGTACGGGGCAGCCGCCAGGGCGAAAGTCACGGCGGCGTCTTTCTCATCGACCTCGAGCGAGAGCGGGTGGCGCAGACCATCGACTGGGATACGGCCGATATCGACTGGCAGGGGCGCGGCTGGGACCGCGGCTTGCGCGGTATAGAGTTCGATTCCGACAGGATCTTTATCGCAGCGAGCGATGAACTTTTTGTCTATGACCAGCGCTTCAACCGGCTGGCTTCGTGGCGCAATCCGTACCTCAAGCATTGCCACGAGATCAGCCGCTTTGGCAGGCGCCTTTACCTTTCTTCGACCGGCTTTGACTCCGTACTGGGTTTCGATCTGGACCAGAACCGTTTTTGCTGGGGATTACAGCTCGGCAAAACCGGCGACGGCGTGCAGGCTGCGGTGTTCGACCCTTCCTGTGGCCACGGCCCGCCGCCACGTAATACCCTGCATCTCAACAACGTGCGTTGCCTGCCTCAGGGAATGTACCTGAGCGGCTTGAGGACCGGCGGACTGTTGAAATTCGACGGCAAAACCGTTCGTCTCGTTGCAACCCTGCCGGCTGGAACCCACAACGCGCAGCCGTTTCGCGACGGCATATTGTTCAATGACAGCCAGTCGGATGTCGTGCGCTTCGCCACACCGGACAGGAATGTCGCCTTTCCGGTGCCCCGTTACCGTCCGGAAGAGCTGACGCACACCGGTATGGACGATTCCCGTATCGCGCGGCAGGCCTTCGCGCGCGGACTTTGCGTCGTTGGCAGCGACATGGTCGCCGCCGGATCATCGCCGTCAACGATTGCGCTGCACGACCTCAGGCGGGTGAAAACGACGTTGACGGTCAAGCTGTCATCCGATGTGCGGAACGCGATTCACGGGCTGGAGGTGTGGCCGTACGAGGACACTGTTTGACGGCTCAACGGGCCGAAGCTCAAAGATAGCGCTCATAACGGGAAAGGGATGGCGCCAGAACTTCTTTCAATTCCTCCAGCTTGTCCTCGTAATGCTTCCAGAAACCGATGGAGCGGGCGTTAATGGGCTGCCGCACCTGCTCGGAGCTCGCCGTGCGCACCGGCCGGTCTGTCTCGTAGAACCTGAGGCAGGCGTCCTCGAACGGCAGATTGCAATGCTCCAGCAGGCGTTGCACTTCGTGCTCGAAATTGCCCACCACCTCTTCGTATTGCAGCGTCAAAACCTTCCCCGGCAGGACGGTGTGCCAATGGTCCATCATGCGCTCGTATTCCAGAAAGTACTCGCCGATATCAACCAGGTCGTAGGTGAATGTCTGCCCCTTGGCGAAAAGCTGCCGATAGCAGCTCACGCAGGCATCCAGAGGATGGCGCCGGGCGTCGATGATCGTTGCGTCAGGCAGTATCTGGTGCAGGAATCCGATGGCCGGGAAATTGTTCGGCATTTTGTCGATAAAACGCGGTTTGGCTTCTGTCCGGTGCATCTTTGCAAGGTCGAGATATTGCTGCCCCAGCGCTTTGAAATGTTCACCTGAAAGCTCTCTCACGGCTTCGGGATAATTGACCCCGTCAGCTCTGTTCCTGCTGAGCGACGTCGCCACGCGCCCGACGTAGGGCAGCTCGGAAGTGCCCTCTACCTGGCTGTGGCTCGCAAGTATCTGCTCGAGCAGCGTCGACCCGGAACGCGGCAAACCTACGATAAACAAGGGAGATGCATCAGGATTGCCGATGCCGGTGCTGCGCCGCAAAAGCGCCTCATCGAACACTTCGATAATTGCATCATGCAGCACCTCGGTCTGCACCGGATCGTATTTCTCCAGCATGCGCTGGGTCGCATTTCCTTTGGAGTAGTACTGCCACGCGATGTCGAACTCCTTGCGGTCCTCATGCGCCTTCGCCAGTGCGTAGAGAAAATTCACTCTTGACTGATCCGTCAGTTCGCGCTCGAGTGCAGCGCTCATCGCTGCGATGTCCTCGTCCGTCAGGCGATAGGTTTTCAGATTGGCAAGGCTCCAGTAACTTTCGCCGTTGTCCGGGCGCAGGCGGATGCATTCCCGGTATGCGTTTACGGCCTCGTCCTGGCGGCCGACCGTCTTCAGTACATGGCCGAGACCCAGAGTGGCGCCGGGAAATGTCGGCTGCAGCTCCAGCGCTTTCTCGTAAGCTTCGATAGCGCGGTAGGTCAGGGCGGCGGGCGCGAGCGTCCCTGCCAGCTGAAAATGCGCCTGGGCATTGTCCGGCTCCAGTTCGATCACCCGGCGGAAGCAATCGATCGCTTCCGCGAACTGGTTCTGTTCTTTCAGCACGCGGCCGAGGTCCGTCATGGCTCCGGTGAAATCCGGCGCCAGCTTGATCGCCCGGAGAAAAAGGCGCTCGGCATCGGCGTTTCGTTTTGCGGCAAGCGCGATGCGCCCGAGCATACGCAACGCGTCGACGTTGAGCGGATTCCCGCGGACCACTTCCCGGTAAAGGCGCTCGGCCTCCTCCAGCTGCCCGGCCTTGTGATGTTCCGCGGCGTGGGCCAGTTTCCTTCGCTCCGGGTTGAGGTCGAAGGACTTCTCGAAGGCCTCGTCCGCCTCCTTGCCGAAGCCGAGCATGAGAAGCGCCTTGCCCAGGTTGAAGTGGGCGAGCTCGAGCTGCGGATCCAGTCTGACGGCATTACGCAGCGCGTCAGCCGCCTCGGCCGGTTTTTTGAGGCTCAGCAGCACGAGGCCAAGGTCCTCGTGCGGCTTGGCGAAGGTCGGCGCCAGCCGGATCGTTCGCCGCAATGCCTGCTCCGCCTCTTGCAGCCGATTGAGCTTGATCAGTACGGCGCCGCGAAGCCCCAAAACATTGACGTCATTCGGATATTGCTGCAAAAGCGCGCGGCAAAGGCTTTCGGCGTGGCCAAACTCGCCGCGGGCGATCAGCTCCGTTACCTCCTCGAATCGTCCTTTAGTCGATGAAAGTTGCACTATGTGCGACCTGCGTAGGCGTCCGCGCCGCTTTGCGGCAAATTACCGGAAGAAATCCGACATAGAATGCCCGAAAAACGAACTGCGTGTTTTTTTGCCCATGCCGGGCCGGTCCGCAGACCGTCTCAGCTCATTTACCGGGGAAGTCCAATGACAATAGCCGCCCTGCACCGCTCGCACTGGTGCGCACTGTTCGCCGCCCTGGGTCTGCTCGCCGGCTGCGGCGAGTCCGGCCAAACGGAAGCGGCCTCAGACTCGCCGGAGCCGTCGGCCCCAGCGGCCGACCTGGTGTTTCAGAACGGCCGGATTTACACCGTCGACGGGAACCGCTCCTGGGCGCGCGCCGTCGCCGTCAGGGACGGGCGCATTGCCTATGTCGGATCGGATGAAGGCTCCGAGGCGCTGATCGGTGACTCGACCAAGGTCGTCGATCTCGACAACCGCATGATGCTGCCGGGATTCCAGGACGTGCATATTCACCCCATCGGCGGGGGTATCGAGGCTGCGTCCTGCGATCTCAACCACCTTACGACGCTCGAGGACTACCTGGACGCGATCCGGACCTATGCCGAAGAAAACCCGGACGAAGAGTGGATCACAGGCGGCGGCTGGTCCATGTCGGTATTCGGGCCCGGGGCGAACGCCAGCCGCAAGCTCCTCGACGAGATCGTCCCCGACCGGCCGGTACTGCTCACATCGGCCGACGGCCATTCCGCCTGGGTCAACAGCAAGGCGCTGGAAATTGCCGGCATTACCGCGGAGACGCCGGAACCGCCGGACGGCCACATCGACCGCGAGCCGGAAACGGGGCGGCCGCTCGGCAGCCTGCAGGAGGGGGCGATCTCTCTTGTGCGCCGGCACGCGCCCGCGATTGACCTCGAGGCTCGCATGTCGGGGCTGCAGTATTCCATCGACATGCTGAACAACTACGGCATTACGGCGATTCAGGACGCCAACGTCGACGAGGAAGACCTGAAGGCCTACCGCGCGCTGGATGATCGCGGCGAACTGAGCCTGCGGGTTGTCGCTTCGCAGTGGTGGGACCGGGAAAGCGGCGAGGAACAGATCGAGCGCTTCCGGAATATCCGCGAGCACTACACGAAGGGACGTGTCCGCGCCACCACTGTCAAAATCATGCAGGACGGTGTCATGGAGAATTTCACCGCCGCAATGCTCGAGCCGTATGAGGGCAAGGGCGACACGCGCGGCATACCGATGGTGCCGCCGGACGCGCTGAAGTCTGCCGTGACGGCCCTGGATGCCGACGGCTTTCAGGTGCACTTTCACGCAATTGGTGATGCCGCCATCCGGCAGTCACTCGACGCTGTCGAAGCAGCGCTCCTCGCCAACGGCAATTCCGGCAACCGTCATCACATTTCTCATCTTCAGCTGATCGATCCGCAGGACGTTCCGCGGTTCAGGACACTCGGCGTCGTCGCGAATTTTCAGCCTTTGTGGGCCTTCGCCGACAGCTATATCACGGACCTGACGGTGCCGTTCATAGGTCCCGAGCGCAGCCAGCGGCTATATCCGATCGGAAGCGTTTATCGCAGCGGCGGCATGATCGCCTTCGGAAGCGACTGGTCGGTTTCCACCGCCAACCCGTTCGACCAGATGGAGACTGCAATAACACGGATGGGCTCGGCGGGCGAGACGGAGGAGCCCTTTCTGCCCGAACAGCGCATCGACCTCCCGGTAGCACTCGCGGCATTCACGATCAACGCCGCCTGGGTCAACACGAGCGAGAAAGACACGGGCTCCGTCGAGGCGGGTAAGTTCGCCGACCTGATCGTGCTGGACCAGAACCTGTTCGACATCGATCCGCGTGCGATATCGGACACCCGCGTCGTCATGACGATGATTGAGGGACAGGTTGTGCACGGAACCCTCTCTTCGTTGTAGAACTGCGCGTGCCGACACGCGGTGGGCTTGCCCCTTCCTGCGGGAAGGGCGAGCCCTGATACGTTCCACAATGCCGCGGCCCGCCGGGCGCCGCGTTTGTATTGCCGGAACGGCAATGCATAATGCGCCTTACCTCTTCCCGCTCTTTACCTCGGCCCGGACCCATGGCGGACAGCAAAAAACGCTTTCTCTTCGTATCGATCGGCGCGCTCATCAGCGATATCGCGTGGCAGATCGTGAAGGAAGGGCATGAGGTTCGTTACTTCATCGAAAGTGAATCCGAAAAGAGCATCGGCGACGGCTTTGTGCCCAAGGTCGACGCGTGGGAGCCGCACGTCGACTGGGCGGATGTCATTGTGTTCGACGACGTGCTGGGTATGGGAGAAAAGGCGCAAAGGCTGAGGAGTGCCGGCAAGCACGTGGTCGGCGGCACGGAATACACCGACCGGCTGGAGGACGACCGCTCATTCGGCCAGGAGGAGCTCAAGCGCCACGGCGTCTCTATTATCCCCTTCCAGGAATTTTCCGACTTCGACTCGGCGACAAGCTATGTCGAGCAGAACCCGTCGGCCTACGTCATCAAGCCGAGCGGCGAGGCGCAAAACATCAAGCGGCTTCTGTTCGTCGGACGGGAAGACGATGGCAAGGACGTCATTCATGTACTGCAGTCATACAAGGCCGTCTACTCCGATACGGTCAAGATTTTTCAGCTGCAGCGCCGCGTTCGCGGCGTCGAGGTTGCCGTGGGCGCTTTTTTCAACGGCAAGGAGTTCATGCAGCCGATCAACGTCAACTTCGAGCACAAACTCCTGTTTCCTGGCGACATCGGCCCCTCGACCGGGGAAATGGGCACCTGCATGTACTGGAGCGGTCCCAACCGGATCTTCAAGGCGACCCTCGCCAAACTGGAATCCCGCCTGGCCGAGGAAGGCTACGTCGGCTATATCGATGTCAACTGCATCGTCAACGGACAGGGGATTTATCCGCTCGAGTTCACTGCGCGCTTCGGATACCCGACCATAAGCATACAGGCGGACAGCCTGTCGATGCCTGTGGCCGATTTCATCGCCGGCATGGCGGACGGCAGCCTCAGGACCTTCAAGTTCAAGCGCGGCTTTCAAATTGGCGTGCGGGTTGTGGTGCCGCCTTTCCCCTACAGCGATCCAAAGACATTCGAGGCCAATTCCAAAGACCGGGTCGTCATCTTCCGCCGGCCGAACTACGAGGGCATTCACATTGAAGACGTGAAGCTGGTAAACGGAGAATGGCTCATCACCGGCAATACCGGCGTGGTGCTCATCGTGACCGGCCAGGGGATATCTGTAAAACAGGCGCAGGCGCAGGCCTACCAGCGAGTGAACAACATCCTCATTCCGAACATGTACTACCGCAAGGACATCGGGGACCGCTGGTTCGAGGATCACGACAAGCTGCACACCTGGGGCTACTTGCGGGAAAGCTGACGGCCCTGCCGGTAGTAAGGAAAGGCCGCGGAGCAGCAGCACGATCCGCAGAACGGACGGCTATACTCGGAGCGTCAATGTGGCTCTCAGAGGCAAACGTCATGGCAGATCGTGGAGATACGTCGCTGGTCGTCAGCGCATTCTGGATGGTCATCATCAGCCTGTTACTTTTTTTCCTGCCCGCCCTAAACGGCTTGATTGGCGGCGCGGTCGGCGGCTACAAGGCAGGCTCGGCCAAACGCGGGCTCATCGCCGCGGTGCTTCCGGCCATCGCGGCCGGCATCGGCATCTGGATTATCCTCGCCATCTTCGATGCCCCGGTGCTCGGCCTGTTTTCCGGCATTGCCCTCGGCGTCTGGGCACTCATTTCCAGCATCGGGCTCCTCATTGGCGCGGCGATCGGGGGTGCCGTGGCTCCGCCACGCACCGG
>JBBDSK010000225.1:0-23321 GCA_040904985.1 Woeseia sp. | reverse complement strand
TACAAGGGTGAGGACGGTTTCGAAATACTATTGCCGGGCGATGCTGCGGCGCCGTTCTGGCAGGCACTGCTGGACGCCGGAGCCGCTCCTTGCGGACTCGGGGCTAGGGATACACTGCGACTGGAAGCCGGAATGAATTTGTACGGTTCCGACATGGACGAAACGACCTCCCCGCTCGAGTCCGGCCTCGGCTGGACCGTCGCATTCGAACCTGAAGAACGGAACTTCATTGGCAGAAAAGCTCTCGAAGAGCTGCGGCAAAAGAGCGGCCGCCAACGCTTTGCAGGCCTCTTGCTCGAAGGGCGCGGTGTCCTGCGCAATCACCAGCGGGTCGTGATCGAGGGCTCGCACGACGGCGAGATCACAAGCGGCGGGTTTTCGCCGACATTGCAACGGTCTATTGCGCTGGCCCGCCTGCCCGCGGGCAATTACGAGCGGGCGAAAGTCGATGTGCGGGGAAAGTTGCTCGACGTCCGCATCGTCAAGCCCCCTTTCGTGCGCAAGGGCAAGGCCCTTATCAGCCTGTGAACGGCTTGGCCTTTGACCAGCCAGTGTTTTGTGTGTCTCATTCGATCCGGGTTTTTAAGGGAGTAGACAGATGAGCGAATTGCCAGGCGACCTCCGATACACCAGCGAGCATGAGTGGCTGCGTAAGGAAGAGGACGGTAGCGTTACCGTTGGGATTACCGACCATGCGCAGGCCGCGCTGGGCGATCTCGTGTTCGTCGAGCTGCCTGAGGAGGGTCAGGAGCTCGAGAGCGGGGGCGAAATGGCGGTCGTGGAATCGGTAAAGGCGGCCTCGGACGTTTACGCGCCGATATCGGGAACGGTGCTGGAGGTAAACAGCGCCCTTATCGACGATCCCGAGCGCGTTAATGCGGACCCTTACGGCGAAGGCTGGATCGTCCGCATGCAGCCGGAAGATGACGATCTGGCTGACACGATGGATCCCGACGCCTACCAGGAGCTTCTCGACGAGCTCGAGGCCTGAAGCCTTATCATCCGGCCGGTGTTCGGGCTTTCCGGCCGCGTGTCCGGTTTACTTAAAACCTGAGGTGCAGAACCAGCAATGCCTTTCATACCGCATACACAACAAGACGTAGAGGAGATGCTGGCGGCGATCGGCGTGCCGCATATCGAGAGCCTGTTTGACGAGATCCCCGCGGAACTGCTGAGCGGCGACCTGGCCGCGATTCCCGATGCCCTGAACGAGATGGAAATCTCCCGCCTGATGCGCGCTCGTGCCGCCCGGGATAACGAGCCGGTTTGCTTCATCGGAGCCGGCGCTTACGAGCACCACATCCCGGCTGCGGTATGGGATATTGCATCGCGCGGGGAGTTCTACAGTGCCTACACGCCGTACCAGGCGGAAGCGAGCCAGGGTACGTTGCAGTGCGTTTACGAATACCAGACGATGATCGCGTCCCTGACGGGGCTCGATGTCAGCAATGCGTCCCTTTACGACGGGGCCTCTGCACTTGCGGAAGCGTCCCTGATGGCAGTGCGCGGCAACCGCAGTACAAAATCGCGGCGCGTGCTGCTGACGGCCGGCGTCAACAGCACCTGGCGCAAGGTCGCCGTCGCGATCGCCGGCAGTCAGGGACTTACGTTCGACCGCTTGCCGCTGGAGGAGAAAACCGGCACGACAGATCTTGCGGCTCTCGACGAGTATCTGGCCGGCGATGATCCTCCCGTGGCCGTCGTCATTCAGCAACCGACGTTTTTCGGCACGCTGGAGCATATTCACGACATCACCGAGAGAGCACAGCGCGCAGGCGCGCTGGTCATCGCAGTAGCGAATCCGACTTCACTGGCAATTCTCGAGCCCCCGGGCAACTGGGGTGAAAAAGGGGCCGATATCGCCTGCGGAGAAGGGCAGCCGCTCGGTGTGCCGCTGTCCTCCGGAGGGCCTTACTTCGGCTTTATGGCCTGCAAAAAGGCGCTCGTGAGGCAAATGCCCGGACGCATCGTCGGGCGTACGACGGATCTCGACGGCAATCCCGGCTATACGCTGACGCTGCAGGCAAGGGAACAGCATATCCGCCGCTCGAAAGCGACGTCGAATATTTGCACCAACCAGGGACTGATGGTGACCGGCGCCACGATCTACATGTCGCTGCTTGGTCACGAGGGGCTGGCCCGGGTGGCGCGGACTTCCTGCCGGAGAACGGCGGAACTTGCAGTCATGCTGAGCGGCATCAGTGGCGTCGAGATGCTTTTCGAAGGACCGCACTTTCACGAGTGCGTCATGAAGCTCGACCGGCCCGTGAGGCCGGTGCTGCAGGCGCTGGCGGACCGCGCAATCCTGGGCGGCCTGGACCTGTCCGGTTCGCATCCAGAGCTCGGCAATGCGCTTCTGATCTGCGCGACGGAAACCAAGACCGAGGCGGATCTGCAAGCCTATCGCGCTGCCCTCCAGGAAATAATGAATGGGGAAGGTAGCGCGTGATCCCCTCGCTGGCCGCAGGCGCGAAAAGGCCGGACTGATGGCGCGAGTTCTCTATAACGGCACCCGTTACCGTACGATTGGCGATCTGCCCCCGATCGGCAGCAAAGCCCCGGATATGTCGCTGGTCAACGGCGAGCTTCAGGACGTGACGCTCGCCGACTGGTTCGGCAAACGCAAGGTGCTCAACATTCTTCCCAGCATAGACAGGGACGATTGCGCAAAGTCCGTTCTCGCCTTCGACCGGCTGGCAAGGGACGCCGTCAACGTCGCGATGCTCACGATTTCCTGCGATTTGCCTTATGCGCACATCCGGTTCCGCGAGGCGCATGGCCTGCAGCGGATAGCGGGTCTGTCGTCGTTGCGCCACGCCGGCTTCGGCGAGAATTACGGTGTGCAGGTTGTCGAGGGACCGCTCGAGGGCATGTTTTCACGCGCTGTACTCGTTCTCGATGAAAACGACACGGTGGTCTACGGCGAGCAGATAGAGGATGCGAATGCGGAGCCGGATTACGGCGCCGTTTGTGAAGCGCTCGGCATAGACTGCGATGTGCTGGATCTGCAGGGCTGATATTGCTGATATTCAAGGGACGATATGTACGAACCGCTGATTTTTGAAAAGTCGCGCGCTGGCAGAAGGGCCTTTGCTCAGGCCCCCCGGGAGCGTGAGGAATGCGGCATTCCGCAGGAGTTTCTGCGGGATCGGCCGCCGCTGCTGCCGGAAGCATCGGAATTGCAGGTTGTCCGGCATTTTACGCGGCTGTCGCAACAGAATTTTTCGATCGATACCCATTTCTACCCCCTCGGGTCCTGCACCATGAAATACAACCCGAGGGCCTGCAACACGCTCGCGATGCTGCCCGGCTTCATCAACCGTCATCCGCTGGGGCCAGAGCGTTTCGGTCAGGGCTTTATGGCCTGCATGCACGAATTGCAGGAAATGCTCGAGGCGGTCACCGGCATGAAGGGCGTCTCCCTTACGCCGATGGCCGGCGCACAGGGAGAGCTGACCGGCGTCGCGATGATCCGCGCTTACCACGTGGCCCGTGGCGAATCCCACCGGAATGAAATCATCGTGCCTGATGCCGCGCACGGCACCAATCCTGCGACGGCCACCATGTGCGGCTGTGTGGTACGGGAACTGCGGACCGGAAGCGATGGCGACATCGATGTGGCGGCACTGAAAAAAGCAGTCGGCCCCAACACAGCCGGCATCATGTTGACCAACCCCTCCACCCTCGGTGTATTCGAACGCAATATCATGCAAGTCGCGGCCATCGTGCACGAGGCGGGCGGCCTGCTCTATTACGACGGCGCGAATCTGAACGCCATTCTGGGCAAGGTGCGCCCGGGCGACATGGAGTTCGATGTCATCCACATGAACCTGCACAAGACGTTTTCGACGCCGCACGGCGGCGGCGGCCCCGGCTCCGGTGCAGTCGGCGTGGGAAAACGCCTGTTGCCATTCCTGCCGATACCGATCGTCGGCAGCAGGGTGGAGCAAGGCGAGACTCGGTATTTCTGGAAGGCGGAGGAGGACCTGCCGCAAAGCATCGGACGCCTCTCGGGGTTCATGGGCAACGCTGGCGTGCTGTTGCGTGCCTATGTCTACATGCGCATGCTGGGCAACGACGGCATGAGGCGCATTGCCGATTTCGCCACCCTGAACGCCAACTATCTGATGGCCAGGCTGGAGAAGGCGGGCTTCGAGCTGGCGTATCCGGGTCGACGCGCCAGCCACGAATTCATCGTCACCTTGCGGTCGCAGGCAAAGACGCTCAATGTTACCGCCATGGATGTCGCCAAGGCCCTGCTGGACCACAATTTCCATGCACCAACGACCTACTTTCCGCTGCTGGTGCCCGAATGTCTTCTGATTGAGCCGACGGAGACCGAGTCCAGGGAAATGCTCGATCGCTTCGCCGATGCAATGATCGCCATCATCGAAGAGGCCAGAATGGACAACGCGAAGCTGAAAGGTGCGCCTTACCGCATGCCTGTACGCCGGCTCGACGACGTCAAGGCGGCTCGAAACCTCGATCTGGCTTACCGTCCCGATTCCGGCGATGGCTGACGAGTCGGTGTGGATCTCCCCCGCCCCGTATGCCGGCAGGTACGGCAATCCTGAATCGGGGGGAACCGCAGCGGTTTCCGGAAGTCCAGAGTGTCACGCCGTGGGGATCGCTCGCGATGGCGCCATGAAACTTCGAACCAGGAACACTATGCCACTCAAGATCAAACTCCTTGTACTGCTTTCATTCGTCCCGCTGGCGGTCCAGGCGCAAGATGGCGCGCCGGCCCCGGACCCGGTTGTCCAGCCGCCCGATGCCGGCGTTCAGCCGCAGGACCCCCAGGTTCCCGGGGAGCTGCCGGGCATACCGGCAGAGGAACAGCCGTTGCCCCGCGATGCGCAGCCCATGCCGCTGGAGGCACCGGTGGTGCACGAGGAGGAGCCGATCTGGTCCGGGACCCTCGAGCGCATCGCGACCGGGGTGGTCTCCATCCGCGTCGACAGCACGCGCGCCTTCGACACGGAGTGGAACTCGTCGAGCCAGGCGACCGGCTTCGTCGTCGATGCCGAGAAGGGCCTTATCCTCACCAATCGCCACGTTGTTACGCCGGGACCGGTAGTTGCCGAGGCCATTTTCCTGAACAACGAAGAAGTGAGCCTGAAGGCCGTTTATCGCGACCCTGTCCATGATTTCGGCTTTTTTCGCTACGATCCCGCGGAACTGCAGTACATCAAACCGGCCGAGCTGCCCCTGGTCCCCGGGGCCGCAGGCGTCGGCCGCGAAATTCGCGTCATTGGTAATGACGCCGGGGAGCAGCTGTCGATTCTGTCCGGTACCATTGCGCGCCTCGATCGAAAAGCGCCGGAATACGGCCGCGGCAAGTACAACGACTTCAACACCTTCTACATGCAGGCGGCGTCTGGAACTTCCGGCGGATCCTCCGGTTCGCCGGTGATCGACATCGAAGGGCAGGTTGTGGCGCTGAATGCCGGAGCCGCCAACACGGCTGCGAGCAGCTTTTTTCTGCCGCTCGACCGGATCAAGCACGCTCTGACGCTATTGCAGCAGGGCAAACCGGTGCCGCGCGGTTCGCTGCAAACGGTATTCGTGCAAAAGCCCTACGATGAACTGCGGAGACTGGGCCTGCAGCCGGAAACGGAAGCGCTTGCGCGAGAAGCGAAGCCGAAGGAAACGGGCATGCTGACGGTGCTGGAAGTCATGCCGACGTCTCCGGCCGACGCCAAGCTGCAGGCGGGGGACATCCTGTTACGCGTCGACGGTGAGTTGATCACGAAATTCGTGCCGCTGGCGGCCATACTCGACGAAAAAGTAGGCGGGGCGGTTACGGTTGAGGTCGAACGAGGCGGTCGGCGGGTGACGGAACAAGTGCCCATTAGCGATCTGCATGCAATTTCGCCGGACGAGTACCTGGAATTCGGCGATGCCGTGGTAAACAACCTTTCGTACCAGCAGGCGCGTCACTACAACCGCCCGCCGCGTGGTGTGTACGTCGCCAACTCCGGCTACATGCTGTCGCGCTCGGCGATTCCGCGCGGTGCCGTGATTTCGGAAGTCGACGGCGTACCTGTCTCGGATATTCACGACCTGGAGCGCGAGCTGGCGAAACTTGCCGACGGCGACCGCGCCACGTTCCGCTATTTTTCGATGGAAGATCCGGAGAGCAGCACTCTTCGCTCGGTGCAGATGGATCGCACCTGGTTCCCTGCGCGGTACTGCTCCCGCAACGATGTAACTGGGGACTGGCCCTGTCGCAATATGGTGCGGGGCCCGGCCACGGCTGAACGGCTATACGGCAGTACGGATTTTCCGCAGTTCGGCGACCGGCGCCTCGACACGATCGCGCCGTCGCTCGTCATGGTTAATTTCGATCTTCCCTATGCCGTCTCCGGCGTTTCCGACAGACATTATTATGGCACCGGACTCATTGTCGACAGGAAGCGCGGCTTTGTGCTGGTCGACAGAAACACCGTGCCTGTGGCGATGGGCGATGTGAGCATCACCTTTGCCGGTTCGTTGCAGATAAAAGGGCGAGTGGAATACGTACATCCGCTGCATAACCTTGCAATCGTGTCCTACGACCCGGAGCAGATCGGCGATACCCCGGTCAATGAGGCGACGTTCAGCAACAAGCCGCTACGCCCGGGCCAGAAGGTCTGGGTGGTGGGGCTCAAGAGTGACCACCAGCTCGTGCACCAGGCCAGCACCGTCGCCTCCGTGGATCCGCTGGTTCTGCCGCTGTCGCGAACGCTGAGGTTCCGCGATGCCAACCTCGAGGGCGTCTCGCTGGTCAACGCGCCCGCGGAGATCGACGGCGTCCTGATCGACGAACGGGGACACGTCGCCGCGTCCTGGTCGAGTTTTGCCTACCAGTCGGGCAACGATGCCGGTCAGTTCAACCGCGGTATTGGCAGTGACCTCGTCCAGGAGCTGGTCGAACTCGCCCGCTCGGGAAGGCCGCTTTATTCGCTGGAGGCGGAACTCGGCTACTCGCCTCTTTTTGCCGCGCGCAAACTGGGCCTGGGGCAGTCGTGGCTGGAGAAACTCGAACAGCACGACCCCCGGGGGAGGCGGGCGTTGAGTATCAATCGCGTTGTCGCCGGTACACCGGCGGCGGACATACTGCGCACCGGGGACATGTTGCTTGCCATCGACGGCCGTGTAGTGACCTCCTTTCGCGAACTCGAAAAGGCGGTGCAAAAACCGCAGGTCACCGCAACGGTTTGGCGCAACGGGGAAGCGCTCGAACTCGAGGTGCCTACGGTGGCGCTGAACGGTTCGGGCATCGACCGTGCACTGTCGTGGGCCGGCACTCTGTTGCAGGACCCGCACCGCGCGCTGGCGGCGCAACGCAGCATCGAACCGACCGGGGTTTACGTGGCTTACTTCAGCTACGGTTCGCCGGCCACCCGCTACGGGCTTTGGGCGGGGCGCCGCATCGTGGAAGTCAATGGCAGGGAAACGCCTGATCTGCAGGCGTTCATCGACGTCGTGGCCGGTCAGCAGGACCGCGCGCCCGTGCGCCTGAAAACCGTCACCTGGAACGGCTCGGTGGAGGTGATCACGTTGAAGCTCGACAACCAATACTGGCCCACCTATGAGATCCGGCGCACGGACAACGGCTGGCAGCGTCTCGAAATCGGCTGACCGGCCGGTTGTGGCGTAATAAAAGCGGTGAGGGGAGGGACGTCCAGCCTCTCGCCGCCGCCGTTATTGGCTGCTTCTTTCAATTTGCCCCAGTTCGGCGGCGAGCGCTTCGAAGCTTTCCAGCGGCAGCGAGCACCGGCTTCCGACGCAGCGGTAGGCGACGGTTTTTCCGGCCTTGGGCTTTCTTTGCGCGAGCGCGCCCGGCAGCTCAGGGCCGTCGTCAGGGATTGCGAGGACCAGCCGCCGCGGAGCGTAGATGCGCAGTGAGGCGTCGCGCCATTCGGCAACGTCGGCGGCCGCGCCCCGGATTACGACGATCTCCGGGTGTTCCAGATACTCCTCGAGCGCCGTCAGCAGGGTGACGTGCGCCTGTGGGTGCTGCGACATTGCCTCCGCGGCATAAAGAAGCGTCTTCTCCGCCGCCTCCAGCCAGGCCGTTTCTCCGAGCAGGAAACCGAGTCGCTGCAAGGCGAGCACGGCGATGCCGTTACCCGAGGGCATGGATTCGTCGGCAAGCGGCTTTGGCCGATGCATGAGAGCCTCATGGTCGTCCGCGGTAAAGAAAAACCCGCCGTGGGCGGCGTCGTAGAAATGCTGCAATAGGATGTCGCCGATACGACGCGCAAAGTCCAGATGGCGGCTGTGCCAGTCAACCTGCAACAGATGCAGTAACGCATCGAGCAGGAATGCGTGATCGTCCAGATAGGCCTTGAATCTTGCCGAGCCTTCCTTGTAGCTCGCGAGCAGACGCCCGTCGCGCGTCATACGCTCCTGCAGGAAGTCCGCTGCCTTGACCGCCGCGGCGACGAGGTCCGGCCGATCGAGCGCCCGGCCGGCGGTGGTGAGGCCGCGGATGGCGAGGGCATTCCAGGACGCAAGCTGCTTTTCATCGCGTGCCGGTGCCACTCGCAGAGCGCGCGCTGCAAGAAGGCTTTCCCGTGCGTTCGAAAGAACCTTCGTCAGCTCCTCCTGGCTGCAATCCTGTTCGGTAGCGAGCCCGTCGAGCGGCTCGCGCACCTGGAGATGCCATTTGCCCTCGAAATTCGGGTCCCGATCGAGGCCATAGCGCCGCGCAAACGGCTCGTACTGCTCCGGCGACAGCCGTTCCCTTACCTCGTCCCTGCCCCAGACGTAGAATCGGCCTTCTTCGCCGTCGGAGTCGGCATCGCGGCTGGCGTAAAAGCCGCCTTCCGGCGAGCGCATGTCGGCAAGAAGCCAGTCCGCGCTTTCACCGGCAATGCGGCCGAACAAGGGCTCGCCGGTGGCCAGAAACGCCTCTGAATAAAGGGCAATCAACGGCCCGTTGTCGTAAAGCATTTTTTCGAAGTGAGGAATCTGCCACTGCTGGTCGACTGCATACCGGAAGAAGCCACCGCCAAGATGGTCGTAAAGCCCGCCTTCGCCCATGCGCGTGAGCGTGAGCGTTGCCATGTAAAGCGCTTCCAGGTCCGGCCTGGAGCCCCGGGCGCTGGCGCGCCAATGCCTGAGAAGACGCTCCAGCGCACCCGATTGCGGAAATTTCGGCGCGCCGCCAAAGCCGCCGTACTCGCGGTCGAATTCCCGGGCCAGTTGCCGCCGCGCCGCCTCGAGGAGGTCTGTCGTGAGGCTGCTGACCTCACTCGCCGGGGGCGGAGAAAGGCGGTTGAAGACGTCCTGCAATTGCTCGCCCTGCGCGTTTATCTCTTCCCGATGTTGCTCGTAATACGCCGCAACCCGTGCAATAACGTCCCTGAAGGACGGCATGCCGTAGCGGGCTTCGGGCGGAAAATAGGTTCCGCCGAAAAAGGGCCGCTGTGTCTCCGGGTCCATGAACATGGTGAGAGGCCAGCCGCCGGGACGCTGGGTGAGAAGCTGCTGAGCCACCTGGTAAATTTTGTCGACGTCGGGCCGCTCTTCGCGGTCGACCTTGATATTGACGAAGAGGCGGTTCATCAGAGCCGCAGTGGTTTCGTCCTCGAACGACTCGTGCGCCATGACGTGGCACCAGTGGCAGGCGGAATAACCGACCGACAGCAGGACGGGTTTGCCTGCCTCGACGGCAGCGGCAAACGCTTCTTCGCTCCAGGGGTACCACTCGACGGGATTGTCCGCGTGCTGCAGCAGGTAAGGGCTTGTTTCAGCCGCAAGACGATTCGGATTGTTCCGCTTGCGCTGCATTTCACCGGTCCCTCCTGCCATATGCCACTATAGCGCACTGCCTCCGGGGCGCGGCAAGCCCTGCAATCGTTCGCGACGCCGGGGAGCAGTGGTAGACTGCCGCCCATGATCGTGTTGCCCCACGCAGCTCCGCCCCCCGCATGCTGACCTATCCCGATATCGATCCGGTCGTTTTTTCGATCGGCGCCGTCAAGGTGCACTGGTACGGCCTCATGTACGTCGGCGGTTTCGCGCTGGCCTGGTGGCTTGCGCGCAAGCGCTCGGCCAGGCCGGATGCGCCATTGAAAGCCGCGCAGGTGGACGACATGATCTTTTACGGGATGCTGGGTGTCATCATAGGCGGCCGGCTCGGGTACAGCTTCGTGTACGGATGGGATCAGCTGACCCAGGACCCCCTTTATATCTTTAAAATCACCCAGGGCGGGATGTCGTTTCACGGCGGGCTCGTCGGTGTCATCATCGCGCTCTGGCTGTACGGTCGCAAAGTCGGCCGGCGACTGCTGGAACTGACGGATTTCAGCGCTCCTATAGTGCCGCTCGGCCTCGGGCTCGGCCGCATCGGCAATTTCATCAACAGCGAACTGTGGGGGAAGCCGACGGACTTGCCCTGGGCGTTCAACATCAACGGAGTCGGCCGCCATCCATCGCAGCTCTACGAAGCACTGCTCGAGGGCGTGGCGCTGTTCCTGATCCTGTGGTTTTTTTCCTCCCGGCCGCGCCCTTACATGGCGGTGTCGGGCATGTTTTTGCTGTGGTACGGGCTCTTTCGCTTTTTTGTGGAGTTCTACAGGCTGCCGGACGCGGATATCGGTTACCTCGCCTTCGACTGGTTCACGATGGGGCAGCTATTGAGCACGCCCATGATCATCGCGGGAGCCGCAATGCTCATTTTTGCGTACCGCGGGCGGGAAGGGGAGCGGGTCGCGGCCTGACATGCGCCAGTATCTCTCGATGATGCGGCAGGTGCGCGAACACGGAGCGATCAAGAACGATCGCACCGGCACCGGAACGCTGAGCCTATTCGGCTACCAGATGCGTTTCGATCTGCGAGACGGCTTTCCGCTTGTGACAACAAAAAAGCTCCACCTGCGTTCGATCATCCACGAGCTGCTGTGGTTTTTGCGTGGCGATTCCAACACTTCCTACCTCAAGAATCACGGCGTCTCCATCTGGGATGCCTGGGCGGATGAGCAGGGCGACCTCGGCCCGATATACGGGGTGCAGTGGAGAAGCTGGCCGACGCCCGACGGCAGGCGAATAGACCAGATCGGGGAGGTCGTCGAGAGGTTGCGCCAGGATCCCGATTCACGACGCATCCTTGTCAGCGCGTGGAACGTGGCAGAGCTCGACAAAATGGCCCTGCCTCCCTGTCACTGCCTGTTCCAGTTTTATGTTGCGGAAGGGCGGTTGTCCTGCCAGCTTTATCAGCGCAGCGCCGATCTTTTTCTGGGCGTGCCGTTCAACATCGCTTCTTATGCCCTGTTAACGCACATGATTGCGGAGCAGACGGACCTGGAGGTGGGCGAATTCATCTGGACCGGCGGGGATTGCCATCTGTACCGGAATCACCTGTCGCAAGTGGACCAGCAGCTGACCCGGGAGCCGCGCGCGCTGCCCAAGCTGTCCATAAAGCGCCGGCCGGGAAGCATTTTCGCGTATGAATATGACGACTTCGCGATTCTGGACTACGAACCGCACCCGCAACTGCGCGCCGACGTTGCGGTTTGATTTTCGATGTCGCAGTTGCCCGTCCTGACCGCCGTTGTCGCCGCGTCGACGAATAATGTCATCGGGCGAAGTGGCAGGCTGCCGTGGAACATCCCGGAGGATTTGCGGCGCTTCAGGCGCTTGACGATGGGGAAGCCCGTTGTCATGGGGCGGCGTACGTTCGACTCCATCGGCCGAGCGCTGCCCGGACGGCGCAACATTGTCATCAGCCGGCGTTCCGGTCTGGATATGCCCGGCTGCGAGACGGCGGAGTCACCTGCGGCCGCGCTGGCGCTCGTCGATGCCGCCAGTGAAGTCATGATTATCGGTGGCGAAACGGTTTATGCCGAGTTCTTGCCACGCATCGGCCGGATCCACATGACGCGCGTGCATGCAACGCTGCCCGGCGATGCTTTCTTTCCCGAGCTGGCGCCGGAGGAGTGGCAAGTGCTGTGGTCGGAAGAGCATCCCGCCGGTGACCGCAGCCAGTTCGCCTGCCGGTTCGAGACGCTGGAGCGCCGCCAGAACCTTCACAGAATGCACACCTAGGATGCCGACTCTGCAGAAGTCCGGGATGGACTAGTGCTGCAAATCGCTGTCCAACGGCGGCAGCCGTTCCCGCACGAGGCAGGCGGCCCGCTCGAGATCGATGTCCTCGATGCTGTGGGCGGTCAGCGTCAGTTCCTGCAGTAATGCCTCCTGCAGAGCCCCGCGCCGCTTTGCCACTGCGTAGGGAATCTCGTCGTGAAACATCACCATCGAATAGCGCGGGATGAAACGGCCCGGCAGGCAGCGCTCCAGCTGGAACGACAAAGCTTTTCGCAGCTTGAATTTTTCGTCCCTGACCGTGTCGCGCATTTCGACGTAATTTTCCAGCGCCATATCCGCGATTGCGTTCGCGTTGTCCATCTGCTGGCTCTGGAACGCGGCAAACGCCCCATGCCAGCTCGTCGCATCCCGGAGAATCCGGTCGAGCAAGAGGCAGTCCTCGAACGCCAGGTTCATACCCTGGCCGTGAAACGGAACGATGGCGTGGGCGGCATCGCCGATCAGGAGCAGTTCACCGCCATCGTGCCACTGGCCACAGCGCACGGTTCCGAGGATGCCCACGGGATTGTTCAGGAACGCGCGGACCAGCCCCGGTATGAGGGGGACGAGATCAGGAAAATTATTGCTGAAGAATGCTTCCGTTGCCGCGGCGCCGTCGAGCACGGCGAAGCTGTCCGGTCCTTCATTGGGCATGAAAAGCGTCAGCGTGAAATCGCCGCCCGGATTGGGTAACGCGATCAGCATGAACTGCCCGCGCGGCCAGATGTGCAGGGCCTGCGGGTCGAGTTGCGGCCGCCCATCGGCCGCCGGCGGTATGGAAAGTTCCTTGTACCCGTGCGGCAAAAGCGATTCCGTCACCTCGATCGCGGAGCCCTGTTGCAGTGAGCGACGGATTGCAGACCCGGCCCCGTCGGCGGCGATAACCGGCAGCGTCTGTGACGACCAGTGCCTGTCCTGATCGAGATCGACCACGCGAAGTTCGTGTCTTCCCCTGTCGAATCCTGAGACGTCCTGGCGAAATCGGACGGCCGATTGTTGCCCGTAATCGGCGGCATCGATCAGCAGGCGGTTGAGGGCCGCCCGCGATACCGAGTAAATCTGTTCTTCATTGCGCTGGCCATAAGGCAGCAGCTCGGTCTTGCCGTCCTCATAATGGATGAGCCTCCCGCGCATGGGCATGAGGAGGCGTTCCGCCTGGCTGAAGATTCCCGCCGCCTGGAGCGCGCGTATGCCGCGGGCCGAAAGCGCCAGGTTGATGGAGCGTCCCCCCTCGTCGGTGCTCGTCCGCGGATCCGAGCGCCGCTCGAGAATCGTCACGCGATGCCCGCGGCGCCTCAAAAGAATTCCCAGCAGGCTGCCGCAAAGTCCCGCGCCGGCAATCGTGAGCTCGCCGGGGTTCACGCCGGCCTCACGAGCCGCTGCCGTCCAGGGCCGCCTGCAGCCGCTCTACAAAATCGAAGACGTCGCAAAAGCCGTTGTAGAGCGGTGCCGCCGCAACGCGAATCACATTCGGCTCGCGCCAGTCCGCGAAAACCTCCTGCTGCGCGAGCTTCCGGAACACGTCGCTCGCCTCAATGTTGCCGTCGGCGATCGTCAGTGAGACCTGCGCTCCGCGTGCCTCCGCCGGTGTGATGCACCTGACGCGGCCGGCCAGCTTCTGCTCGAGAAGCCAGTCAATGTAGGCGCCCAGCCGAAGCGATTTTGCTCGCAGCCTGTCGCGGCCGGCGTCCTCGAAAACCTCCAGGGATGCCAGAACCGGCGCGAGCGACAGTATGGGCGGATTGCTGAGCTGCCACAGTTCCGCACCCTGCGCCGGCTCGAAGGCTGCGTTCATGCGGAAGCGGCTTTGCTCTTCGTTGCCCCACCACCCGAGCAGCTGAGCGGATCCGTCTCCGCCGAGGTGGCGTTGGTGGATGAACGCTCCGCCGACCGCGCCGGGCCCGCCATTAAGATACTTGTAGCTGCACCAGGCGGCAAAATCCGGTCCCCAGTCGTGCAGTTCGAGGGGCACATTGCCGATGGCGTGGGCGAGATCGAGCCCGACGGCGCAGTCCGCGGCTCGCGCGCGGGCGCAAATTTCCTGCATGTCCAGTAGCTGGCCATTGAAATATTGCACGCCCGGCAGGAGGAGCAGCGCCAGCTCATCGCCGCATTCGTCGAGGATGCTCAGCAGGTCTTCGATGACGAGAGTGCCGCCGGCGTCGCGCGGCCTCCATTCCACCAGCGAGTCGGACGGGTCGAATCCGTGCAGACGAATCTGCGACGTCGCGGCAAAGCGATCTGACGGGAACGCAGTCGATTCGATCAGAATTTTGTGACGCGTTGCCGTCGGCCGATAGAATGAGGCCATCAGCAGGTGCAGGTTTACCGTCAGCGTATTCATTGCGACCACTTCCTCATCCCGGGCGCCGGTGAGCGCGGCAAGGCCTGAAGTCGCGAAGCGGTGATAGGGCAGCCACGGCCGCCGCGCCCTGAAATGTCCTTCCACCCCCAGTGTTGCCCAATCCTCGAGTTCCTCCTGCACGAAGCGCGCGGCCGTCTTCGGCTGCAGCCCCAGGGAGTGTCCGCACAGGTAGACCGGGCGCCGTTCGCGCTGCCCTGACGGGTAATTGAAGCGCTGGCGAAATTGGGCCAGCGGGTCGTCCTGATCCAGCGACAGCGCCGTGTCACGATGCAGATCGAAGGACGCGGTCACAGATAATCTTCCCGGCTCAGGTTCAGCCACCTCAGGGCCGTTCCCGCAAGAAGGGCGTCTCGCGTCTGCGAGTCGAGATCCATCGATTCGATCAGGGTTCCCGGACACTGTTCACCCAGGGGAAAAGGATAGTCGCTGCCAAGCGCGATCGATTCCGCGCCCATCAGCGAAATCATGTACTGCAGCATCGCCGGTTCATGCACGAGCGAGTCGACGTAAAAGCGTCCCAGGTATTCACGCGGGTTGTGCTGGTTATTGGTCGCGACGATGTCCGGTCGAACCTTGAAGCCGTGCTCGAGCCGCCCAATGATGCCCGGAAAGGCACCGCCGCCATGGGCGAAGGCGACCCTCAAGGTCGGCAGCTTTTCGAAAATGCCGCCGAAGATCATGGAACAGATCGACAATGCGGTTTCGGCGGGCATGCCGACCAGCCAGGGCAGCCAGTAGAGCCCCATTCGCTCTCGCCCCAGCATTTGCCAGGGGTGGATGAATACGGCCGCGCCAATCTCGGCGGCCGCCTCCAGCACCGGGAATATCCGCTCGTCATCGAGATTCCAGCCATTGACGTGAGACCCTATCTGCACGCCGGCCATATCGAGAGGGCCGCAGCATCGCTCGAGTTCCCTGATCGCCAGTTCCGAATCCTGCATCGGCAGTGTTCCGAGCCCGATGAAGCGCCGTGGGTGTTCGCTTACCAGCGACGCGATATGATCGTTGAGAATCCGCGCCAGGTCCGCCGTGTGTTCCGGTTTTGCCCAGTAACTGAACATTACCGGGACGGTCGAAAGAACCTGGACGTCGACATTAGTGACATCACAGTCGGCGAGCCGGGTCCCGGGATCCCAGCAGTTCGCTTCAACTTCGCGGAATTCCTTTCCGTCGATCATCATTCGCGCGCAGCCGGGTCCGTGATGCTCCAGTTGAACGAAACCGCCGTAGCCGTACCGTTTACCGAGGTCCGGCCAGTTGCGGGGCAGGATGTGCGTGTGGATGTCGATCTTCAATATGAAGGTCCTGCGGCCACCCGCTTCTGCCTGTGCGTCACTTGTCCGGGACCGGCATGACAGTGCCGCAATTATCGCAGCGGCGGTTTTCCGGTGAACTGTAGAAGCGGTCGAAAATCGGTGGAAGCTGCCCGACGATGTCGCTGACATAAACGTATTCTTCGTACAACTTGTGATTGCAGTTATCGCAGAACCACATGAAGCCATCGAGCTCGTGAGGCAGCCTCTTTCGCTCGATAACAAGGCCGATCGTATCCGGGAACCGTTGCGGCGAGTGGGGTACCCTGGGCGGGAGGAGAAGAATCTCACCTTCGCCGATGCGGACATCATTTTTCTGACCGTCCTGCATGGTCTTCAGCAGCATGTCGCCCGCGAGCTGGTAGAAAAATTCCGGACCCTCGTCGTAGTGGTAGTCCTTTCGGGAATTGGGTCCGCCCACGACCATTACGATAAAGTCGTCCTCGTCGAAAACCTGTTGATTGCAAACCGGCGGTTTCAGCAAATGACGATGTTCATCGATCCACTTCTGGAAGTTGAACGCTGTTAATGACTGCATGTCCCTTTCCTCAATCTTTCTGGCGCGGCGCCGCGCCAGTGAAAGCGATGCATTTGACTTCGATGGCAATGGGCGTCGGCAACCGGGTTACCTCCACCGTGGTCCGGCACGGGCCGTCCGGGGAGAAATACTCGCCGTAGACGCGATTGAAGGTATCGAAATCACGCCGCATGTCGGTCAGGTAGGTTGTAATGTCGACGAGATCTTCCAGCGTGCAGCCGGCGCTTTCAAGCACCGCGCTCACGTTTCGGAAGACGGCATGACACTGTTTCTCCATGTCGTAGTCGACCACTGCGCCGTTCGCACCAAAAGTGCTGCCTGCCACGGGGCCGCCGTCGGCCGGGCGCGGGCCGATTCCCGACAAAAACAGCAGCTTACCAACCCTGCGGGCGTGCGGGTAAGGCCCGACCGGTGCGGCTGCGCCGCGCGAATGGATGCTTTCTGGTCCCTTCATGTGCGCCTTTTCTACGCCATCGAAGACCGGGCAGTCTACTCCGTCACCGTCCAGGGCACACCCGCCCGGGCTTGCGCGGTGGCAACGGTCAATCGCCGCGGCATTTCACCTGCAACACCTTTGGCCGCTTGTTCAGACGCACAGCCGTCAGTTCGCGATTCCACACGCAACCGGTGTCGACGCCGATCAGATCGGGCTTCAGGATCAGACCCAGCGCCGACCAGTGGCCGAAGATAATTCTCGTGCCGCGCCATCGGGCTCCGACGGCGTCGAACCAGGGAAAGAGTCCCGGTCGTGCATTGTCGGGCGGGCCCTTGTGGTCGAAGTCGAGGCGCCCGTCCGAGTCGATCATGCGCATGCGCGTGAGGCAGTTAACGATGCAGCGAAGCCGCTTGGTGCCACTCAGTTTGCCGGACCATCGCGACGGAGAGTTTCCGTAAAGCCCGGGCAGAAAGTCCTGGTACTCATCGCCTCTGAGAACGGTTTCGACTTCGGCCGCCCGCGCAAGGGTTTTCTCTACGGTCCACTTCGGGTGCACGCCCGCGTGCACCATCAGGGCGTTCAGCTCATCACTGAACCAGGCGAGCGGACGTTGTCGCAGCCACTCGACGAGTTCGCTGCAATCGTGGGCGTCGAGGAGTTTGGCCAGCGATTCATCGTTGTTACCAGGACGCTCGACGCCGCTCGCAACCGCCATCAGATGCAAATCGTGATTGCCGAGGACCGTGACGGCCGCGTCGCCCAGGCTACGCACGAAGCGAAGCGTTTTCAGCGATTTGGGTCCGCGATTGACCAGGTCTCCGGTGAGCCAGAGCCTGTCCTTGTCGGCGTCGAAGCCTATTCTGTCGAGCAAGCGCCGGAAAGGGTCGTAGCAGCCCTGGATGTCGCCGATCGCGTATACCGACATGACCGCCGCTAGTGCAGCACTCCGGGGACTGCGAGCGTGAACGGAGGGATAGGCGCATCGAAGCTGATGCCGTTGTCCGCTTTCATGCGGTAGCTGCCCTGCATTGCGCCGACGGGCGTCTCGAGCACGGCCCCGCTCGAGTAGCGGAATTTGTCACCGGGATTAAGATGCGGCTGCTCGCCTACGACACCGTCTCCCCGGACTTCCTGCACCTTGCCGTTGGCGTCCGTGATCACCCAGTGACGACTCAGGAGCTTTGCGGGAAGGCTGCCTGTATTCGAGATCGTAATCGTGTAGGCGAACACGTATCGCCCCACATCCGGTTCCGACTGATCGCCCACGTAATCCGTCGAGACCTCGATGTTGATCTTGAACTCATTGCTCGTCATCGTGAATGTGCGCTCTGTCAGTCGTCCGGAAACCGCTGGGGAACAACGGCCATTCTATCGCGATTCGACTCCCGCGGTGGCAGGGTGGTTCATGTCGGGTCGGCCAGATGATTCGCCAGTGCCACCCAGTCCGCCACCGCCACCTCCTCGGCCCGCGAAGCCGGTTGAATGCCGAACCGTTGCAGAACCTCCGCATCGGCCGTCCCCTTCAGCGCGTTGCGCAGGGTTTTGCGGCGCTGGCTGAAGGCCCGGGCAACAAGACGCGACATCAGTTCCGGATCGCTGATTTGCAGGCGGTCCTCCAGTCGCGGCCGCAGGCGGACCACCGACGATGTGACTTTCGGCGGCGGCTGGAAAGCGGACGGCGGCACGTCGAACAGCCGTTCAGCGTGCATTCGGCATCCCAGCATGATCGTGAGCCTGCCGTACGCCTTTGTCCCGGGAGAAGCGGTGAGCCTGTCCACCACCTCCTTCTGCAGCATGAAGTGCAGGTCGAAGATCGAGGACTCGAACGCGAGCAAACGAAACATGAGCGGGGTCGAAATGTTGTAGGGAAGATTGCCGACGATCCTCAGGGATGGACCTAACGCGGCGTAATCGAAGGAAAGAGCGTCTGCTTCGTGAATGACAACGTTGGCGACGCCGGCATAATTCTCGCGGAGCCCGGGAACGAGATCCCGGTCGAACTCGACCGCGTGAATCGAGGCTCCGGACGCTGCCAGCCCTGCGGTAATCGCACCACGACCGGGCCCTATTTCCACGATCGTATCGACAGCACGCGGTGCGATCGCAGCCAAAATGCTGTCGATCGTATCGCGGGAGGTAAGGAAGTGCTGGCCGAAGCGTTTGCGCGGGTGGTGCCTCGCGCTCATGCGGCTGCCAGTGAAGCCGCGAGTCGTACGGCGGCGAGCATGCTGCCAGTATCCGCTTGCCCCGTACCGGCGATGTCGAGCGCGGTGCCATGATCGACGGACGTTCTGACGATCGGCAGGCCCAGCGTAACGTTGACCGCGGTGCCGAAGCCGGCGTACTTCAGTACCGGCAAGCCCTGATCGTGGTACATCGCGAGCACGGCGGACGGTTTGCCGCCAGCGGGGGTAAAGGCCGTGTCCGCCGGTACAGGACCCCGGACATGGACTCCCCTCTCCCGCATCGCCGCCACCGCGGGAGCGATGAAGTCGAGCTCTTCACGGCCCAGGTGCCCGCCCTCGCCAGCGTGGGGATTCAGGCCGCAGACCAGTATGTCCGGTTGCTCGATACCGAACTTTTGTCTCAGGTCCTCATCCAGGACTCCGATGACCTTCATGATGCGGTCGCGAGTCAGGTAGGAAGACACCTCCCGGAGCGGCAGGTGGGTGCTGGCCAGTGCGACTCTCAGATCGGCTGCGACGAGCAGCATGACCGGCGTTTCCGCCGCCATCAGCTGCGCCAGGTACTCGGTGTGGCCGGTGAAAGGGATGCCGGCGTCATTGATGGCGCTTTTCTGCAGCGGCGCGGTTACCAGCCCCGAAAAGATGTGATCCCGGCAGCCGTCGACGGCGCGGCGGATTCCCTCGAGCAGCGAGGCGGAGTTAACGGGGTCCGGCTGGCCACACACCCGGGGATTCGGCAGTGTCTGCGGCATTACCAGGAGTTCACCGTCGCCTGCGCTCGCCGGCTGCGCCGAATCGAATTCTCGCAACCTTACCTTCCACCCGAGAGAGCGGGCGCGCTCCTCGAGCAGCGACAGATCCCCCACGACGACGATGTTCGCAGCATGTCCGGACCGCGCCAGTGCGAGGCAGAGTTCCGGACCTATTCCGGCGGGCTCACCGGCCGTTACGGCCAGCGGACGGTCGGGGCGGTCCTTCAATGTGGCCTCATGGCCGTGCATACGGCACGTAAACCGGCAATGTTCTCAGGAGCGCTTATCGACGTAAGCTTCATCCCGAAGCCTGCGTACCCAGAGTTCGGATTCGTCGGCGAGTTTGCTGTTGCGCACTCGTTGCACGCAGTTGCTCTCCTTCAGATCTTCAGTGTTGTCGTAGGTGCGGCGGTCCTGCACCTCCAGGATGTGCCAGCCGAAGCGTGTCTGGAAGGGTTCCGACACGACGCCCGATTCCAGACTGTTCGCAACTTCTTCGAATTCCGGCACGAAAGAACCCGGTCCGCGCCATCCCATTTCTCCACCACTGTTTGCAGAGCCGGGATCGTCCGACAGCAGCTTGGCCAGCTCACCAAAATCCTCGCCGGCGAGTAACTGCTCGCGGGCGTCCTCCAGCCGCTGACGGGCGGTCTGGTCGTCGATGATTTCGTTGGGCGTAACCAGGATGTGCCGTACTTTCATTTGCTCGATTTCACTGCGCTCATTGACACCGCGAACGTCGTTTACTTTTACGATGTGGAAACCGCTTATCGCGCGCAACGGTGCCGAATGCTGGCCCGGATTCATCGGGCCAACAACGTCGGAGAAGATCGTCGGCAACTGGTCGCCGCTGCGCCAGCCCAGGTTGCCGCCCTCGAGACCCGTCTGGCTGTCGGAGTAGCGTACCGCCATTTCGCCGAAATCGGCGCCGGATTCCAGCTGCTGGTAAACGTACTGCGCCTCGGTTTCGGCCTCCGCGAATTGTTCGCTGGTGGCGGATTGCGGCACGGATATCAGTATGTGGGAAAGGTTGTACTCGGAATTCCCCACCACGTTGTCTTCGAGGTCCGCAAGGCACTGCTGGACCTCGCGTGGGGCTACGGAGATCCGGCCCGTAACCTCGATCTGCCGCAACTGGTCGAGTATCAGTTGTTTGCGCATCTCGCGGCGGTAGTCGCCGTAGTTCAAGCCGTCCTGTGCCAGCAGTTCCGGCAACTGCTCGAACGCGATGCCCTGTTCGGCCGTCACCTGGGCGATCGCGGAGTTGAGCATCTGGTCCGAGATCTGAATGCCGACGCGCTCGGCACGCTGCAACTGAATCTGCTCCAGGATTAGCCGCTCGAGGACCTGTTCCTCCAGCACGGAGGGCGGCGGGAGCTGCACGCCCTGCGCACGCGCGCGCTCCGCGATGATCTGGCTCTGGCGTTCCAGCTCGCTGGTCAGGACGACGCCTTCATTGACGACGGCTGCTATGCCGTCAAGCTTTTCTCCGCTGGTCGAAAGCTCCGCAGCCGCGGCGGTGCCTGACAGGGCGAGCAGCAGTGCGGATAACAGCGAGTTTCTGAATAAAATCATAAAATACGTTTAAAACCGTGGGTTTATTCGATGTCGGGGGTGTAGCCAAGAATACCACGTTCCAGCAGCTTGTCCGCGGCCGTCCCGACGCTGGTCATGCCTTTGAGCACTAGCTGCAGACCGAAAGAAGAATCCCGAGTTCCATCGCGAGTCGAGATGTGACGCCGTGACACGAGCCTTAAGCCCCAGCAGCAGCTCTCGTACTCGAGGCCGAAAAACTGCTCCAGCGCTTCGCTGTCGCGAAAAGAAAAGTTGTATCGCCCCACGAAATTCCAGCGCTGCGACAGCGGCCAGGACCAGGAAACGTCACCTTGCTCGACGGAGTTGCGCCGAAATCGGTATGACAGGTTCAGAATTTTGTCGCTTCGGGGGCGGTACTGCAGCCTGGCTTCGGACTGCGCCGTGCCGCTTCCACCGCTGCCCCACTGGTGGCCGACGTTGAAGTTCAGGTGCTCGTAAAGGAGGAAGCGCACCTCGGCGATGTAGTCCGACGAACCGCTGCCGAGCGCTGGCTGCCCCGGTAAAGTGACGGACTGCTCGCTCAGGTAAAGCGCCTGCCCGATGGTCGCGGCAACAACTTCTTTGCCCGATTCCGATTCCAGGATCCTGGACGTGATCCCGACGCTCAGCTGATCGGCGTCGGCGATCCGGTCGGCGCCCAGGTAGCGGTTTTTGCGAAAAAGCTGCACGAGGTTGAGGTCGGGTTCGATGGTGTCGAACACCGGCAGGTCCGACTGCTCACGATGCGGTACGTTCACGTAAAGCATGCGCGGCTCGAGAGTCTGGATCCAGCCCCTCGAGGAATTCATGCTGCGCTCGAGAATCATACCGGCGTCGAAACTGGAAATCGGCAGCGCGCGGCTCGGCTGGTCATCCTGCCCGGGCTGCCGATTACCGAGCGCATAGCCTGTGTATCTGAGGGTTGCGCCCGGCGTCACGAACCAGCCCGGTCTTTCGAAGGGCCACTCGACCTGGGGCGCCAGGTCGACCCGCCAGCCGGTGGTGCCGACGTCGCGATCGAAATAAACCAGTTCGCCGTCGAAGCTGTACTGCAGGCCCAGCGCTCGTTCGGGCCAGGCAGCGCTCGCAACAAACTGCGGCAGGCGGCGATAAGGCTCATTCGAAGGGACGATCGCGTCATCGATCGTCTGGTAATCCTGGAGGCGCCCGAAAAGCGCCCAGCGTGCGCCATAGTAGTCGAAGGTCACGCTGCGATTGAGGTGCGTGATGCTGGACGTGCTGAGACTGCCGCCCAGGTCTTCGAAGTAACTGCTGTCCGAGGCTTCGCTGAAGTCGATGAGATTGCGCCAGCCGTTTTCAAAGAGTGTCCGGTGATTGAAGTTGATCAGGTGGCGGTCATCGTTCACCAGGTTGTCGTCGGCGAGGTACTCGAACTGTGCGATGCCGTCGTTTCTTTCCGTGAGATAACGAAACTCCGTGCCCAGCTGCAGCCCGCGGTCGGTCAGCAGTCTCGTGGTGACCGTTGCGTCGTAGTTGTCGGCGATATTCCAATACCAGGGGATCCTGAGTTCATTGCCGCTGCGTCCCGCGCTTCCGATTTCAGGCGTCAGCACACCGGACTTGCGGGCGTCGGTGATGGGGAACGACAGGTATGGCGAGTACAGAATCGGCACGCCCTTGAACCGCAACTTGACGTGTCTCGCGGTGCCGCTTCCCTCGCGCGTGTCGAGCGTGATGTCGTCCGCCTCGATCATCCAGTCTTCCGATCCCGGCGGGCAGGTCGTGTAGCTCACCTCACCCAGACTGACCACGCCGTCATCGGCAATCTGCAGCAGGTCGGCTGCGCCGCGTGAACCTGTCTCGCCGAGCTGAAACTCGGCGCCCTCGAACCGGATGCGGCCGGAATCGTAGGCGAACTCCGCGGAGCGGCTGGATATTTCCGCGCGCGGGTCCTCGTAGCGCACGCCGCCGTCGAGCAACAGGGCCCGAGCGTCCGGGTTGTAATAAGCGGTTTCAGCGCCGGCAAGCCGGTTGCCGCGGCGGACCCGCACGCCGCCCGTCATCTTCATGGCCGGCTCGTCACCGATCCCGGCTTCCAGCCCCCCGGCTTCGAACTCGAA
>JBBDSK010000224.1:8371-23511 GCA_040904985.1 Woeseia sp. | reverse complement strand
GCTGGGCTTTCATGACTGCGAACCGGTAAAACAGCCGCCGGGGCGACGTGGAAATGAGCGGGAATGGTATACCAGATGCTCCGGTCGGTTTAGCCCTTGTATTGCGCCGCAATGCGCCGGTACGCCTCGCGGAACGGAATTCCCTCGCTGGTCACGAGCCGGTTGGCCTCTTCGGCAGCGCCGATGCCATTGCTCAACCGTATCCTGTCCGGCACAAAGCGCATGCCCGATACGACGCAGGACATCATGTCCGTGCTCGCGGCCGCCAGGTCGATGCAGCGGAACAGCGGCGGTTTTAGCCTTTGCAGGTCGCGCTGATAACCGGAGGGCAGTTTTGCCGTGATCATGAGGCCTTCGTCCAGGCAGGCCTGTGCCGTGGCCGAGGCCGCCCGCACCAGTTCCAGTACGTCCGGGTTCCGCTTCTGCGGCATGATGGAAGAGCCGGTCGTGACTTCGGCGGCCAGTTCGATGTAGCCGAACTCCTCCGTGTAGAACAGCAGCAGGTCGCTGGCGAGGCGCCCGAGATCCTGGATGAGCAATGTGAGCTCGAACATCAGGGTGCATTCCGCCTTGCCGCGCGACAGTTGCACCGCCGTTGCCGGTTTTTGCGTGGCGTCAAAACCCAGCAGCGAAGTCGTTTGCTCGCGATCGATCGGCAAGCCCGGCGTGCCGTAGCCTGCCGCGCTGCCCAACGGGTTGAGGCCGAGCCGCCGGGCGGTGCTGCGCAGTCCCTCGATGTCGTCTTCAAACGCCGCGCCGAAACCGGCGCTCCAGAGAGCCACCGTGGAGGGCATTGCCTGCTGCATGTGCGTGTAACCGGGCAGCACGACGTCGCCTTGTCGATCGCCCAATTCGGCAAGCGTCCGGCAAAGGCCGTCGGCCCGCTCCGTGATGTCTTCTGCGGCATCCATGAGGTAAAGGCGCAGTGCGGCGAGCACCTGATCGTTTCTGGAGCGGCCCAGATGCAGGCGCTGGCCCGCCTCGCCGATCAGATTCGTCAGCCGCGTTTCGAGCGCGGTGTGGCCATCCTCGTCCTCCACGGCGATCTGCCATTTACCGGCGAGAAAATCCGCCTCCAGCTGTCGCAGGCCGTCGCGAATTGCATCGAGGTCTTTAGCGGCAAGAAGTTTTTGCTGACACAGCATTTCCGCGTGGGCGATTGAGCCGCGAACGTCGTAGCTGACGAGTCTTGCATCCAGCCGATGGTCCTCTCCCGCGGTGTAGCGCAAGACGCGCTCGTCGAGCGGCAGTCCCCGGTCCCACAGGCGGCTCATGGCTGCGCGCCCGGCGAGGCCTGCTCGGCCGGCGACAGTGCCGCGATGTCATCGACGACAAGCGTGCCGGTTCCCTCGTTGGTGAACACCTCCAGCAACAGGCTGTCCGGCACTTTGTAGGAAATCACATGCACGCGCTTGACGCCGCCAGCCAGCGCGAGCTCGATCGCGGCTGCCTTGGGCAACATGCCGTCGGCCAGTTTGCCGCTGCCGATCAGTTTTCTCAGCCCGCCCCTGTCGACATAGGAAATCAGGGAGCCGGGATCGGCGGCGTCGTCGAGGATTCCCGGCGCAGCCGTGGCGAGAATGAGTTTTTCCGCCTTGAGTTCCGCGGCAATCGCCGCCGCTACAGTGTCGGCATTGATGTTCAGCAGACTGCCGGAGGAATCGCAGGACAGCGGGCTCACCACCGGCATCAGGGAATTATCGAGCTGCTTGCGCAGGACGTCCGCATCGACCGCATCGATATCGCCGACGAATCCGTAATCGACTGGCAGGGCGCCTTTTCTTTCCACCGGCGGACGACGGTGCGCTTTGATAAGGCCGGCATCCACGCCGCTGATGCCGACAGCCGGGATGTCGAGATCGCGGCAGGAGGACAGTACCCGGGTGTTGATCTGCCCGTTCAGCACCATGGTCGCAACTTCAAGCGACGCATCGTCGGTGACGCGGCGGCCGTCGATGAACTTCGGGTCCAGCCCCAGCGCTGCGGCAAGCTTGGTCGACTGGGGCCCGCCGCCGTGCACGAGCACGATGCGGATCCCTACCTGGTTCAGAATGCCGACCTGTTCCATGAGGGCGCGGGTGTCGGCCAGGTTGGCGAACACCTCGCCGCCGACCTTGAGGACGAAGACCTTGCCCTTGAACAGGCGTACGTACGGGGCCGCATGCTTCAGCGCGGAGACGACGACGGCGCGGTCGTGTCGCTCATTCATGATGCCGATCTCAGCATCTGATGCAGGACCGCCATCTGCGCCAGCATCCGGTTGCGGGCCTCGTGTATCACCACGCTGCGGGGACTGTCCAGGACCCGGTCCGCCACCACTACTCCGCGCCGTACCGGCAGGCAGTGCATAAAGCGGCAGTCTTTCGCGGCAGTATCGAACCATGGCTCGTCGATGCACCAGTTCTCGAGTCCGCGTCGCAAGTCGTGATCTTTCAGCTTGTCACCGTAATGAGTTGTGGAGGACCAGGATTTGGCATAGATAATGTGCGCCCCCTGCAACGCTTCGCTGCGGTTGTCCGTCTCCTGCACGGAGCCGCCGGCGGTGACCGCGGCATCGCGTGCGTTTTTCATGACCGGCTCCGGCAGTGCGAAGCCATCCGGACGCAGCACCGTCACATCCATGCCGCGCCTGGCCGCCATGTAAAGTGTGGAGGCCGGCACCGCCAGCGGCAGCGCCAATGGATGATAAGCCCAGCTCAACACGAATTTGCCGCCATTGGCGGGGACGTCGAAATCGTCGAGCGTCTTCCAGTCCGCGAGGTTCTGGCAGGGGTGCTCGATCGCGGACTCCATGTTGATCCAGGGGGAATCGATGAGACGGGTCATCGATCGGAAGTCGTCGTCGGCAAGATCGGAGTCCAGCTTCTTGCGCTCGGCGAACGCGCGAATGCCGATCGCGTCGCTGTAAGAGGCGATGACGGGCACGGCTTCGTTGATGTGTTCGGCGGCCGCGCCGTCCATGACGATGCCGGGACGCGTCTCGAGGCCATGAATGGACATGTCGGGCGCAATGACGAAGGAGCCGCCGCCGAGCCGCGTCATCGCCGCCTGGAACGACGCGAGCGTTCTGAGGGATGGGCTCAGGAACAGAAGTGCCAGAACTTTCCCGGCAAGCGCTTGCGGTTCCGGCGAACGGTCGAGCCGGTAGGCCAGTTCGAGGAGAGCCGATATCTCTTCGCTGGAAAAATCGGCAAGACTGTTGAATGTTTTCATGAACGGTTTCCGGTTGATTACTGTGGGTTGATCGTTCCCAGCGCCCGCGCCAGGCGGTCGACCTGCGAGGACTGCAATACGAGCGGTGGCAGCAGACGCAGAACGTCAGGGTCGTCGCTGGTGCCGGTCAGTATGTCCTGTTCCAGCAGCGCGTTGCGGACCTCGCTGGCGGCGCGGTCGCAGACGAGTCCCAGCATGAGCCCCAGGCCCTGGATAGAGCGGACAGGCCCGGTTACGCAGGTGGCTCGGATTTGCGCTTCACGCTGGCGCACATTTGCGAGCAGTCCTTCCTGCCTGATCGCCTGCACCGTAGCGACGATGGCGGCGGCGGCGAGCGGTCCGCCGCCGAAGGTCGAACCGAGGTCGCCAGCCTGGACGCCGGAAGACAAAGAATCTGTTGCAAGGACTGCGGCGCAGGGCACGCCGCCGCCCAGTGACTTGGCGGAGGTCAGAAGGTCGGGCGCGACGCCGCTGAACTCGACGGAAAACCAGCGACCCGACCGCCCCATGCCGCATTGCACTTCGTCGGCGATCAGTAGCGCGCCGCTCGCGGCCGTGCTCCTGCGCAGCGCCTGCAGGAAGGCGGGCGACAGGTTCAGCGCACCGGCGATTCCCTGCACCGGCTCGAAGATGACCGCGGCCACGCCGCGGTCAATCATCGCTTCGGCGGCCGCGACGTCGTTGCGGGGAATAAAGTCGACGTCGAACGGCAGGCGCGGAAAGCCGTACCAGCGATCCTTCGCGTTCCAGGTGACAGCGGCCGCCGCCGCGGTGCGCCCGTGGAAGCCGTGCGTGACGGCGAGGATTTTCCCGCGGCCCGTGGCGCCGCAGGCAATGCGCAACGCGTTCTCGTTCGCCTCCGCGCCGCTGTTGACGAAGAACACCCGGCGAAGCTCACCGGGCGCAATCGACACGAGTTCCTCGGCCGCCCGCGCCCGGATTTCCATCACCACGGCATTGCTCTGGAAGAGGAGCCGCCGCGCTTGCTCCTCGATCGCGCGCGTAAGGCCAGGATGGCCGTAGCCCAGCGCGGCTACGGCGTGGCCGCCGTAGAGGTCGAGTATGCGTCGCCCGCCGCTGGTGATGATGTCACAGCCGTCGCCGCGCTCCGGGACGAAATTCAGCTGGCGGTAGGCGGGTACGGTTACGGCCGCTTCCCGCGATAGCCAATCGGAGGTACTCATGTCCAGGCCGGCGCAGGGGCCAGAAGGCCGCTCGTCTCCGGCAGCGACCAGAGACGGTTCATCCACTGCAGGGCACCGCCGGCGGCGCCCTTCACCAGATTGTCGATGGCGCTCATCACGACCACGCTGTCGTTTTCGCAACGGATGCCGATGTGGCACCAGTTGCTGGCGACCACGTCTTTCAGTTTTGGTGCGCCGTCGACCAGGCGCACAAAGGCCGCGCCGGCGTAATCGTCGACGAACGCCCGGCGGACGTCCTCGGCCCGTGTCCCTGAAACGAGACTTGCCTGTAGCGTGACGTAAATGCCGCGCGCAAAGGGGCCGGAATGCGGCACGAAATTGATTGCTACGCGAGCGTTGCAAGCATCCTTTATCAGCTGGACGATCTCCGGCACATGACGATGCTGCAGCGGCTTGTAAGCGTAGAGATTGGAGTGGCGCTCCGGATGATGCGTACCGGGCTGTGCACTTCGGCCCGATCCGGTACTGCCGGTGATGCCGTTGACAAAAAGCGGCCCTGAACTCAGTCCGGATCTGACCAGCGGTACCGCCGCGAGAAGCACGGCCGTCGCAAAACAGCCGGGATGGCCTATGTGTTCGGCAGCACGCCCGGCGCCGGGCGACGCGGAATGCTCAGGCACGGCGCAGTGAAAATTGTCGAGCAGGGAAGGTGCCGCGTGGGCGCTGCCGTAGACATCGCGATACTGCTCGGCATCCGCGTAGCGAAAATCAGCAGAGCAGTCGACGACGCGCAGCTTGAGATTGCGTGCGGCCGCCTGCTCCATCGCATTGGCGACGAGCGCGGCCGATGCGCCGTGCGGTGCCGCCGAAAAGAGCGCGACATTGCTGCCTGGCTCCAGTGTCTCCGCCCATTGCCCCGGCACGGTGAATTCGGCCTCGTCGTAGGCCGCGGCCAGGTGCGGAAACGCCGCGCCGATCCTGTCGCCGCCGCGGCTCCCGGACACGGCCGCCCCGAGGCGGATTTGCGGGTGCGCCGCGATAAGGCGCAGAAGTTCGCCGCCCACATAGCCGGTGGCGCCCAGTACCGCGGCGCTGATGCTGTCCGTTGTTGCGGTCATTCGTCGTCCCTTGCAGCGGTCCTTGTCTCCGGCAGCAGCTCCGCGATGCGGTCGCCGAGCATGGCGCCGGCGGTTAGCGCATTAATCCCGGGCAGTTGCATGCGCGTCGCAATCTGGTCGATGCCGACGGCATTGTCGGTGGCTGGCCCTGTCACGACTGCAGGCTCGATGCCGTATTGTTCACGCAGGATTTTCGCACCGCCCCAGGCGGCAACCGGATCGTTGGCGCACAGCACCACGGCCGTGAGCGCGGCGCGTATGTCCTCGTCGGACAGTATGGCTTCGACGCCGTACGCACCGAGCAGCCCATCGCCAAGCTCGATGACGATCACGTCCGGGTGATGCGCGGCCAGACCGGATAAAAGTGCCCGCGTCAGTGCCGGCCCGTTGTCGGCTGTCGTCGTCACCACGCCGAGATCCGAAAATATCATCGTCTCGGCGGCGCCGGCATCCTGCATCGCGAGGATGTCGCGACGCAGCGCCACGCCGGTTGCCTTGCAGGCGGCAACGTGCAAGCCGAGATGCCGCAGCCGGCTGACAATGGCGCAGGCGGCGGCCGTCTTGCCGGAGTCCATGCAGGTTCCTGCCAGCGCCACGACCGGCACGCCCCGGGTATCGAGGACGGCGTCAGGGTCCATTTTTCCGGCACCCGCCCGCGCGGGCACGCCGATGCGCTCCGCGAGATAGGGAAAGTGCAGGACCGTGCCCAGTACCTCGCAGTCGAACGGGGCGCCGACCTCCGGGTTGGCCGAATCGCAGATGCCGAGCACGCCGCCGATGTTCAGGATTTGCACGACGGAACCGACGTCGAGCCTGTCCGGCAAATGGCCGGAGTAGCCGAGCAGCGCCTTGCGGTGGCCCAGCGCGCCGACCACGACGTCGCCCTGGTTGACGGTGGCCATCCGGCCGCTCGTGAGCTCGAGCTGGTTATAGCGATTCTTGTTGTTCATGACGCGCACCGCGAGCAGAACGCCTTCTTCGCAGGGAATCGCATCCGACACGCGAAGCTCGCGCGCCAGGTTGCTGTGCTGCGCGACGGACGCAATCTTGTCGACGATCACGGTGCGCATCGTTTCAGGTTCCCGCTGCGGCGCGGCTTTGCAGCATGCCGCTCAACGACAGCACGCGCGCATGCCCGAGCGCATCCTGCGCGGTCCATTCGCCGGCCGCCTCGCCATAAACACCGCGGGAAGCGGCCAGAAGGGAGTGGGGCGAGGCCACACCGTCAATGAACAGGCTACCGGGCCGCAGCGTGAACGATACACGGCCGGTCACCCGCTTTTGCGACGAGACCAATAGCGCTTCAATGTCGCGGCAGGCGAGATCGAGCTGTTTGCCTTCATGTATCAGGTCGCCGTAGATACTCGCAACCGAATCCTTGAGCCGGCTTTGCTGCGCGCTCAGGACGAGCTTCTCCAGTTCACGATGGGCCGTGATGATGACCTCGGCGGCCGGCGCCTCGAAGGCGACCCGTCCCTTCGTACCAAGCAACGTGTCACCCAGATGGATGCCGCGGCCGATGGCGTAGCGGCCGGCCAGTCGCTCCAGTGTTTCGATCAGCTTGACCGGGGAGAGCGCCTCGCCGTTCAACGCGACCGGAACACCGGCCGAAAAATCGAGTCTGTGCTGCGATGGCTCTTTCGGCTCGCGGTGGGCGTTCGCCGACAGCACCCAGGCTTCCTCCGGCAGCGAGCCTTCGGACGTCAGGGTTTCCCGGCCGCCGATCGTAATGCCCCACAGACCGCGATTGACGGAATACGCGGATCCCGTGCCCGGTGCCGGCAGGCCGCGGGACGCAAGAAAGTCGAGCTGGTCATGGCGGGCCCAGTTGTTGTCGCGTACTGGCGCCAGCACCTCGAGTTGCGGATCGAGCGTGCGCAAGGCCACTTCGAACCGCACCTGGTCATTACCTGCCGCCGTGCAGCCGTGGGCGACCGCCGTTGCGCCATGTTCGCGCGCCACGCGCGCGAGGCCTGCAGCCTGCAGTCCGCGTTCGGCGCCCACGCAAAGGGGATAGAGCTGCCCGCGCCTGACGTTGCCCGCGATGAGGAAGCGGATCACGCGCTCGAAGAACTCGTCGCGGCTTTGCAGCAACACGTGTCGTGCCGCGCCGAGGGCCAGCGCCTTTTTCTCGAGCGCCGCGGCTGCGTCTGCGTCGATGCCGCCGGTGTCGATGGTGGCCGTGATGACCTCACGGCCGTAAGTTTCCTTCAACCAGGGCACGCAAAAGGAAGTATCGAGCCCGCCGGAAAAGGCGAGCACGATTGGCGTTTGAGCGCTTGCGCCCTGGTGGCGCAGGCCGGTTTCTTGCTCCATCGGGAACTCCGCAGGATTGATCGGGTTTATCGGTCGCGGTCGGCTGCGCGGGTTATCTTTTGCATCAATGTGCGCTGTTCGGCGGCCGTAGTCGTTGCCGCGAACACGGTGTCGTCGCCGCCGACGTTGCCGACGATTTCGGGCCAGGCGGAGCGGTCGAGCGCCAGCGCGACGCGCTGGGCCGCGCCGATCGCAGTCTTGATGACGAGCAGGTTCGGGCCCGCCGCCCGCAGGTCGCGTAAAAGGTCCGCTACTTTCGCAATTTCATCCTCACCCTCTGTTTCGGTGCCCGGCAAAATATAACCGGCCCCTGTTTTGATGGCGCCCAGGTTCTTCAGGTCACGGCTGACGCTGGACTGGGTCGCGTGAAAGCCTTGCGCCGTCAGCGCGCCGAGGAGGTCCTGCTGCGTCGCAGCGGGACGGCTCTCGAGCACACGGCGGATCGCGTTGCGCCGTTCGGTCTGGGTTCGGGCAGGAGTGGGCATAAAGGCGCCTCGCATAATATGCGCATAAAGGTATCAGGATGCGCATAACGGGTCAAGTCCCGAGCTGGTAACATCCCCCGCCTTCTCCCGAACCCTGTGCTTCACAGGAATCCGGGAAAGTCGCTTCTCAATGCGGTCAGGCGGGAGCCAAAACATATGCTGGAAAGTGTGGAAATCGAACTCGGCGCGCAGCCGAAGAGCAGCGTCATCTGGCTGCACGGTCTCGGAGCGGACGGCCACGATTTCGAGGCGGTCGTGCCGGAACTGGGCCTGCCGAGGGAGGCCGGGATTCGATTCGTCTTCCCGCACGCGCCCACGCGCCCGGTGACCATCAATAACGGAATGACTATGCGGGCCTGGTACGACATCCTGTCCTTCGACCGCGCGGGTCAGCAGGACGAAAAGGGCGTGCGCGATAGTGCGAAGCTGATCGAGCAGCTCGTCGAGCGGGAGCATGAGCGAGGGTCGGGCTACGACAGGATCGTGGTGGCCGGTTTTTCGCAGGGCGGCGCGATTGCCTTGCACACGGCCTTGCGTTTTCCGCAGCGGCTGGCCGGTGTCATGGCCTTGTCGACGTATTTGCCGGTCGGGCATCTGTTTGCGGAGGAAATTGCGGAGAACGAAAGTTTGCGCTCGCGCAACCTGCCGATTTTCATGGCTCATGGATCCTTCGATCCCGTGCTGCCGATACAGCTCGGCCGGGAGTCGCGGCAACTGCTGGAGGGAGCGGGCTTTGCCGTGGCATGGCATGAGTACCCGATGGCGCATGCAGTTTGTGCGGAAGAAATCGTGGCTATCCGCAAGTGGCTGGCTTCGGTTTTGCCGGCTCAGCCAATCTGAAATTCGTCGCGGCTTTCGCCCGCTGCGTTACCCAGGTTGTCGAAACGCCGCTCGTGAATTTCGACGCGGCCGGTGTGTTCGATCAACAGCACGGTCGAGCAGCGTGTCCCGTAGCCGTCCGCAGCGATGAAGGGCGCCGACACGGCGCGTGCGATTTCCGGTGACAGGCCGGCGCCCACGTCGTCGCCCGTCGGTGCCGGGTCCCGATCCGCAAGAAGGCGAAAAAGCGCCTCCGGCCCGACCGTCTCAGTGGCGAGCAGCGACTCCATCGCCGCCTTGCTGCGCAATACCTTGTCCCAGGGCGTGTCCAGCGACGCGTTGCTGAGGCCATAAATGCCAGGCGGAAGGCGGCGAGCATGGTCCCCGCGGTTCGACACATAGGCCATCTCGTCGCTCTTGCCGTCACTCAGGGCCGTCAGCAGGCTGAAGCCTGCGTAAGCGTTGAGTTCCAGGTTCCCGCAATAGTCGAGCGGCGACTCCGCACCCGCAATGAAGCCGGTGACGAGTTCGCCCCGTGAGCGGTCGCCGCGGCGAGTGCTGAGGTCTTCGCGATAGTTGGTAACGGTCGCAAAGCGGCCCGATCGACTGACGGCAAGCCAGGTCCCGCCGGCCTGCAGGTCTCGTCCTGCAACAAGATCCGGGCGGTCGGGCCACCAATGCAGTGCCTCCGCCGGCCGGCCGTGAAACTCGTCCCGGTTCGCGGCAACGATCAGCCGGTAGCACGGATGCGCTTTGAACGCGAAGGCGACGAGGCACATCAGCCGAGACCGGTTAGCCGGTACATCAATGCGTCCCGCGGCTTCTGGCCTGCGCATCCTGCCTGTGATCATTGAGCCAATCGTCCACCAGCCGCCGCGCAATCGACAGCCGGTACGGCAGTTTCGGGAAGCCCGACTCGAGTTCCTTGCGCGTAAACCAGCGCGCGTCCTCCAGTTCATTGTCGTTGAGGCGGATCGACTCGCTCAGGGCCGATGCAGTAAAACCGAGCATCAATGAAGAAGGGAAGGGCCAGGGCTGTGAGCTGTGGTAGCGGATGTCGTGCACCTGAATATTCGTTTCCTCCAGTACCTCGCGCTGGACCGCGTCTTCCAGGCTTTCGCCGGCTTCGACGAAGCCTGCGATGGTCGAGTAGCGCCCCTTCGGCCAGTGTGCCTGGCGGCCCAGCAGGCATCGGTGGCGATCGGATACCAGTACGATAATTGCCGGGTCCACCCGCGGGAAAATGCGTATGCCGCAGTCCTCGCTCACGCAAAGCCTGGTGTTGCCGCCGGACTCCGCACGCGACAGCGCCCCGCAGCGACCGCAGAACCTCTGCGCCCGGTGCCACAAAACGAGCGCCCGTGCCTGCGCCACAATATTGGCCTCGTCCGGCGACAGCTCCGTGCCGAGATAGCGCAGGTCGTGAAACTCCCCGCGATCGGCAAACGGCGCTTTTTCCGAAGCGGCAATCTCTACGGCAAACGCGGGACGCTCGCGATACATGCCGAGGAAGATGACATCCTGTTCGTCGACGACGGCGCCAATATCGCGCCGGCCGAGCAACACGGCCTGAAGCGGCTCACCGGTCGCCAGGCACTTGTCGCCCCACACCGGCACGAACACGCTGTCCTCGCTCATGATCGCCGAATGCAGCCACTCCGGGTCCTCCCGCCGAAACCCAGAGCGGTCGACAAAGGCACCGGCAAAGACGTTATGGCCGTTCATGTTCGGGTGTCACAGCAGCATGCCTCGGATGGGCGGGTGCAATTACGGAATCAAGCGGCAAGGCAATTTTCCCCGGTGGCGAATCGGTGCGGCAGCGCCGGCCGCAGGAAGCATATTACCGGACTGCCAGCTGCGCCGTGTGCCCCCTCGCCGGTTCTGGCGCCCTTTCGCTGGGAAGACTGGCGTCCGATCACGTCAACCTGATGTACGTGCTGCAAAAGGAAGGGCCGATTGCGCCATTGAACAGACGCGGGACGCTAAACGTCAGCCAGCAGCTACACCCGCGAGAAGCTGGCCGTCCCCGGCCGCCTCACCCGGTGGCGTGAAATCTCGCAGCTGGGGCAGACTTTGTGGTCCAGCGCGTAGGCGTCCTGCACGTAGGAGGTCCGGCAGTCCTTGCAACAGGCGAGATAAAGCTCGTCATTGTGCGAAATAATCTGCAGCAGGTTCCATGCCCACTCGAAGCTGAGTTTGGGCGACGGGTGCAGGAGCTGGTAGGTTTCGAAGGCCCGGCACACGCGGTGCCCGTATTCCACGTCCGGCCGCGGCCAGCAGGCATGAATGCGATTGGGCGGTTCGATGCGCAGCAGGAGGCTGGCACAGAAGAGGGCGATCAGCGTCGTCGCCTCGAGCTGATTTGACGGATTTTTCACGAACAGCGATACCTGACGGGGCGACTTGCCCCGCCGCCGCTTGACGGAGCCCTGGCCGGAGTCGCGGAAGTAGGTGGCGTAAAGCTTGCGGATGCGGTCGTCGCTCAGGCCGGTGCAACACTTGATCGTCCGCGTGCGAGCCTCATGCCGGATCATCCTGAGAGCCAGCTCGAACTGCTGCCGTTCGGTGGCGTAGCGATTGTCGGTCAGCCGCATTTCTTCCCTTTGTGCTAGTTTTCTACCATATGCAGTGCTATAAAAGCATATACGATTGAAGTATGGGAATTCAATCCAAAAAAAGCGTATCTCCGCATTGCCCGGAAAAATGCGCATCAAGAGGGAGGCTGCCGTGGACTTCCAGGGACCAGGGGCCACCGACTTCGACAACGTCCGCTCTCTGAACCGGGCCTTTATCCGGCTGCTGCGGAGCGGTGACGCGAAGCGGACCTGCCTGCAGAGCCTGCCGGGGGATCTGGCGGCGTGCATTTCATCCCTGCCGGATGGGCGCGCCGACCGACTCGCGACGACACCGTTTCTGTTGCTGTCTTTTCGTGAGCGGGATGACGACTTCTGGGAAGAGGTTTTCTCAGCCGGTCCGAATCGCGAGCTTTTCGCCGCAAGTCCGCCCTCCGACGACCTGCGCCGGCTGATATCGGCAGGGCTCGGCTTCGTCTGGCAACTGGCCATGCAGAATCCGTACGCGGCGCGGCTGATCTGCGGCGCCAGTCTGCACTGGTGCGAGCGACTGGCTGAACGGACCCTGTTTCGGGTGCTCGCCACCGCAGGCATGCGCGCGGATATTCTGATGCTGCGTTGCGGCTCGGATTCCGAGCTATGGTCGAAGCTGCTCTCCAGCGGCACCAGCCGGGAAAACGAGGTTCGGCGCGCCGCGCATATCAGCGCCCTTCAGGCCGTGCTGACCCGCGCGGCGACGCCGGAACGCAAAAAATGGGCTGCCGCGGCCTGCGCGCTGCGCAGTCCGTCGCTGCGGGTCGCTGACGATCGCTAGTGTCCGGGGCATGGATGCCCCGCCGCGTCAGTCGCCTTAGCGATTGATAACGCGGGAGAAAGGGCGACGCTTTGCTTTGCCCTTTCGGACTCTGCAGAGGTCCAGGATGGACTTGCGCAGAGATGCCCTGGCTGCGGTCGGCAGCTACTGCTGTGATGGGCAGCCGCGATGGAATGGCATGCGCACCTGACGCGCGGCACCTTCCCGCCTACAATACGCGCCGCAATGCATGCTCTCTCCATCAGAAACCTGAAAAAGGTCTATCCCAACGGCGTCCAGGCGCTGAAGGGGATCGACTTTGCCGTGGAGGCGGGCGATTTCTACGCGCTGCTGGGCCCCAACGGCGCGGGCAAGACCACCGCCATCGGCATCGTCTGCTCCCTGGTCAACAAGACGGGGGGCGAGGTCCGGGTATTCGGGCACAGCATCGACAGCGAACTGGAGGCGGCGAAGTCCTGCATCGGGCTTGTGCCCCAGGAAATCAACCTGAACCTGTTCGACACCGTGCAAAACATCGTGTTGAACCAGGCGGGCTACTACGGCATCGGGCGTGCGCTCGCCCTGCAGCGGGCGGAAAAATACCTGAAAGAGCTGCGGCTGTGGGACCGTCGCTTCGACACGGCGCGTAATCTGTCCGGCGGGATGAAGCGACGCCTGATGATTGCGAGGGCGCTTGCGCATGAGCCGAAGTTGCTGATTCTGGACGAGCCTACCGCCGGCGTCGATATCGAAATCCGGCGTTCGATGTGGAATTTTCTGCGACGCATCAACGAGCAGGGCACGACCATCATCCTCACCACCCACTACCTGGAAGAAGCGGAAAGCCTGTGCCGCCACGTCGCGATCATCGACGAGGGGCGCATCATAGAAGATGCGCGCATGAGCACCGTATTGAGAAAACTGCAGCGCGAGGTGTTCGTGCTGAGCCTGCGCGACCCGCTCCAGGCGGTGCCGGAGCTGCCCGGCTTCGAGGCGGTCCTGCTGAGCCCGGAGGAACTCGAAGTCGCGGTCGATGCACAGCACGACCTCAACGCGCTGTTCGAGGCGCTCAACAGCCGCGGCATCAAGGTCTTGAGCCTGCGCAACAAGGCGAACCGGCTCGAAGAAATGTTCATCGGTCTCGTCGAGACCCGGCAGGAAGCCGGCGCAGCGGTTTCCTGACCTTGCGTTCTTCAAAGACCGTACCCGTATGAACCTGAGGCTCAACTGGATCGCGCTCTGCACGCTGGTCAAGAAGGAATTCATCCGCGTGATCCGGATCTGGTTGCAGACCATCGTGCCGCCGGCAATCACGATGACGCTTTACTTTATTATTTTCGGCAGCCTCATCGGCCGCCGCATCGGCAGCATGGACGGCTATGACTACATGCAGTACATCGCGCCGGGGCTTATCATGATGTCGGTGATCACCAACTCGTACGGCAACGTCGTGTCGTCATTCTTCGGCGCGAAATTTGCCCGCCACATCGAAGAAATGCTGGTAGCGCCGATGTCCAGCGCCACGATCATCATCGGGCATGTGGCCGGCGGCGTCATAAGAGGTCTTTTAGTGGGCGCCATGGTCACGGTTGTCGCATTGGCCTTCACGCGCCTCGAGGTCGAGCATCCGTTCATCACCTTGTCCATGGTGCTGCTTACGTCCATCGTCTTTTCGCTGGCCGGTTTCATCAACGCGATCTTCGCCAGGAAGTTCGACGACATTTCAATCGTGCCGACCTTCGTGCTGACACCACTGACCTATCTCGGAGGCGTCTTTTACTCCATCTCGCTGTTGCCGGAGCTGTGGCAAAAGCTGTCGCTTCTGAACCCGATTCTTTACATGGTCAACGCTTTCCGCTACGGCGTTCTCGGCACCTCGGACATTGACATCGCACACGCCTACCTGATCGTCTTGCTTTTCGTGGTCGGCCTTTTCACCGTGAGCCTGTTACTGCTCAAGCGCGGTGTCGGCATGAGGGAATAACGATGTGCGGGCGATTTGCTTTCTGGTCACCGACGGAGGCGGCGGCAGCACTGTTCGACTTCGACCCCGCGTTCGCGATGGAGCCCCGCTACAACATTGCGCCGTCGCTCGACATCGCGGCGGTGCGTGCAGCAGGCGCCGAGCGGCGCGAGCTGGTGAAGCTTCGCTGGGGATTCATCCCGTCATGGGCCACCGACCCTTCGATCGGCAATCGAATGATCAACGCGCGCGCGGAAACCGTGGCGGAAAAGCCCGCTTTTCGCAACGCGTATCGCAAGCGCCGCTGTCTTATTCTCGCGGACGGATTCTACGAATGGCGCAAGGAGAAAGGCGGCAAGACGCCTTACTTCATCAGTCTTGCAAGCGGCGAGCCCTTCGCCTTCGCGGGACTGTGGGAGCCGTGGACCGACAAAGAAACGGGCGAGTCGCGCGAGACCGCCACGATCGTTACGACGGCCGCCAGCGATTTCCTCGCTACGCTGCACGACCGCATGCCGGTGGTGCTTGGCCCGGACACGGCCAGCGCCTGGCTCGGCGGACAGCCTGTCGAGGCGGTCATCGACAACCCGCCGGAGTTGCGCGCCTGGCCGGTCGAGCGCCAGGTGAACAACGCGAGGACGGAAGGGCCGGAGCTGATAAAGCGGGCAGCCAAAGGCTGACCCCGGATCGCATCATTCATGAACGGTTGAAGGCG
>JBBDSK010000224.1:0-8271 GCA_040904985.1 Woeseia sp. | reverse complement strand
AGGCGCCGCAGGGCGGTGATCGGCGTTCACGAACGATGCGAGCCTGCTTAGCGCCGCGGCAGGAGAAACCTCGTGCCACTATGCTCGAGAAGAACGCCCTCCGGCATGATCTCCTTTACCACCGGCCCTTCCGCCAGCACCGCATTCTCGTTGTAGCGGCTCATGTTGATGAACACGAAGCGCTCCGCGGCGCGCTCGCTGTAGACGTGAATGTCGAGATGCAGGTTTGGCAACTGCAGCAAACCCTCGGCGCGAACTTCCTCCAGGGTCGGTAAGGCCTCGCCGAGCGTCGTAGTGCCGCGTCGCGGCAGTACCGGGGCGGGGGCTGGCTCCTGCTGTCTGATGGTCGGCTGCGCTGCGGGCCTCCGCGGCACTTCGGTGATGGTTGCGGCCTCGCGGTCAGCGCTGGCCTGGCGGGCCTCGCTCACGAGTTCGGCGACAGGCCGTTCGCCGCGCGGATCGGCCGGCGCAGTGACTGCTTCGCTGGCGATGGCCGGCGCGACGGTTTCAGTGGCGCCGGGACGGAAGAACACGCCGAGCAGTACCCCCAGGTTGACGGCGAGAAGGCTGCCGAGCGCCCACCACCACCAACGCTGCGGTGCGGTTGCATCGCGTCCGTCGGGAATGTCGGCGAAGCCGGGCACGCTTTTGCGCTGCCGCTCGGCTTCCGATTTTTTCAGCGCGTCGAGAATGAAGGACATCCTGGCCCCTGTTGCCTATTGGCTCTGCGCGACAAGCTGCGGCGTGCCGCTGAGCCCGAGCAGCGAATTCAGCAAAATGAGCGTCTGCTGCCCGGCAATGCCGTCCACTGCCAGTCGGTGCGTGCGCTGGAATGCCTCCACGCGCCGCAGCAGTTCGTCATCGAAAAAATCCGAATCCGGATTCGTGGTCCCGAAGTCCGCATCGATGGCGGCGAGGCTTTGCCGCAGCCAGCGCACGTTCCGGTCGCGCATGCCGGCGCGGATCAACCCGCTGTGACCGTTCGGCGGGCGCCAGAGGAGCCGGTACTGCCCGAACCACATCGCCGAGATGTCCTCGAGCGGCAGGCTGAATCGGTTCTCGCCGATTGCGAGCTGGCCCTGCTGCCCGTCCAGTGACACGAGTACGAGATGGTGGGTCTCGCCCCGGGAATCGGTGAGCGTCAGCATGGCAGGATGGTCCAGCTGCCGGATACCACTCCAGGAGCCGCGATTGACGTAGCAGCGCAGGCCGAGTTGCTCGGCCTGCTGGCAGCCATTTTCGCTGGCCGCCGGGTCGAATTCGGCGTTCCACAAGTCGAGCAGGGTGCTCATTGCCGCCTCGGCGCCCGTAGCGTTGCCGGCGGCATCGAGTCGCTCCTGCAGGGAGGGCCCGCGCTCCTCGGCAGCGTCAGGCGCCGTCGCAGCGGCCGCTTCCGCGGATGCCGGCTCCTCCGCCGTAGTCACAGCGGTCGATGGCGGGCCCGCCGAGACGGGAACGCTTATGGTGCTGCCCGGAGCGGGCACGTTGCCCTTCACCAGGTACCAGGTCCCGACCGATGCCGCTGCAATGCCGGCGACGCCCAGCACCGGGAACGCCCAGCGCCGGAAACCGGGCTTGAGCGGGCGCCCCGACACCTCGGCGGCCGCGCGACGAACGATCGACTTGTTTACCTTACGGGATTCGCGGCTGTACGCGCCGAGAAGGGCACGGTCACAGATGACGTTCACCAGCCGCGGTATGCCTCGCGACAGACGGTACACCTCGCGCTTCGCGCCGGTATCGAAGATTTCGCCCAGCCCGCCGGCCACCTTGAGGCGGTGGTCGATGTAGCGCGCGGCCTCCTCCCGGGACAAGGGCTCCAGGTGATAGCGGCCGGTAATGCGCTGTGCAAGCTGGCGCAGGTTGGGCTGGGAAAGAAGCTCCCGTAATTCGGGCTGCGCGATCAGGACGATCTGCAACAGTTTCTGTTTCGCAGTCTCGAGGTTCGTCAGAAGGCGCAATTGCTCCAGGACGCCTGCGGACAGGTTCTGCGCCTCATCGACCAGCAATATGGTACGCCGTCCGCGGGCGTGGCTTCCCAGCAGGTGCACATTGAGTGAATCCACCAGCGCCTTGCTGCTGCTTTTGTCCTCCGGCAGAGCAATGCCCAGTTCCTCGCAGATTGCGACGAGAAACTCGACCGCCGTCAGCTGCGGATTCAGGATCAACGCCACGTCGACCTCGGGGGGCATTTGTCCGAGCAGAGTGCGCACGAGCGTCGTCTTGCCCGTACCCACTTCACCGGTCAGCTGAACAAAACCGCCGCTTTCGGTAACGCCATAGACGAGATGAGCGAGACCCTCACCGTGCCGTTCGCTCATGAACAGGTAGCGCGGATCCGGAGTGATCGCGAAGGGTTTTTCGTTCAGGCCAAAGAATTGTGTATACATAGTCCGGCGGTAATTCTGATCTGATGTTGCGGACCCGCGGTGCCCATTCTACCTGTTCCCGGGGACCTGGTGCGGCCGCCATTTTTGCCCGGGCATTTGCGTCCTTGTGTCGAAAAGGTCATCGCGGCCGCTCGACGACGTAGCGCGCCAGCCAGCGCAGAAATTCCGCATCCTCGCCAAAGTGCTCGAGCGCGGCGAGTGCCTCGGCGAGCAGCTGATCGCAACGCATCTTCGCCTCTTCGAGGCTGAACAGCGAAGGCCAGGTGGCTTTCAGGAGCACCTCGTCGGCGCCGGCTTTTTTGCCGATGACGCCCGTTTCCCCCTCCACGTCCAGGATATCGTCCCGGATCTGGAAGGCGAGCCCGGTTGCCTGCGCAAAGCTCTCCAGCGCGACCCGTTGCTCCCCGCTGAGCGACGGGCTCAGGCAGCAGGCGGACATCACCGAGGCGCGGATGAGTGCGCCCGTCTTCAGCGCATGCATCTGCTCGAGTTCCGCGCGGGTAAGCGTTTTGCCCTCGGAAGCCAGGTCGATCGATTGCCCGCCGGTCATGCCGAGGGAGCCGCAGGCATCGGCCACGAGGCGTACCAGCCTCACGGCCTGCCGGTCGTCGATAAAGCGGCTCGATGCGAGCACGCTGAAGGCAAGCGGCTGGAGCGCATCTGCCGCCAGGATGGCGGTGGCCTCGTCGAATTTTCTGTGCAGGGTCGGTTCGCCGCGCCTCAGGTCGTCGTTGTCCATGGCCGGCAGGTCGTCGTGCACAAGGGAAAACGCGTGGATCAGTTCGATGGCAACCGCCGGCGCATCCAGTGCGTCCGGCGCCACCGCGAGGCACTCCCCCGTGGCGTACACCAGGAGCGGACGCAGGCGCTTGCCGCCGTTCAGGACGGCATAGCGCATGGCCTCGTGAAGCCGCTGGGGCATGCGCGAGGGGTCGGGCAGGGCCGTATCCAGGCAGGCGCCAATACGTTCTCCGTACTGGTCTGTTTTTGTAGCGAACGATCGGTGCAAGGCGGCAATCCATCCGGAGCGGTGCCGCAAGACTACACGCATACGGCAGCAGTTTCGCTATGCGGCCGCCCTGGCGCCGGCTTCATTCCGCAGCACGCCTGTTCTATACCCTGGGCTATAATTCCGCGCCCGGCCGGTAGGGCCGCGATTATCCCTGCGGAAGATGCAAATGTGGGTCCAGGCTGTGGCACAACCGAACATCGCGCTCATCAAGTACTGGGGCAAGCGCGACCGGGCGAGGAATCTGCCCGCGACCGGTTCGCTGTCGTTGACGCTGGATACCCTGTGGACCCGCATGTCGGTCGAATTTCGGGCCTCCTCCGGCGCGGATACCCTTCTCGTCAACGGCGCCCGCAGCGCGTCGATGCTGCCGCGCGTGTCATCCTGCCTGGACAGGATCGCCGGTACTCCGCGCCCGCCGGCAGCGGTATCGAGCGAAAGCAATTTTCCCATCGCCGCCGGGCTGGCCTCCTCGTCTTCGGCCTTCGCCGCCCTCACGCTGGCCGCCAGCCGGGCTCGGGGCTTGCCGCAGGACGATGCGTCACTGGTGCGGTTCGCCGGCGCTGCCTCGGGCTCCGCCGCTCGCTCCATCTGCGGGGGCATCGTGGAGCTGCAAGTGGACGACCACGCGATCGATGTGCGCTGCATCGCTGCTGCCGGGGTGTGGCCGTTAAAGGTGGTCGTAGCCATCACGGACGAAGGTGAAAAGCCCCTCGCTTCGGGTGAAGCGATGAACCGCAGTGCGGCCACGTCTCCTTTCTACCGGAGCTGGGTCGAGCACCAGGATGCGGACCTCACTACAGCGCGGCAAGCCGTGGAGAATAAGGATTTCGAAAAACTGGCGGCCGTCGCCGAACACAACTGCCTCAAGATGCACTCTGTCATGTGGAGTTCGAAGCCGGCAATCGTGTACTGGAAAGAAGCGACCGTGAACTGCATGGAAACGGTTCGTGAGTTGCAGCGACGGGGCATGGCCGTGTTCTTCACCATCGATGCCGGACCGCAGGTGAAGGCGGTATGCCTGCCGGAGGCGGGCGAGGCTGTCGCAGCCGCTTTGTCGCAGACGCCGGGCGTCACGAGAGTGCTGGTGAGCGGGCTCGGCAAAGGTGCCCGCTTGCTGCCGGCAGGTACGGGCAGCCCGGCCCCGGTCAGCTGATGCGCTTTTCAGCCAGTGCGCCGGGAAAGGCCGTACTCGCGGGGGAGTACGCGGTCCTGCGGGGTGCGCCGGCGATTGCAATGGCGGTCGATTGCCGCGCCAGGGTGACGGTCGAGTCGAACGCGGCCGACTGGCACAGCGTGGTTTCCCCGGGGCAGGAACGGAGGCAATCGGATTTTCGTTGCGCGGAGCGCGGTGCCATCGAATGGCTGGAAGACGGCGGGGCGCACAGCGACCAGGACTTGCTGGAGCACGTCTGGCACCAGGTCAGGGCGATGCCCGCGGAAAGCCTCAAGCTGACGCTCGACACGAGGCACTTCTACGACAGCGAAAGCAACCTCAAACTCGGCTTTGGTTCCAGCTCAGCGCTGGCAACAGCGCTCACCGCGGCACTGGTCCGGGCCGGCGCCGCGAAAGTCGCGGCAGGCGCGCCGCGGGACATGCTGGAGATGGCCACGGCCGCGCACAGGAATTTCCAGAACGGACAGGGCAGCGGCATCGACGTCGCGACGGCGGTGCAAGGCGGCGTGATCGGCTTCAACATGCGCGGCGAGCAACGGGTGCAGACCCTGCAATGGCCGGCAGGACTGGACTTCTGGCTGCTGTGGAGCGGCCGGCCGGCCAGCACCGTCGACCGGCTGAGAAAGCTCGAACACTTCCGGCAGAACCGCGCCACGCGTGATTCCGCCGCAAAGCTCATCGATGCCTCGCGCGACGTGCACGATGCCTGGCAGCGCAGCGGGCACCATCGCATAGTCGCAACGCTCCGCTCCTACAACTCGGCGCTCAGGCATTTCAGCGAAGAACACGCGCTCGGTATTTTCGATGCCGGGCACCAGGAGCTGTCGGAGATGGCCGAGGCGGGGCAGCTCATCTACAAGCCTTGCGGCGCCGGAGGCGGCGATGTCGGTATTCTCTTTATACCGCGCGGCACATCCGGCGGCGTTCTTGACAATTTTGCCCAAGCTGCCCGTCAACTCGGCTTCCGCCGCCTCGACCGCACGCTCGAATTGGCTGGCTTGAACTACGAACACTGAGGCAGGCGTTTGAAGGACTCTCGCATCGCAGACTTCCATCGCATGAGCGTGGCTCAGCGGATCGAATCGCTGCGCGAACGGAACTGGCTGGATGCGAAAGGGGCGCGGCAGCTCGAGGAGGGCGCGGCGCTGATCGACACCAGCCGTGCCGACAGAATGATCGAAAACGTCATCGGCGTCTTCGGCCTGCCGCTGGCGGTGGCGCCGAACTTTACCGTAAACGGCAAAGACTACGTGGTTCCTATGGTGGTGGAAGAGGCTTCGATCGTTGCCGGCGTCAGCAGCATCGCGAGGCTTGCACGGAGCGGCGGCGGCTTTCAGGCCGAAGCGAACGATCCCCTTTTGATCGGACAGCTTCTTCTCGGCGGCGTCGCCGATGCGGACAAAGCAATTCACGTGCTGGAGGCGGAGAAAGAACAGCTCGTCGCGCTGGCAAATCGCCTGCAGCCCAACATGCAGGCGCGGGGCGGGGGCGCACGAAGCCTCGAGTTACGTAAGATTGCGTTGCCGGGGCAGGAAGCGGTCGTGCTGCACTTGCTCGTGGACACCCGCGATGCCATGGGCGCCAACGTCGTCAATACGATGTGCGAGGGTATTGCCCCGCGAATCGAGGCGCTGACTTCCGGCACCGCGGTACTGAAAATCCTGTCCAACCTGGCGGAACGCTCGATCGTCTCCGCAAACGTCACCATTCCGCTGCAGGCGCTCTCCGGCCGCGATCCGGAAAAGGTGCGTGACGCAATCGTGCTGGCAACGGACTTCGCCTGCGCGGATCCGCAACGGGCGGCAACGCACAACAAAGGCATTATGAACGGCATCGACGCGGTGGCCGTCGCAACGGGCAACGACTGGCGATCGGTGGAAGCCGGGGCGCACGCCTGGGCGGCGCGCGACGGCGCCTATCGCTCACTTTCCCGCTGGTATTCCGATGCTGCCGGCAACCTGGCCGGCGAGCTCGTGATGCCGCTACGCGCCGGTATCGTTGGCGGTTCGCTGCAGAGCAATCCTGCCGTACGCATCGCGCTGCAGCTGGCAAACGTCAGTTCGGCCGCGGAACTGGCGCAACTGATGGCGGCGGTCGGTCTGGCGCAAAACCTGGCGGCCTTGCGCGCGCTGGTGACCGTCGGCATCCAGAAAGGTCACATGCGCCTGCACGCGAGAAGCGTCGCCGCCAGCGCAGGCGCGCCGCCGGAACACTTCGAGCGGGTTGTTGCGGGACTGATAGCAAGTGGAGACGTAAAGGTCCGAAGGGCGCGCGAGCTGCTGGCCGGCATCACTGCCGGCGCGAAAGAAGACGGCAACAAGGTGAAGGCGCAAGTGCAGGCAAGCGCCTCGGGCAAGGTCATTCTGCTGGGCGAGCATGCAGTGGTGTACGACCGCCATGCGGTCGCGCTACCGCTGAAAAACGCGGTAACGGCGTCGGTCGTGGAACGGAAGGGGCCTTCTGTTCTCCTTTTCGGCACCGACGAAGAAACGGTGCGCATGACTCTGCCGCATATACGGCCCCAGGGTCTGCGTGGGATGCTGGACTTGATCCTGCGGCGCCTCGGCATGAGCGGCAGGCCGTTCGAGATCTGCCTGCATTCGCGCATTCCGCAGGCGGCGGGGCTGGGCTCTTCGGCGGCGGTTGCGGTGGCCCTGACAAGAGCCTTTGACCGCGCCTTCAGGCTTGGGATGACGGACGAAGCCGTAAACGGGCTGGCGTTCGACTGCGAGAGGCTGGCCCACGACACGCCATCGGGTATAGACAATGCGATGGCTACGTGGGGACAACCGCTTCTTTTTCGCAAGAGCGCAACGCCGCAGGGGGAAATTCTGCAGCTTGCCAACGTTCCGCCAATCGTCATCGCGTGCAGCGGGAAGCAAAGCCTTACGAGCGAAATGGTCCATGCCGTGCGAGGGCGTCGGGCTGCAATGAGAGAGCGCTACGAAGCGCTGTTCGATCAGATTGACGAGATCAGCGTTGCGGGGGCGAAAGCGCTGGTGGAGGAGGACTACGGGCAAGTGGGCGGGTTGATGAATTTATGCCAGGGAATGTTGAACGCGATGGGCGTCTCCACGCCCGAACTCGAACGAATGGCGGACATCGCCAGAAAGAACGGCGCAGCGGGCGCAAAACTCACGGGTGCGGGCGGCGGTGGCTCGATCGTCGCGCTGTGCCCCGGCGCAGAGGAAAAGGTGGAGCGGGCGCTGACGCGCGCGGGCTACCGACTGGTGCGGTTGCAAGGATAGAAGACGCTATGCGAAGGAGCACTACATGACAGGACGAATGCCTGATGCGAGATGATCACAACCGGACCGTTTCGTCGGACGACGAGCAACTCATCCTGGTCGACGAGAATGACGTCGAGATCGGTCACCTGGACAAGTCGTCCTGCCATGATGCGGGCGGTGTTTTGCATCGCGCGTTCTCGCTGTTCGTATTTGGCCCGGATGGAAAGCTTCTGATGCAACAGCGCGGCGCGGACAAGAGGCTATGGCCCCTCTACTGGTCCAACAGTTGCTGCAGTCACCCGAGGCGCGGTGAATCGATGGAAGTCGCAACCCAGAGACGCCTGCGGGACGAACTCAACATTGGCGCGGAACTCGAGTTCGTCTACAAGTTTGCCTACCAGGCAGACTTTGGCAAAGACGGCGCTGAAAACGAACTGTGCTGGGTTTACCTCGGCCGCACCCGCG
>JBBDSK010000223.1:0-23665 GCA_040904985.1 Woeseia sp. | reverse complement strand
ATGGTATGAGTCTGAACATGGGGTCGTATTTCCAACGAGGTATGAGTCTGGCGACTGAATGGATCGATCATCTACCCCATGGTGATCGACATGAACGAACAAAAACTGAGCACCGTCGTCCAGCTGCGGGCATTTCTGGAGGGCACCGAGGAGGTGCAATTTGAGCCGCTTGGGGAGGACAGTAAACGCTATGCGTTCATTGCCGGGGTGGTGTGTCGGCTGCGTTACCGGCGCCTCAAACGCGGCGACAAGGGGGTGGTGATGCGGTATCTGGAGCGGACCACCGGCTATTCGCGCCAGCAACTGACGCGCCTGGTCGGACGAGCTGTCCGTGGGGAGATTCTCGCCAAGCGCTACACGGCGCCGCAGAAGGGCTTCCCGCGCAAGTTCACGACTGGGGATGTGGCGTTGCTTGCCGAACTCGATGCGCTGCACGGCACGCTCTCCGGGCCGGCGACCAAGTGTCTGATGCAACGTGCCGTGACGCTGTTCGGGGACACGCGGTATGAACGCCTGGCCTCGATCTCGGTGGCGCATCTGTATAACCTGCGCCGGGCGCGCGGCTACGAAGTCCGCCGACGACACTGGACTAAAACCAGGGGTCAGAAAGTCGCGATCGGGGTGCGCCGGGCGCCGACGCCACAGGGGCGCCCGGGGTTCATCCGCATCGACTCCGTCCACCAGGGCGATCAGGACGGCGTAAAAGGCCTGTATCACATCAACGCCGTGGATTGCGTCACGCAGTTCGAGATCGTGGCCACCTGTGAGCGCTTGAGCGAGGCTTACCTGTTGCCGGTCATCGACACGCTGCTCGGGAGCTTTCCCTTCAGGATCCTCGGCTTTCATGCCGACAACGGCTCCGAATACATCAACCATACCGTCGCGGAACTGCTCGAGAAGCTGCGCGTGGAGTTCACCAAATCACGCCCTCGGCGAAGTAACGACAACGGGCTCGCGGAGACCAAAAACGGCGCCATCGTGCGCAAGAACCTCGGCTACAGCCACATTCCCCAGCGCTTCGCCGCGGACGTCAACGCGTTTTGTCGCGACTTCCTGAACCCCTACATCAACTTCCACCGCCCCTGCTTCTTCGCCGAAACCATCACCGACAAGAAGGGCAAGCGCTATCGGCTCAAGCACATGATGACGCCCTACGACAAGCTGAAGTCTCTGCCGCAGGCCGCCGACTACCTCAAGCCCGGCGTAACCTTCGAGAAACTCGATGAACGAGCAACCGCTTTCAGCGACAACGAAGCCGCGGAAAAGCTCGACGAGGCACGAAAGAAGCTCTTCCAGTCCATCAACCGTCGATCCAGACATGCCGCCTGACCACAGCCCCTACACCTCTGGAGAGCCCTCGTTCAGACTCATACCTGAATTGGAATTGACTCTACTTGAGGCCCGGCGCTAAGCGCGGTCCCGTCAGGTCAGCAGGCCTGCCGCCCCTGGCTGTTCCTCCGCCGGTACCGCGAGTCCGCGGCAGGAAGCGGTCAGTGTTATGTTAATGAGCTTCGGGTTGCTTCACCAGGTGACGAAGCGGGAGTCTGAGGCCTTCCGGGCATCTTTCTTTTACGGCTGGCGTTCGCGATCTGCAGCGCAGGGCATGCACAAGGCAGCGGCCGGCTGAGCCTGGACGCGCCCGCTCGCTATCGGCTCGCCACAGTCTGTACACTTCCCATAGGTCCCGCTGCGAATCCGCGCCAACGCGGCATCGATTCGCCGCTGCTCTTGTGCGGCGCGGTCCCGCCCGGCATTCGCCATCGCCTGCAGCTGCAGCGCGTCAATGCGCGACAGACGCCCGGTGCGTGTCTGATCGAGCTCGACCACGGCGCTACCGGCTTTACGAATATTATCGAGCGAAGCCAGCGCCTCGCGCATCTCGCGGAGGCGCGTTTCGCATTGACGTAGCAGTTCTGAATCCACAATCTGTCGCCAGGATATGCAGTTACGATAAGCTGGAAAAAATCGGCAAGAGATGCCGCGTATCAGACACACCAGCATCAGTTTGGACACTCCTGATGAGTGTCCTACCGGCGCCCCGAAGTTGCAACTGCCGCGCGAAATACCGCATGCATTCAGGCTGAGGAGAACTCGTTGTGCGATCAGGGCACAAGCGGGAGCCTGTGCAATCGGCGATAGATCAGGCGAAGGAGCGGATCCAATGAAAAACGCAAACCAGTCGGCCTTGTTTACGGACCTGTACGAACTGACAATGCTGCAGGCTTACTTCACGCAGCACATGACCGAGCAGGCCACCTTCAGCCTGTTTGCACGACGGCTGCCGCCTCGGCGAAATTTTTTGCTGGCCTGCGGACTCGACTCGGTGCTGGAATATCTGGATAAACTGCGCTTCACCGACGGCGATCTTGATTATCTGAGATCTCTGGACAAGTTCTCGGGCCCTTTCCTCGACTGGCTGCAGGATTTTTCCTTTACCGGCGAGGTGAGGGCGGTGGCAGAAGGAACTCCGGTGTTCGCCAACGAGCCAATTCTCGAAGTGACCGCGCCGCTACCGGAGGCGCAGGTTGCCGAAACCTTCATCATGAACCAGATCCACGTGCAGACGGTGCTCGCGACAAAAGCGCAGCGGATAGTAGCAGCCGCGAAGGGACGACCGGTCGTCGACTTCGGCGCCAGGCGTATGCACGGCACCGACGCCGCGCTGAAGGCGGCGCGCGCGTTTTATATTGCCGGTGTTGCCGCTACTTCGAACGTACTGGCAGGGCAGCGTTACGGCCTGCCGCTATCCGGCACCATGGCACACAGCTACGTGCAGGCGCACGAAAGCGAAGAGCAGGCATTTTTGGAGTTCGCACGCCTCTATCCGGACACCGTCCTGCTCGTGGATACCTACGACACTCTCGCCGGCGTGCGAAAGGTAATCAGCCTGGCCTCGCGCCTCGGCAAGCAATTCAGGGTCAAGTCCCTGCGACTGGACTCGGGCGACCTCCTCGCGTTATCGAAGGAAGCCAGACAGCTGCTGGATGCGGCCGGATTGCAGGGCATCGGCTTGTTCGCGAGCGGCGGTCTGGACGAGGACGCGATCGGCGCGCTACTGGCGGCAAATGCCCCGATTGACGGTTTCGGCGTCGGCACCAGCATGGGCGTTTCCAACGACGCTCCCGACCTCGACATCGTTTATAAGATGTGCGCCTATGCCGGCAGCGGACGGTTGAAACTATCCACAGGGAAACCGGTCCTGCCAGGTAGTAAGCAGGTTTTTCGTCTCGCAGACGGCGATCGCGATGTACGGGACGTAATCGCTCGTGCGGGCGAAGATCTGCCCGGCCGTCCGCTGCTTACCTGTGTCATGCGTAACGGGAAGCGGCTGGACACCGGAGCCGCGGATCTCGATACGGCACGGCGTCGGGCTGGCGAACAGATCGCGCGCCTCCCCGATGGCGTGCAGGCAATTTCCCCTGCGGCGTCCGCCTTTCCCGTCGAAATCAGTGCGGCGCTTGCCGGCTACCGGGATGAGGTGGCGGCCGTGGTCAGGAGCCAACAGGACATCCGAAAATCATGAGAGACGGAGGCAGCAGACAATGAAGATCAAAGACAGGTTACGCGATGGCGACGGGCTCATCGTGGTGGATGTGCAGAAGGATTTCTGCCCCGGCGGAGCGCTACCGATCGAGAACGGCGACAGGGTCGTACCCGTTCTCAATCGCTGGATTGCGGCGGCCGTTGACCGGAGCCTCCCGGTCTACGCATCTCGCGACTGGCACCCCGTCGGCCACGTCAGCTTCAGGGAGCAAGGCGGAACATGGCCGCCGCACTGTCTGCAGGACAGCGAAGGAGCGCGTTTTCACCCCGACCTTCGACTACCGGATGACGCTGTCAAAGTGACAAAAGGTGTGCGCTTCGATCAGGACCAGAATTCCGCCTTCGACGAGACGGGGCTGGCGGAGCAGCTTCGCCGCGATGGCGTCAAGCGCATTTTCGTCGGCGGACTGGCGGAGGACGTCTGTGTCAGGGCGACCGTCCTGGATGGTGCCAGAGAAGGTTTCGAGGTTGTGGTGATCGAGGACGCGACTTTTCCCGTCACGCCAGAGGGTGGTGAACAGTGCCGGGTAGAGATGCGCGAGGCCGGTGCCCGGTTTGAGTCTACGGCGTAAGGCGCCGGGCAGCAGCGAGCGCCTCGACGACGCGTTAAGGCGGGTGCGATGCACCCGCCTTCGGTCAGATCCGCAGCGGAATCATGGCTGCATGAGTTCCGCTGCGGTGATCATTGCTCCCGGGGTCACGGGCGCGATACGGCCCACAGCGTGTCCCGCTCGCGCAAAAGATACAGCGCAAGGCAGGCGGCGAGCATCGGCCATGCGGCGAAAAACATTCGGTTCTCCATCGGATTCAGGTACAGCGGGAATGAGGCCAGTGTCGAAATCCCGTGAAAGAGGAGCACCGCGCCGTAGGTAAATCTTTTTGCGATTCCGAGCAGAAAGCCCAGGATGATGAGCAGCTCGACCGCACCGACCACGTACATCACGGCAGGACCGATACCTTGCAAAAAGTAGAAGCTCTCGAACACCCTAAGCGCATGGTCGGTATCGACAAACTTGTCTGCCGTCCACACGAGCATTACGAGGAATACGCCGAGGCGTAATGCCAGAAGCGCAATGGGCAAGCGAGTTTCTTCTTTCATGTCGTTCTCCTTTTTATTGGTTCAGCTGCTGTGGTCGATCCTCGAAGCCGCTGAGTGGCTACGGAACGGATTCAAGAGAAGCGCAATCAGCGTCTGCTCCCTGTCATCCCGAAATTCATCGAGGCCTATCGTCATGTGCAGATGACCGTCGCGCGGGTCTCTTCGATAGCTGTGGAACAAGCGGTCCCATACGGACAGGTGAAAACTGAAGTTACTGTCGGTCTCGTCCCTGTACCACGAATGGTGCACACGATGCATTTCCGGAGTTACCAGAAACCACCTAAGCGGCCGCTCGACGCTGGCCGGAAGATAGAGGTTGCTGTGCGTGAACAGGGAGCCGGCACTCAGGACGATCTCGAAGATTAGCACCGCAAGGGGAAGAATCCCGAACAGCGCGATAATCCCCAGCTTGATCGCCATCGACAAAGCGATCTCCAGCGGGTGAAAGCGAACACCGGTGGTGACATCGAAGCTGGTATCAGCATGGTGGACCCGGTGCAGTCGCCAGAGGAACGGAATAGCGTGGTGCAGGCGGTGCTGCCAGTAAATCGCCACGTCGAGAATCAGCACGCCGAGCACGACGGCTGGCAGCTCCGGTAATCCGTGCAGCAGTCCGGCCTCATTCTCCGCCAGGCGGATCGACAGATCAAAGGCGAGCAGCGGAAAAGCCAGGCGCAATATGGCCGTGTCGATCACCACAAGCGCAATGTTGGTCGCGCTGCGACGCCAGCCGCCGCCGACCAGGCGCCTGGGCCAGACACGCTGCACAAGCAGCAAAACAGCAAAGGTGCCGAGAAACGCCACCAGCCGGGCCTGTGCCTCATGCTCCAGGAGCCATGCCCACATGTTCATTTCTCGCCTGTCCGGTCCGATACCGGTCCGGTACGGTTTCCTCCGAGGCGCCAGTAAAACCAGCGTTCGAGCCAGCGCAGCAGGGTCTCCGGTGCATGCGCACGCTTCCACTTACCAGCCGCATATTTGTTCGCTTCCATCAGCGTCGGATAAACGTGGATAGTGCCGAGCAGCTTGTTCAGCCCGAGGCCGTGTTTCATCGCCAGCACGAACTCGGCGATCAATTCGCCGGCGTGGCTACCGACGATCGTTGCGCCCTGGATCTTGTCGCTGCCGCGGGAGGTTAACACCTTGACGAAACCGCGTACCTCACCGTCCGTAATCGCACGATCCAGTTCTGCCAGGTCGTAGCGCGTCACCTCGACATCCACGCCCTGTTCTGCCGCTTCCGCTTCGGACAATCCGACGCGGGCGACTTCCGGATCCGTGTAAGTGCACCAGGGAATGACGCTGTAGTCCGTACGGAACGACCAGAAGGGCCGCAACAGGGAATTGACGGCCGCGTACCACGCCTGATGCGCGGCGGTGTGAGTGAATTGCCAGGGTCCGGCAACGTCGCCGCATACCGAGATGCTGGGGAAATTGGTGCGCAAGAACGGGTCGGTAACGATCGTGCCTTTTTCCGACAGCGCAACGCCGAGCGATTTCAGACCGGCACTGTCCACATTCGGCCGCCGGCCCAGCGCCAGCAGCAACCGGTCGAAGTCGAACCGCAGTTCCTGCCCGCGTTGCTCGCAGACGAGAGTGCCCCTGTTGCCGGCGCCCTCGCAGCGCAAAGCCTTACATGACGTCGCTACGGTCATGCCGTCGTTTTCGCGCAAAGCCGCCTCCACTTCCTGCGCAGCATCGGCGTCTTCCCGCCCGAGCAGCTGCGGCGCCATCTCCACGATGGTTACCTTGCTGCCGAGACGGCTGAAGGCTTGCGCCAGCTCGCAGCCGATAGGCCCTCCTCCCAGCACGACCAGCTCATTCGGCTGCGTATCGAGCGACCACACAGTGTCCGTCGTCACCCATTCCAGCGCATCGAGACCCGGCAGGTCCGGAACCACCGGACTGGAACCGGTCGCAACAACCAGTTCGCGGCCGCTCAGGCGCCTGCCGTCCACCTCCACTTCCCATGGCGACACGATGCGTGCCTCCCCGGCGATGCAGTCGACGCCGAGTTTTTCGTAGCGTTCGCGGGAATCATGAGGCGCGATCGTGGCAATGACCTTTCTGACCCGCCCCATTATTTCTGCGAAATCGAAGTCGGCCCGCATGCTGCGAATCCCAAAGCGTGCACTGTCACGGGCATTGGCGAGCAGGCGCGCACTGCGGATCAGCGTTTTGCTGGGAACACAGCCGGTATTGAGGCACTCGCCTCCCATCTTGTCCCGCTCCACGAGCGCCACCCTTGCCCGCACGGCGGCGGCGATATAGGAGGTGACAAGGCCGGCGGATCCCCCGCCGATCACGATCAGGTTGTAGTCGAAGCGGGAGGGCCTTTTGAAATGCATGCGGACACGCCGCGACTTGAGCCACTGGATCGCCGCGCGTGCAAGAAGCGGCAGAAGCGCCAGCAAAGCGAATGCACCGAGCAGTGATGGCGACAGGATATCTCCCGGCGACGACACGCGGGCAAGCTGCGTACCCGCATTAACGTACACGACCGTCGCCGGCAGCATGCCGAGCTGGCTTACCCAGTAAAAGGTCCAGGTGCGAAGAGGCGTCAGTGCGGCGGCGAGGTTGATCACGAAAAACGGGAACACGGGTACCAGCCGCAGGCTCAGGAGATAAAACGCGCCATCGCGCTCAACACCTTCGTTCAACCTTTTCAGGCGCCGGCTGAACCTGCGCTGCACCGCATCGCGAAAAAGAAATCGGGCTGCCAGGAAGGCGAGGGTCGCGCCAATGCTGCTGGCGAAGGAAACAACCACGGAACCGGTCAGCAGCCCAAAGATGGCGCCACCCGCGATTGTCATGATGGCGGCGCCGGGCAATGAAAGTGCCGTCACCAGCACATAGGCAGCGAAATAGCTGCCAATCGCCGCAACCGGCCTTGCCCCGGCGTACGCTGCCAGAGCGTCCCGCTGGGCCTTCAGCGCAGACAGCGACAGATGCTGCTGCAAATCGAAGGCAAAGTACGCCGCGACCGCCGCCGCAACGAGCAGCACCAGCAGAGTTCGCGCGAGGCTAGCGCGCAAGCCCTTGTGCTCCTGAATGGTTGTTTGAAAACTTCAAGCTACCTCAACAGACCCGGCCGCCGGGCCATTTATTTCAGGATTCCGCACCGGGCGCCTCATCGGAAACGTTGCAATGCCAGGACCGCGCGCTGTATAGCAGTCAGGCCGCAAAGGCCCGCAAAGAGCCAGGCAAGCGCCGGGAACCAGGCCGGGATGGCCGCCATCAGCAGGAAAAATACAATGGTCTCGGTTCCCTCCACCAGACCCGCCGAATAAAAAAAGGATTTTCGCCCCTGCGACTCCGTTACGAGCCCGCGCCGGGCGGCGATTGCCGCAAAGGTCAGAAAGCTCGAGCAGGTGAGGCAAAAACCGGCCAGCAGAGCGGCCGCCGGCAACGCGTGCCGGGACGGGTCAGCGAAGGCAAAAGCCAGTGGCACGCCGGCGTAAAAGACGTAGTCAACTACCGTGTCGAGGTAGCCGCCGCGATCGGTCGCCACCGTTGCCCTCGCGACCGCACCGTCCAAACCGTCCAGCAGTCGATTGAGAAGAATGAGAACAAAACCGGCCGCGTATTCCTGTAACGCGATGGATACCGCAGCGAGCAGCCCGGCAGCCAGCCCCGCCATAGTCACTGCAGTAGCCCGCACGCCACGCTGTGCCAGCATGCGCCCGACCATGTTCAGCGGGCCATCAATCAGAGGGCGAAGCGCAGCGTCCAGCATGTAAGGGTTCCTCCTCTCCGCTACGGCCGCGTCAATGCGACGACCGGTCCATCGGCGCAGGCGACGTCGTCCCTGTCGTGGGTAACAAGAAGTGTCGGCAGCTGGCGCCGCCTGATTTCATCGAACACCAGTTGCCGTACTTTAGCGCGATTTGCATCGTCGAGCCCGAGGAACGGCTCATCGAGCAACAGAGCGCGCGGCCTCGCCAAAAGGACCCGAAGAAGCGCAACGCGCGCTTTTTGCCCGCCCGACAGTGTTACCGGGTCGCGGTCGCCGAAGCCGGCAAGACCCATCGCGTCGAGTTCCCTGTCAACGATAAGGCGACGCGTCTTACGGCTGTCACCTTCGCGCAAGCCGAATAGCAGATTGCCGCGAACCGACAAATGCGGAAACAGAAGCGGCTCCTGAAAGAGAATGCCGAGCCCCCGCTTTTCCGGCGGCAAGCGCGAGATGTCGTCGCCGTCCAACCAGACCGCGCCTTGTGCGTCGAACTCCGGCGGCAGTGTGCCGCAGAGGAACGCGAGCAGGCTCGACTTGCCGGCACCGCTGGGCCCGGTCACCACCACTACGGTACCCGGCGCCACTGCAAGGTCCAGAGTACGAAACAGCATCTGCCCGTCGACCCGCAGGGACAGTTGCCGTATGGCCAGACAGTTGTCACCCGCCACCGTCACCGCGGAACGCCGCGCCGGTGGCGAAAAACGGCGGCACTTGCCGCATACGCTGCCGCGAACGCCAGGAGCGGAAAAACGGCTAGCCACACCGAGTGCATTGCCGCGAGGCGCAACGTTCCGGACCCGGCACTCGCCGCAGCCTCCGTAGCGGCAGTGGCGACGCGGCCGGCGCCGGCAAAAAGCGTCGGCAGGTAGAGCGCAACGCTGACTGAAAAAGCAAGCGCCATCGCCAGTAGCATCGACCGAAGCGTCAAGGGGGCCGTCACCGTCATCCAGACGCGAACGGGGCCGGCGCCGAGCGTACGTCCAACGGCAGCATAGCGCGGGTCGATTGCGGCGCGCGCAGGCCCGATGACGCCCCACACATACGGAAGCGCGAAGATCAGGTGACTCCACAATACCGCAGCGAACGTACCGTCGATTCCGGCACTCACGAGTAGCACCTGAACGCCGAAAAGAAATGTGATTTGCGGCAGCAGAAGCGGCAGGAAAAGACAGGTGCCGAGTTTGCGGCGGCCATTCGCGTCGCCGCGCAGCGCCTCCGCGGCCGGCAAGACCAGGAGCGCGCCGGCCACGGCTGTCGCCAGTGCAAGAACGACGGTCGTCCCGGCGACGTTGCTGCCGCCAGGCAGCGCGGCCGACCAGGCGGCGAAACTATCGGCCCCCGTCGATGAGGGCAGCACCTGCGGAAAACGCCAGGGGCCGGCGGCCGCTCGCAGCAGAATTGCCACAAGCGCAAGAATGCCCAGAATCCACATACCGCCCATAATCGTGCATGCGGCGCCGCGAAGGCTGCGTTCTCGCCTCAGTCTGGATCCGCTTTCGGCCCACCGCCGCCAGAGAGAGCCGACCCCGCTTGCCAGGCGTGACGCGGCGAGCACGGTGAGCGCGGTAACGAGAAGAAGCAGGAGCGAACCCGCCCATGCCTGGGCGTGAACCTGCGGATCCGCGTCCACGAACCAGCTCCACAACAGCACCGAAAAAGTGGGCGGCAGACCGGGGCCCAGCGGAATAGCCATCTCCACGTTCGTGATACCGAACACCAGCACCGCGGCGAGCGGCAGCCCGATCTGCTGCTGCAGGAGCGGGGCAACCGCCACCAACCAGCTCTTGAGACGGCCATAACCGAGCGACCGAGCCTGCAGCAGCAGGCGACCGGTCGGAGCCTGTGACTGTGCGGCAGACAGCACAAGGACGAGGAAAGCCGTTTCCTTGAGCATCAGGCCTGCGATCAACGACAGGCCGTACGGATCGTGCACGCTGAACCAGTCCGGAGGCTCGGTGAAGCCGGTTGCCCAAGGCGATAGAAGCCGTAGCAAAAGACCCGACGGTGCCAGTACCAGCGCCACTCCGATACCTGTCGCAAGATGCGGCATTGCGAGAAACGGCAGTGAGAGCGCCGTGAGCCGTCGGCGCCAGTTGCCGGTGTTGGCGACGGCGAGGACAACGTGCGCCAGCATCAGGGACAGCAAGGTGGCCGAAACGCCGGTCCACACCGAAGAGGCAATTGACAGGCCGACGCCCGGCGTATTGAGCACGCGCAGGAATGCAGCTGCGTCGAGCCCGAACCACAATGCAGCGACCAGTCCGGCGACGGTCGGAACGCCGGACACAAGCAGCAGGATCAGGATGCCCGGACGCCTCATCGCAGGTAGCGCTCGAGCCACGCGCGCTCGAGGGCGGTGGACCAGCTCGGGTGCGGCTCCGGCAGTATCTCCGCGGGCGGTCCGGGTGTCGCCGCGCCGCGCTGGAGCGATTCAAACCGGGCCCGATCCGCCTCGCTCAAGGCGTCGACCTCCAGCACCGTGGGATCCCCCCAACGTTCTTCGTCGGCTTTTCCGGCCTGCGCTTCCGGTGAAATCAGGAAATTCGCGACGAGCATCGCGCCCTCCTTCGCTCCGGCATTGTAGGGAATTGCGACGAAATGACTGTTGCCGAGCGCACCCCCGTTGAAGTGGAGTCCGGCGATGGTATCCGGCAAGTCGCCCTGGCGGATGGCGCGACTGGCTTCTGCAGGGTTGTACGACATCATCCAGTGGATTTCACCGAGCCCCAGCAACTCGCGCTGCGCCGGGCCGCTGCGCGGGAACAATCGGCCGCGGCGCCACATGACAGCGTGCGCCCGATCCAGCCATTCCCACAGAACGGCGGTTACCTGATCAAAATCGTCCGCCGCCGGCCGCTGCAGCCGCCCGCTGTCCGCGGCCAGCAGCAGAAGCATTTGCTTGAGAAATGCAGTACCGAGAAAAGAAGGAGGCTGCGGGTAGGTGAAGCGGCCAGGGTGAGCTTCCATCCATTGAAGAAGCGCGGCGGGAACGGCCGGTGGAGATTGCACGTGCGAGCGATCATGGAACAGCGTGAATGCGGACGTGCCCCAGGGAAGTTCGTAGCCTTCCGTTGGCAGCGTTGCATCAATCCGCGTGGTCGGATTGCCCTGCCAGTCGATGAGTCGCGCGTTCGGAAGGGCTGCCGTCCAAGGGCCCCACAACAGCCCGGCCCTCTTGAGCGCCGCATAGTTTTCGCCGTTGATCCACAGCAAGTCGACTGATCCGTTGGCATCCCGGCCGGCGGCCCGCTCCGCCATGATGCGGCTGACAGACTCGGCGATGTCCGTCACTTTCACGTGCACGAGGCGCAGGCCGAAGTCCTCCAGCAGTTTCGCGGCCGCCCAGTCGATGTAACGATTAATGGCCGGATCGCCGCCCCATGCATTGAAGTATACGGTCTGGCCACTCCCGAGCCTTTGCACCTCCGGCCATGCGTGCAATTGCTCGTCAGCGGCAGCCAGCGCTGGCGATGTTGCGTGGGCCCCGCCGAGGATAAGGAGTGCAAAAAATGGCGCGAAGCGTTTCATGGCTTTGCGACTGCTCACGCTAAAGCCCGTTGTTGGAGTAACGGCAACGTCAAAACAGGTAGCGCATGCCGAACTGGAATTGACGTGGCGCGCCGGCATTTCGCTGCGTGAACGGCTGCCCCGCAATCTGGACCTGGTTCGACTGTGTTGCCGAGTTGGCAAAGCCGGAGAGATTTTCTTCGTTGAACAAATTGAATATGTCGGCGGAAATCTCCAGCCGGCCGTCGCCCAGCTGCGGACGGTAGCGAACACCGAGATCCACCGTCGATGCCCAGGGCAGGCGCCCGGAGTTTCGTGACTCGCCGGGAGCTCGATCGGAATTGCCGAGATAGGCGTCAGCGAACGATGCGCCGTCACCGTTGAGATCGGTCGTGCCGAAGATGCTGGCATCGGGTATCCGGTTGATGGGCTGGCCGGACTCGAACTGCCCTGCCAACGCAATCGACACGCTCTCGAGCGGATACAGATAAAGGATCGCGGAGATAACATGGCGCCGATCATTAATCGAAGGACCCCAGTCCTCGTCGAAGCGGTTGGAGTTTGCAGCGCGGAAATTGATGTCGTCCGTATTATTGGTCAGCTCCGACAGGGTGTAAGTCAGAAGATAGCCCAGCGGGTCGTCGGCGGGCTCTTTTTCGAGCGCCAGCACGAGCGCTTTGTAGCGGGACTCGCCGGCCGTTTCCGACACCACGATTTGCCGCGCGCCACCCGGGACCGGCGCCACCGGACGGGTTGCATCCGCCGCCGCCTGGCTGCGGATAAGGCCCAGCGATTCTGCGAGGTTTCTGCGTTCGGTATCCGTCGGCAGTCCACGCAGGAGTTCGATGTTGCCTGGCGTCAGGCTGGATTGATCCGGCGAAAACGGTGCCGGTGCATTCAGATCCCGGATGCGCAGCTGGTTGAAGCCGCGATAAAACAGGAAATCCGCTGAAGCGATCGTGTCATCGCTCACCTGCCATTGCAGGCCCGCGGAAAACTGCCTGGTATAAGGACTGTCGAGCCCGCCCGGATTCAGGATGCGCCGCTCGTTCGAGATCGCCGACTCGCGCAGTCCCGATACCTGATCGGGAGTCGGGCAGCGCAGAAAACCCTGCGGGCAGGCGGGATTAACGACCAGATTTCCATCGAAGGTAACGCTGGCCGGGTTCGTCACCCCCGGCAACAGGCCCTCCTCGATGAGCGCCCCCAGTTGCGCGTGAAAAGCCGCTGATTGAGTGTTTTGCTGCAGTGCGTCCGACAGCACCGTGTACGGGATCCGCTCGTGATAGACGCCTGCACCGGCTCGCAACGCCAGGCGGTCGCTGGCGCGCCAGTTGATCGCGAGCCGGGGAGCAATGTTGTCCCGATCGGCGGAGGACGCGCCGGCCCGCGTGAGACTGTCGTAATCCCAGCGCAGGCCGGCAGTCAGCGTCAGGTCCTGTGACAGGCTCACCCGGTCCTCGAGATAGAGTCCGAGCTGATCCTGTTTGTCGCCGAAGCGCGCCGGGCGAAGCTCCACCGCGTATTCAACGACTTCCGCAGTCAGCGGAAGATCGCCCACGCCGAGACTCATACCGGTGTCCAGACTTCGTACCTGCTCGAGTTCCTCATCCGTCAGACGGACGCGGTAATTACCCGCCGGATTACCGCCGCCCGCAAGGCTTAAATCCGACCGCATTGCGTCAAAACCGAATCTGATCGCATGCAGGCCGCGCTCGAGGCTGAAGCTTTGGCGCATCTGTAATGAATCTTCACGCTCGTCAAAACTGAAACCGGGATGACCGAGAACTGCGGCAACAAGCCCGTTCGGCGCTTCCACAGTAACCTGCGGTCCGGTGGACTCTAGCGGTTGCGCGTAGTCCCAGGCAAAACGGCTGTAGGCAATGCTGGTCTCGGAGACAATGAAAGCCGAGTCGTAAATGGCCGTGATTGCCGCCAGTGTCGAGCCCCGTTCCTGCACCGATCCTGCCGAGGGGAAAGTAACGCCACCCTCCAGCCCGCCGCCCTGGCGCTCTATGGTGATATCCCCGTGAGCAACGCGCCCTGTCAGGCGCCAGTTGCCGTTCAAATGGTGATCCAGCTTCAGGGACGCGAGCAGGGACTCGTTTTGTCCGGGAACGATCCCGCTGATGCCAAGCGCGGGGGAAGACAGCCGATTGTCCTTCTCATCCTTGCTGTACTCCACATTGCCATGGAAAAAAGTGCGGTCACGCTCTATCGGACCGCCGAGCGAAAAGCCGAACTGGTCACGGCGAAAGCCATCGCGCACGGGATTTCCGGAAAGATCGCGGCTGGCGAAGGGAGTCGATGCGTCCAGCGGCGGACCCGGCCGCAGGAGATAAAATGCCTCACCGAACCACTCATTGGTCCCCGAGCGCGACGTTACGTTGACGACACCGTTGCCTGTGCGGCCGTACTCCGCCGGCCACGACGAGGCCAGCACCGTCACGTCGGAAGCGAATCCGGTCGATACCGGAAATTTGGGACCGCCAAGAAAGTTTTCATTGTTGTCGAGCCCGTCGATCAGGTATTGCGTAAAGAGCCCGTTCGCGCCATTGATGGACACCGGCGGCGCTTCGGGAAAAAAACCGGTTGACGGAACGACATTCGGCAACCTGAGTAATGCCCGCGACAGATCCCGTGCCTCCAGCGGCATGGCCTGCAACTGCCTGCGATCGAGCGTACTGCTGACTTCGGCGTCCAGCGTATTGATCGCCGCGGCCATGCGTGCCGCCGTTACCGTGATGTTCTCGATGAGTCTCGCCTGTACCGCCCGCGACTCATTGCTCCGCAGCCGGAGGCCCGATACAAGCTCGGCGCCGTCCACAATTACTGCGTAACCGGATGCCGAGGGTACCCCTGTGAAGCGCGCTCGCCCCACCGAGTTGCTTTTGCTCGACCTTTCGAAACCCGTCGAGGCATTATGCAGAACGACCTCACGCTGCGTTGCTGCCTGTCCGTCTCCTTCCGAGACAAACACCTCGACAATGGCGGCACGCGCACTCGTGGACAGAATGCCGAGCGCGAGGACGGCCAGGAGGTGCTTCAGTGGCTCCGGACAGGCTTGCGGCCTGTTCAATGATGTCATTCTCAACCTTTGTTGCCTGGATGTGCGACCAGTCGGCGATCCAGCCGCGGTGGCGCCGGCAGTGCAACCAGCAAAGCCAATTTAATCATTCTTCATGGCCGCAGCGTGAGGGCATGGAGAACAAGACCGGCTGACCCGCCCGTTTATTTCATCCGGCAACAAGTCACTGGCGCTCTTCCCGCGCTGGCGCGGGAACCGGCGCTACCGGCGGCAGTCGGAGAACCTGTGCGCGTCATGGCTGGAAAAAGAGCCTGAAAACGGGCATAAACACCGACCTGCGCCACATCACTGAAGTCTCACAGGAGAAAGGGATGAATTACCGGCCCGGAATCGACCGCGCGGCAGTCGAGCGGAAAATCGCCGCTGCATCCGTCAGCATCGAAGCAGAAACGCTACCGCTCTTGCGCCGCCGCAATTTTCTCGCCTCGCTCGTTTTCGCAGCCGTGGTAGCCCCATTTGCCGGCCGCGCCTTCGCAGCGAGCCGGGACATCGAAGTATGGACCGGCCCTTCTTGCGGATGCTGCAAGGAGTGGGTGAAGCATTTGCAGCAAAACGGCTTTACCGTGACAAGCCATGACGGCGGTAACGCCGACGCCAGAGTGCGCCTCGGCATGCCCGCGCGCTACGGTTCCTGCCACACGGCTGCGATTGACGGCTACGCCATCGAAGGACATGTCCCGGCGGCTGACATCCACAGGCTGGTCGAGGAGCATCCTGAAGCGGTCGGCCTGGCCGTGCCGGCGATGCCTCGTGGCTCTCCGGGAATGGACGGCCCCGCCTACGGCGATGCGCAGGATCCCTACGACGTGCTGCTCGTTGGCCACGATGGTAGGGCCAGCGTGTTCCAGTCGTATCGCTGAGCCGAGTTCCCGCTAAAGTTGCATAGCGCGCAGTCGCAGCGAATTGCTGATCACCGATACCGAGGACAGGCTCATCGCGAGGCTCGCGATGACCGGTGACAGCAACAGGCCGAACACGGGATAAAGGAGCCCGGCCGCGATGGGAATGCCGAGCGCGTTGTAGCCAAAGGCAAAAACGAGGTTCTGGCGAATGTTACGCATTGTGAGCCGCGACAACAGAAGCGCGCGCGCGATACCGCCAAGATCGCCCCTGACCAGCGTGACACCGGCCGATTCCATCGCCACGTCGGTTCCGGTGCCCATCGCGATACCGACATCGGCCTGCGCAAGCGCCGGCGCGTCGTTGACGCCATCGCCGGCCATGGCGACGACCTGGCCTTCGCTCTGCAAGCGTTTGACTATCGCAGCCTTGTCCTGTGGCAGCACGTCCGCGATGACTTCGTCAACGCCGAGCTTGCGCCCCACCGCCTCGGCGGTACGGGCGTCGTCTCCTGTCAGCATGATCACGCGGACACCCGCTTTGCGCAGCGCCTGGATGGCCGCGGGCGTGGAGGATTTTATGGCGTCGGCGATGACGAGAAGACCTGCCGGCTTACCGTCTACGGCCGCGTATACGGCCGTCGCTCCCTGAGTCCGTTCCGCCTCGGCAAGTATGTTAAGTTCATCTGCGTCGACCTCATGCTGTTGCATGAGCCGCAGGTTACCGACCAGAATGCGGCGGTTCTCCACCCGCCCCCAAACGCCGAGGCCAGGGTCAGAGTCGAAGGCGGTCGCCTCAGCCCCAATGCCGTTACCTGCCCGGGCGCCCTCCACGATCGCCCGCGCCAACGGGTGTTCGCTGGACGATTCGACTGTCGCCACCAGGCGCAGCAGTTCATGCTCGCTGAACCCTTGCAAAGCTATCACACGCTGCAAACTCGGCTTCCCTTCCGTCAGCGTGCCAGTCTTGTCGGCGACCACAGTGGTCACCTTCTCCAAACGCTCAAGAGCGGCCGCATCCTTGATCAGGACGCCTTCCTGCGCTCCACGCCCCACGCCAACCATGATGGACATCGGCGTCGCCAGCCCCAGCGCGCACGGGCAGGCGATGATCAGAACGGAGACGGCCACCAGCAGCGCGAACGTAAATTGCGGCGGCGGGCCGACGAGTGCCCAAATCGCAGCCGCGATTACCGCAACGGCGACAACCGCCGGCACGAACCAGGCGGCGACTTTGTCTACCAGCCGCTGCACTGGCGCTCGCGATCTCTGCGCCTGAGCCACCATGTGTACGATCTGGGACAGCAATGTATCGCTGCCGACACGCTCCGCGCGCATGACGAAGCTGCTACTGCCATTCGTGGTGCCTGCCGACAGCGGCTCGTCCTCGCTCTTTCGAACGGGCGCCGGCTCTCCCGTCAGCATGGATTCGTCCACATGGCTCGAGCCCTCCAGCACCTTGCCGTCGACCGGAATGTTCTCACCCGGGCGCACACGGAGGCGGTCGCCCTCTCTGACCTCTTCAAGTGGCACATCGGTTTCGATGCCTTGCTCATCCAGCCTGTGCGCCGTTTTTGGCGCCAGGCGCAGCAATGCGCGGATCGCTCCGGAGGTCTGCGCGCGGGCGCGGAGTTCCAGAACCTGGCCCATCAGCACGAGCGTCACAATGACCGCGGCCGCCTCGAAATAAAGGGGCGGCTCACCTGAGGGACCGCGGAACGAGGCCGGTAAAGCGCCCGGCATAACCGTTGCAAACAGCGAAAAAAGCCAGGCGGCACCGGTGCCGAGGGCGATGAGCGTAAACATGTTGAGGTTGCGGGACCGAATCGATTGCCAGCCGCGAACGAAAAAAGGCCACCCACCCCACAGCACTACCGGTGTTGCAAGAAGCAACTGCCCCCAGGCAACCGGGCCGTGCCCGAACAGCTCCATCGGGTTGATGTCCGGCCACAATTCGCCAAGCATCGACCACAACAACGGTGCGGTCAGAACGGCACTTATGATGAAGCGCCGCCACATGTCATTCAGCTCCTCGTTTTCACCCTCATCGGCAGTCGGTTCCAGCGGCTCCAGCGCCATGCCGCAAATCGGGCAGGCTCCCGGCTCACTGCGCCGGATTTCAGGGTGCATGGGGCAGGTCCATATCGCGCCGGCCGGAGCAGCCGCTGGCTCGGCCTCCTCGGGTTGCAAGTACCTTTCAGGATCGGCAGCGAACTTTTCCCGACAACCGGCGCTGCAGAAGTAGTGCGTCTGGCCGGCAATGGACAGGGAACGCGCGCTTGCCGGGTCGACGTTCATGCCGCAGACCGGATCCCTGGCGCGCTCCGCCTTGGCGTCCGACGACGGCGGATCCATGGCCCGAACGCTGTCGTCCGGGCGGTTTTCGGCGCGTGATTCCACCTTGCTCATTTACTGCCTCCGTACCGGCGCGCCCCCGGGCGCATTACTGAAAGGCCGCAAGCATAACCTCCTTCTATCTAACGCGATATCAGAGGAAGCTATAGCTCACCAGCCCTGCAACCACCCCCGTGATCGCCACCGCGATCAGACCGACGAGCCCGTCGTTAGAAATCAGGGCAAGGCCGAAGGTTGCAAGAGCCGCGCCGGCAGCCGTGGCGGCGAACGGCATGATTTCCAGAGGCGGCATCGTTGCGGCGATGATGATGCAAAGTATGGCTATGGCGTAGATGCCGGCATGATGGGTCATGAACACCAGCCGCGGCCGGAGAAAACGATCGATGAATATTGCTGGACGGCGCAGCACCTTTATCATCTTGCAGAGACGCTTGTGCTGTACCTTCCGGTTCAAGAGCCACTGCGGCAGCCAGAAATGATCCCGGCGCAACAGAAACTGGACGGCGACCACCACCACGAGCGTGGCAACGGTTGTCGGCATTCCCGGTATGCCGCTGGCTGGAGACAAGGCGATAAGGCCCGCAAGCATCAGAAGCGGTCCAAAGGAGCGGCGCCCGACGCATTCGATCAAAGCCCCGACACTGACCTTCCCGTCCTTCTCACCCGCCTGGGTCAGTTCGTCCAGCAGCTCTTCGAGATTGGTCGCTTGTCCCTGGTCATCCATTGGCAAGCATCCGGCCGGTGACGATTCAATCAGCGGGCGGCACTATGCTCGCGCGGACGCGTAATCCATGGAAGCGGCAAGGGCCGGCGGCGCAGGCATGTCGAGTAGCTCCTCCCAGTCGCTCACCACGTTCTTCATCGCAAAGCGATCCGTGGGCCCGGGTACCGGTCGCTCGCCGTCGCGCCATCGCATTACCCGGTTGCAGACTTCGGCGAGATCGCGACAGTCGCACAACTGATCGCCCCCCGACAGGATTTCGGGAGCGGAGCCATGAGGATGTGCCAGCGCCGGCGTGCCGACGGCATTCGCCTCCGCCAATACCATTCCGAACGTTTCCGCAAAAGCATATTGCGGATAGAAGAGGCACAGCGAATCCCGCAAATGGCGGAACACCTGCTGGTGCGGCAACGTGCCCAGCAGGATCACCCCGTCGCTGCGGGGTATCCGGCAGTTGATATAGCCCGGATTTGCAATGCACAGCCGAATCGAGCGGCAGCGCCTTTTCAGCATGGCGAACACATCGAGCACCTGTTCCAGGCCCTTGTGCGGGGAACTGAGAAAAAGCAGTTTGTCGGGGTCCCAGGCGCTGCCGTCCGGAACCAGTCCCGGCACCAGCGGGTTGTAAATTCTGATCGCGCGCAATTTCCTGGCGGCTGCCGGATCCTGCGCAGCGCAGAACCGTCGCGTGACATCGAGCTGATAATCGGACGCCGCGACCAGGGTGGTGTCGGTATTGACACAGTTGCGGGCGAGCGCGCGGAGACGACGGCCCCGCATACAAGGCATCCACAGAAACAACGCCGCATCCGGAAACTGGCGCCGCAATCGCGGCAAAATCTTGTGACTTCGGATGACGATGACAGCGTCCACTTCTGCTCCGTCCACGGTGTCCGTCTTGTGCCGGTAGGGCATATACACAACACCATAGCTGTCGCTTCGGCTCAATTCGCGCGTCCCCTGCACTATGCTTACAGAGTTGCGCGATGCCAGAGCGCCGGCAATGCGGAGAAGTGTCGCTTCGGTGCTGCCGATCCCGCCCGTCTCAAGATTTCTTTCGTCGTATTGCGCAGGGGCCGCGGGATCGACAAATACAATCCGTTTATTCAATGGTTGCTCCTCGGATCGAAGCGCTTGTGATCGTTATTACCCGGCGCCGGTGAGGCGGGGCCATTGAAAAGCGCATCAATGTGCAGTTGCATCTATCGTGCCAATTCAGCAGCGCCGGTTCCGGCGGCATAGCAGTGGGGCCGCCTCTGCCGGGCTCGCTCGGAACCCGTGTAGGATTTACCTCAGAGCGGCCAGGGGGTGTAACTCTTACAGGGCGAGCGCTTGGCGCACGAGGCACTGCGGCACTAAAGCGCGCGACGAGGTGCGGGTTCAGCGGCGCAGGATGCGGATCAGTGTCTGCCCGGTTACAGTAGGACTCCGGCGGCAGCCAGCAGGCGACACATGAAGCTCATTATCGGCATCGCGTTGCTCATCATTCTCATTGCGGTGTTCTTCAGAAGGCGCAGCCGTGGCGGGCATGTGGAAGAGGCGAGACGCAAAGTATCGACAACTCCCGGCGATATGGATGCACCGGGCGACCTGCGAAACATGAGCGACGGTTATCACGCAGTCTCGATTCAGCCGGGAGAAAAGGCCTGCAAGGCCGCCCGATCAATTGAAGGACAGCGCTTCCTTTCAAGCGAAGCGCCGCGAATTCCGTTACCGAACTGCGATGCCGTCGACTGCAGCTGCCGCTTTGCGCACCACGAAGACCGGCGGGCGGACGAGAGCAGGCGCCGGCTCTTCGCTGCTTCAGTGCCGCCGCGGGAAGAGAAGCGAACGGAAGCGGAGCGGCGTCAGTAACCGGAGGCTGCGAGCGATGTTTCGTACGCCGCCAGTTGCTCTTCGTGCCGCGCGCGCTCGTCGATCAGAAGGTCGATTTCCGATTCCAGCTGACCGGTTCTTTCCGACAAATCTTTGAGATCGGCAAGCAGCAAAATCCGTTCTTCGGTGGTACTTTCCGAGCTGATCAGCGCGGCCTGCTTATCGCGGACGGTGGCTTTGATCTGCACCAGTTCATTTTCCTTGGCATTAATCTGGTACGCCGCGGAGTTGACGTTCGACCGGAGGACATAAAGCTGGCTGCCAGAGCGGTAAGCGTCGAGAAACTGCGGCTCCAGGTGAACGTTGCAGACCCCGTTATAGCGGCCTCCGCTGGCGCCGAGACTAAAACCGCGCGACGGCTGGCAATACTCCTGCAGCCCTTCATCACGTCCTGCCTGATAAGAACGCAAATCCGGAGTGATTCCGTGCTTGGCACAGTCCTTCCGGTAGTTGCCCAGCCGATCCGCCGTATAGCCGCGAGAACCGTCTTCAAAACCGACGGTGTGCCAATCGCTCATGGTGCACTCGTCTCCGCTCATCGAAGCGCAACCGCCAATCAGCAGCAGGATGGTGCAGATCGCCAATGAAGCGATTTTCATGGTCGTTCTCCGGATACCGAGTGATCGAAGCCGTTCGGGCGCCCGCTCACGCGCAGCGAAAGTGCTCACGGTAACAACAGCATTCATGGGGGCGCCGTGACTGCCATCACAGACGGCGTAGTCCGGACACGACGATAGTCGCCGTACTTTGTTGCAGCGGACACGGCCTGTGACCCGCGTCACAGGTTTTCCAACCCTCACCACTACATCACTTGAAGTGGCTGCAGGCGCGCTGGCCACCGGTCGCTCCCGAAAACCTCGTTGAGGCCGTCCGCCCGTTCCGGGCAGGCCCATCAGTGACTCGCAGCCGCTCCACGGGAGTGAGACTCTGCTGAGAATCCTCTCCTTTTGATATCCTGCAGGGCGGCCGGCCGGCCTTGAACAGGAGTGGCATGTGGCTTTTATCGAATCATCCGGCCTCTATTCGGCTAGAGTCAGGCGAATGTCGCATTCTCACCTTCTCGCCGCCACTGCTTTGCTCGCCGCCGCGTTCTTTTCGGCGACCAATGTATTCGCGCACGGACGTGATGATGGACCGCTTTTTGTGGCCGAGGACGGCACCGACAGCGGCAGCTGCACCGACGAATCCGCCCCTTGCGGGTCCCTGAGCTACGCGCTTGGCATGGCCGGTAAGGGCAGCGAACTCCGTGTCGCAGAAGGCACGTACCCGGTGCATAACCCGGAAGACCTGTTCCACGTCGTCAGCGGCATGATCGATGTTACTGGCGGTTTTATCAGGCGCGGCGGGCATTTTGCCGGGCGTTCCGGCATATCCACGCTCACCGGCGTACCGCCGCAGTTTCGCGACTTGTTGAAGGACCGCGGCTTTCATGTCGTTGCAGACCGGAAAGCGATCGAGGGGCCGAAGGTGGGACAAGCGGAGAGGCTCATCAGCCTGCACCAGAAACTGAAATCGGGCGGCGCGCCGGCGAGTCCTTGCACCGACGGAATGGCCGGCGATCTGAGCTGTGAAGCCGTCGATTTGCTGGCACATTTTTCTTTTACCGACGTCAGCGCGAAGCCGGCTTCAGCTACCGATGTGTGGGGCTTTCTCGATCTCAACACCGGCCGCGAATACGCCATCGTCGGCTATAACAGCGGGACGGCGGTCATCGACGTGACAGACCCTGAGAATCTTGGGGAGGTAGATTTTATCGCCGGCCAACCCGCAGGCTGGCGCGACATCAAGGTTTACCAGCACTTCGATGATGCGGCCGCGCGTTGGCGGGCTTTCGCCTACGTGACCACCGATGGCTCGACCGACGGGCTTTTCGTAATCGACATGAGTGGCCTGCCGCACTCGATTCGCAAGACCAGTTACACCAGCGACTTCGCCGCGGCACATAATGCTTACCTCACGAACTCCGACTACGGCACCGGACTGTCGCTGACGACCAGCACGCCGCTCCTGGTGATCGCCGGTTCCAACCTCTCGGGCGGTCAGTACCGGTCGTATTCTCTCGCGAACCCGGCTTCGCCCGAGTTCGTGGGCGGCGCCTCGGCCGCCGACTACATGCACGATGCCTCCTCGGCTGTCATCCGCGACGCGCGCAAGGACTCGCAGTGCGTGAATGCGGTCGACTGGTGCGAGGTACTGTTCGATTTCAATGAAAACACCATCGATATCTGGGACGTTACCGAGGCAGAAAATGCGCAGCGGCTCAGCAGCACAGCTTACGAGAACGCCGCCTATGTCCATTCCGGCTGGTGGTCGGAGGACAAGCGCTACCTGTTCGTCCACGACGAACAGGATGAACAGCACCTCGGCCTCAACACCAACCTGCGGGTCTTTTCGATCAGCGACCTCAGGTCTCCGGTGCTGGTCGGGTCCTGGGAGGGGCCGAGCCGCGCCATCGACCACAACGGCTATACCCGTGGCAATCGCTATTACATGTCGAATTACAGCCGCGGCCTGACCGTGCTCGATATCAGTGATCCGGCATCACCGGTAACCGCAGGATCACTAGACACCTATCCTTTTTCGGACAGCAGCAGTTTTGTTGGTGCATGGGGAACCTTCCCGTTTTTTCGCAGCGGTACGGTGGCGATAAGCGATATCGACTCCGGGCTATACCTGACGCGGGATGGAAGTCTGGAAGTACCTCAGGGCAGCTTTCGTTTTGCGGCACCGTCCAGCGCAGGATCGGAGGGCGAGACCGTACAACTGGTCGTCGAGCGGTCCGCCGGTTCCGAAGGTCATGCAAGCGTGCAGTATGAAGTGGTGCACGCAACCGCCGACGGTACCGATTACCAACTTGCTTCAGCGACCCTTCAGTGGCCGGACAAGCACAGCGCGAATCGTG
>JBBDSK010000222.1:0-23787 GCA_040904985.1 Woeseia sp. | reverse complement strand
TTTGCTTTGCCCTTTCGACTCTGCAGAAGTCCAGGATGGACTTGTGCAGAGATTCTCTAGGATCGGGACGATAGGAACAGGGATGGAACAGAATGCTGACTGCGACCCCGTCGCACAGGAGAGTTAAGTCATGATAGGCAGATATCTGTTTGCCATAGTCACGGGAACGGTCGTCACGCTGGGCCTCCTCTTTATAATGCACCTGCTCATTGCATATGGAGAAAAAGCGATGACCGAACCGCGAGCACGTCATCAGCTCGAGTTTGTGCGGGTCAAAAAAACGGAAAACGTGCAGACGGAAGATGTGAAACCGGAGAAGCCGCCGCCGCCGCCGGAACAGCCGCCGGAAACGCCGCCACAGGATATGGACAGGCTCGACCCGAACGCGGCGTCCGTGAACATTCCGCCGCCGTCCGTTTCGAACGACATCAACATAGGCGGTCCCGGGGGAATGAACGTCGCCGAGGGCGACTATCTCCCGATCGTTCGCGTTGCGCCTGTTTATCCGGCGCGCGCCCTGTCACGTGGCATTGAGGGCTATGTGGATATGTCCTTCACCGTGACGGAAGCCGGTACTGTCAAGGATCCGGAGGTGTTGTACTCGACCAGCAGCCTGTTCGAGCGAGCCGCATCCCAGGCAGTGCTCAAGTTCAAGTACAAGCCGAGGGTTGTCGATGGCCAGCCTGTAGAAGTGCCTGGTGTGAAAACCCGCATTACGTTCAAGATCGAGGAATAAGAATCCGGATGAATATCGTTCCTGTGAGTTCGGGTTTCGAGAGGGAAGCATCATGAACAGCAAAATTCGACGCCTGCCGCGATTGGCTCTGGTATTGGCCGCTGGCCTCATTCTGGCTTCTGCGTCAGTGTACGCACAGGAGGATGAGCGTCCGGAGCAGAAGACCAAAGAGGCGCAGGCGGTCAGCAAGGAAGTGTATGACAAGATCCAGCAGGCCCAGGAACAGGTCGATGCGAACGACTACCAGGCAGCGCTTCGAACGCTGGATGCGCTCAGGCGCGGCAAACTTACCGAGTATGAACTCTCTAACGTTTTGAACTATATCGGCTTCGTCTATTACAACATGGAAGAAGTCGGGCGGGCGATTGAAACTTACGAGGAACTGCTCCGCATCCCCAGCCTCGAGGAGCAGATGAAAAAGCAGACGCTATATACAATGGCGCAGCTGAGCACCATGCAGGAGGAATATCGTGAAGCCCTGCGGTATCTCGATCAGTGGTTCGCGATGGAATCCAATCCACCGCCGGAGCCCTACATCCTGTACGCGCAGAACCTGTACCAGGTGGACCGCTACGGGGACATGATCGAACCGATCGAGCGTGCCATGGAAATTGCAAGAAGCCGCGACGTGCCGATCAAGGAAGACTGGTATGTCTTGCTGAACTTTGCGTATTTCCAGCAGGAAAATTACGCAATGGTGCGCGACATCCACAAAATTCTGCTGCAGAACTGGCCCAAGAAGCGATACTGGTTCACGCTGGCCGGTGCCTACACCGAACTGGGCGAAGACCAGAATCTGGTGGCGGCTTACGATGCTGCACACACGCAGGGCCTTCTTACCACTGAAAGCGAACTGGTGACCATGGCGCAGCTCTATATGCAGCAGGAGGTGCCCTACAAAGCCGCGCAACTCCTCGAAACAGAATTGGAACGAGGGCGCGTGGAGAAGAACGAAAAGAACTACCGTTTGCTGTCGCAGGCCTGGTCACTTGCGATGGAAGATGAAAAGGCGATACCTGCGTTGGAGCAGGCGGCCCGCCGCAGCGACGACGGTGAGATGTACGTGCGGCTGGCAAACAGCCACCTCAACCTCGGGCAATATCGGGAATGCGCCGATGCCGCGCGCGAGGGGCTGCAAGCTGGCGACCTCAAGAGCCCGGACAATGCGCAGATTTCCCTCGGCATGTGTCTCTACAACCTGGGGGAATACGAACAGGCTATCAACGCATTCACTGCCGCGGCCAAGACGGAGCGTTCGCGACGCGTCTCCCGCCAGTGGATCGATGTGATCAGGGCTGACATAGAGCGGAACAAGCAGATTCGTCAGGCCGAACTTAACGCCCAAAAGCAGCAACGGGAACTGGAGCGTCGACTGGCGACCAGGGACCGCGGCATCTAGCGCACCGACACCACATCGCGCAGGCAGGTCCGCTGCAGCGAGCAGCCGCCCTGCCGCGGCATTGGGCTTACGCTCCCGCGCTGGGACTCCCCAGCATCGGGAAATCGTTTTTTATTTGAACCCGGACGCGTTGACCGATCCGCCAGCCGTCCTTACAATGGCGCGCTTTTTGAGCCGCCTGAAGATATTTTTATGCCGAAAGTAATCTACATCACGCCCAGTGGTGAGCGTCACGAAGTTGCGGTAGAAACTGGATACTCCGTCATGGAAGGCGCTATCAACAATAACATCGACGGCATCGTGGCAGAGTGCGGCGGCGCCTGCGCTTGTGCGACCTGCCACAGTTACATCGATGAGGCGTGGCTGGACAAGCTTCCGGAAATGGACGATATGGAAGACAGCATGCTTGATGCGGCTTACGAGAGAAAATCGAACAGCCGCCTGACTTGCCAGATCGAGATGAGTGACGAACTGGACGGGCTAATCGTCCACGTAGCCGAAAACGAAGCCTGAAGCCAGTCTATCGCAGGCCGGTTTCGAGACGGCCAATGACGATGCGTTGGATCTCGCTGGTCCCTTCATAGATTTCGGTAATCTTGGCGTCACGAAAGTAACGTTCGAGTGGCAATTCACGGCTGTAGCCCATTCCGCCGTGAATCTGCAGCGCCTGGTGGGTGACGAACATGGCTGTTTCCGAGGCGAACAGCTTGGCGATACTGCCGTGCAGGGTATTTTTCCCGCCGGCTTTTTTCATTACCGGTTTATTCCAAGCCGCCCTGTAAATCAACATGCGAGAAGCCTCGATGCGCATTTTCATATCGGCAATCTTGGACTGAATCGCCTGGAAGCTTCCGATTTCCGTCCCGAACGCCTTTCGCTCTCGCGAATACTCGAGAGCAGCCTGGTAGGCGGCTTCGGCGATTCCGAGGGACTGAGCTGCGATGCCGATGCGTCCCGAATCGAGTGCGGACATCGCGATGCGGAACCCGGCCCCCTCGTCACCGATGCGCTGGTCGACAGGGCATTCATAATCGGTGAGCTCGATCTCGCAGGTCGCGGAGGCTCGAATTCCGAGCTTCGGCTCGATTTTCCCACGATGGAACCCGGGCTGATCCGCGTCTATGACGAAGGCGCTGATGCCCGGGTGCTCTGCGTCGGCCTTTTCAGTACGTGCAAAAAGGATAAGGTATTTCGCGACTGGTCCGGATGTGATCCAGGATTTCTTCGCATCAATCCTGTAGAAGGAGCCGTCCGCTGACAGCTTCGCGCGTGAACGCATCGATGCGGCGTCAGAGCCCGACTGCGGTTCGGTGAGCGCGTAGGCCCCGTTGACCTTCCCGGAGGCCACCGGTTCCAGGAAGCGGCGTTTCTGCTCATCCGTTCCGTAGTCCAGGAGCACGGTGCCGTAAAGCGAATTATTGACGGATACGATCGTTCCATGCGCTGCATCCGCCGCGGAAATTTCCTCGATCACCAGCGCGTAGCTGAGCGCGTCGAAACCGGCACCCCCATACTCCTGGGGAACTTCGATGCCCATGAATCCGAGTTCTCCTGCTTTGCGAATCGTCTCGCTGGGAAACTCCCCGCTCGCATCGAAAGCAGCCGCAACGGGTGCTATCTCGTTTTGCGCAAACTCGCGCGCTGCGGCTTTGATCATTTGCTGTTCTTCGCTGAGTTCCATACTCACCTGTCCTCCGAACTGAATTGATTATACGTGGGCGCGGCGCCGCTTACCGCTTACCGCTTGTTGCGGCTTTTTGCGCTGCCGCTTTCCTTGGCGCGCAGCTCGTTTATCGGAAAATAAGTAAAAACAGACACTAACGATACCTTTCGAGAAGCGATAGAATGCTGCGCTGGGGCATTTCGAGCTTATGCGCGTGGCTGCGGCAATCGCATCGGTGCGGCAGCACACTGCATGACTCCGCATCGCAAGGGGCATAAGATGCGCGCAGCGGCTGTAAGTCTCGAACAAATTACAAGCGGCGGATCAGAAACCCATTCAGGAGACTTTATGAGTATCAAGAAAGGCGACCGGGTACCCACGGGTGACCTCGCGATCATGACGGACAGCGGTCCTGGAAAAATATCTACCGACGAGCTGTTTTCAGGAAAAAAGGTGGTGCTGGTGTCGGTGCCGGGTGCATTTACGCCGACCTGCTCCCTGAATCACCTGCCGGGTTTTGTCGACCATGCTGATGAAATAAGGAGCAAGGGCGTGGATACCATTGCCTGTATGGCGGTAAACGACGTGTTTGTCATGAATGCCTGGGGCAAGGACCGGAAGGCCGACGACAAGGTAAAAATGCTGGCCGATGGCAATGGCGACTTTACCAGGGCTCTTGGCCTCGAGATGGATGGCAGCAAGTTCGGCCTGGGCAAGCGCGGCAAGCGTTTTGCCATGGTCGTCGAGGATGGTGTCGTCACCCACCTTGCGGTGGAGGAGCCGGGAAAATTCGAGGTAAGCAAGGCCGAGGCGATCCTCGAACAACTCTGACTCAGGACACTAGGGAATCTCTGCACAAGTCCATCCTGGACTTCTGCAGAGTCGAAAGGGCAAAGCAAAGCTTCGCTCTTTCTCCCGCGTTATCAATCGCTAACGCGATTGTCGCGGCGGGCCATCCATGCCCCGCAGGCAAGCTCCGCACACTTGTGCAGAGCTTCCCTAGGTGGCGAGCGCTTCAGTCAGCTCAGGGACCAGTTTGAACAAGTCTCCTACCAGCCCGATGTCGGCGACCTCGAATATGGGCGCATCTTCGTCCTTGTTAATGGCCACGATAGTGCCGGCATCCTTGATGCCTGTTAAGTGCTGTATTGCGCCGGATATGCCGACCGCAATGTACAGATCTGGTGCGATGATCTTGCCGGTCTGGCCTACCTGCATTTCGTTCGGTACATATCCGGCATCTACGGCCGCACGTGAAGCGCCCACGGCTGCCCCGAGTACATCGGCAAGTTTGTAGATAATATCGAAATTCTCCGAACCGCCGAGAGCGCGACCGCCCGAAACGACCGTGGTAGCTGTCTGCAGATCCGGCCGGTCCGATTTGCCGGTTTTGAGCTCCAAAAAACGAGTGTGCCGCGGCAGCTCCGCCGCAATTTCGATGTTCTCGACCGGAGCGTTATTGCCGCTCTCGGCCGCCTGATACGACGCGGTGCGAACGGTTGCAACCACCGGTTTATCCGGCGGCGTCTCGACCGTCAGTATGGCGTTACCGGCGTAAACAGGTCTCTTGAAACGGTTGGCGCCCTCGACGCTCATGATGTCGCTAAGCTGATTGACCTTGAGCAGGGCGGCGATTCGGGCCATGAGGTCCTTGCCGAACGTCGTAGAAGGTCCGAACAGGTGCGAATACTTCCCGGCCAGCGCCACAACCTGCGGTGCCAGAATTGCCGCCAGCGGGTGCTTGTTCTCGGCGCGGTCGATTTGCAACACCTTGTTGACCGATTCCAGTTGAGCCGCTTGGGCAGCTACCTCTTCGCCGTGATCGGAAAAAATCGCAACATGAACCTCGGCATCCGGCAGCTCACTGGCACAGGCGACACACTTGGCGGTGCTGGGGTTGAGCGATGAGCCATCGTGTTCAGCGATGACGAGTACCTTTGACATCAGGCAAGCCCCTTGGCTTTCAGAGCCGAAACGAGCGCCGCGACATCTTCCACGATGACTCCTTTTGAACGTTGCGGTGGCGGTTCATAGGACAGGTCCTTGAGCTCCTGCGAAACTGCAACGTCGAGCTCCGCAACCTTGATGTGCTCCAGCGGCTTTTTCTTGGCCTTCATAATGTCCGGGAGCTTGACGTAACGCGGTTCGTTCAGCCGCAGATCGGTGGTCACGACCGCAGGAAGATCGACCTCGATGACCTCCAGGCCGGCATCCACTTCGCGCGTGACAGTGGCTGAGGAGCCGTTGAGAACCAGTTTCGATGCAAAAGTCGCCTGGGGCCTGTCCCACAGTGCCGCGAGCATTTGCCCGGTCTGATTGTTGTCGTTGTCGATGGCTTGCTTACCCAGCAGCACGAGGTCCGGCTTTTCCTTGTTCACCAGCGCCAGGAAGATACCGGCGACGCTCAGCTGGTCCAGCGGACCATCGGTTTCGACCAGGATTGCACGATCCGCGCCCATGGCGAGACCGGTCCGAAGTTGCTGCTGCGCCTCGCTGCTGCCGATGGATACCGCAACAATTTCAGTGGCTTCGCCGCGTTCCTTGATGCGCAGGGCTTCTTCGAGAGCAATCTCGTCAAATGGATTGATGCTCATCTTCACCCCGTCCGTATCGACACCGCTGCCGTCGGGCCGGACTCTTACGCGGACGTTGAAATCGACGACGCGCTTCAGGCCGACGAGAATTTTCTTCACTGGATTTGTATCTCCGTTTTTCTGCTGCAGGGCCTTGCAGGCGGCGTATTGTCTCCGAGGAAATTCGCATGTACAAGACTGGAGCGGATCTCGAGATGTGGAGGAGGCTGTGGCGCGCTCGGATGTTTTGATCGACGTACAGGAGCTGCGTGAGCAGCTGTCGAATCCGGCATGGCGGATCGTGGACTGCCGCTTCGAACTGACCGAGCCGGATAAGGGCTTTTTGCATTACCTGGAAAACCATATTCCCGGCGCGGTCTACGCGCACCTCGACCGCGATCTCGCGGCCCCGGTCACGGCCGAAACCGGGCGGCATCCGCTGCCGGACCCGGCTGCATTTGCAGGGACGCTCGGCCGCTGGGGCATCTCGCGCCGCAGCAAGGTCGTCGTCTACGATGGGGGAAATGGCGCCATCGCTTCCCGCTTGTGGTGGATGCTGCGATGGATGGGTCATCAGGCGGTCCGTCTTCTCGATGGCGGCTTGGCGGCCTGGAAGAATGCAGACTTCCCGCTGGAATCCGATCCGCCGGAGATCGAGCCGGCTGTGTTCGAGGGCTCGCCCGACCCCAGCATGATTGTCAGAACCGGGGAGGTCGAGAAAGCGCTGGCGCGGGGTACGCCGTACCTGCTGGTCGATGCTCGCGACCCGGCACGATTCGCCGGCATAACGGAGCCCATCGATCGCGTTGCGGGTCACATACCCGGCGCTCGCAATTTCCCGTTCAACGACAGCCTGAGCGAGGATGGCCGCTGGCGTTCGCAGGACGATCTTCGCAGGGTTTGGGTGGCGGCACTGGAAGGCGCCGGCGGCAGCGCCGAGACCGCCGACTGGACCGCCATGTGCGGTTCCGGTGTCACTGCCTGCCATCTCGCCGTATCGGCGGAATTGGCCGGGGTAGCGCGCCCGCGGCTTTACCCCGGCTCCTGGAGTGAGTGGATACGCGATCCGGCCCGGCCGATCGCCCCTTGCAGGGCGGAGCCCGAGCCTTCTCCTGCGGAGGGCCGCTGAACTTAACGTCTGGCCAGCCGGTCAAATGGGCCATTGGCGGCGAGCGTGCGATAACGCCGAATTCGTCAGCCGAGGCGCTTATGGGTAAACTAAAAGTCGTGGTAATTCCGCTAGTTGTCGTCCTGTTCTCATCTGGTTTAGCAGGGTGTGCGGGGTCAGAGGAGGGCCGTTCGGGAGCTGGCCGGGACGTCGATTACAACGGCAGCGATTGCATCCTGATCCGGACTATCCGAGACTATACGCCGCTGGACGACTCCAATCTGCTGATCTGGGGACCTGCCAAACGGGCCTACTATGTCAGCTTGTTTCGCCCGGCTTTTGACCTGAGATCCTCTTTCCGCTTGAGCTTTTCGTCACGGGACGAGCAGCTTTGTCCATTTGGCGGAGACGGGATTGTCGTCGGCTCGCTGATGCGCGATACGGTCAGCATACGGTCGATCAGCAGGGTCAGTGAAGAGCAGGCAGAGCAGTTACTGATTCGGTACGGTCGTAAAGAACCTGCTGAACAACAGGCTCCGGCACCGGAAGAAGACGTGAAGGGCGCCGAAGTCGAGGAGCTTGGCTGAGTCGGTTTGTTGACGGATCCTGGATCCGGAGGCAGGCGATTCGGCCGCGCAATCCGCAATCTCCGTGCGGACCCGCCCGGCCAGCCCTAACGGGTTGGCCGGGTTTTTATATTTGGCGAGCGGCTTTCGTCTGCGCCCGCGGCCGATCTCGCCTGTCAGCCAGCAATGAGGCCAGACGCCGGAAGCTACTGTTGAACGGACCGCTTAAAGGTATAAGAGTCCTCGACCTCAGCCGCGTTCTTGCGGGGCCGTGGGCGGCGCAACTGCTGGGGGATTACGGTGCCGACGTCATCAAGGTGGAGCGGCCGGGCAGCGGCGACGACACACGCCAATGGGGGCCTCCTTGGCTTCACGATCGCGAAGGGCATCAGACAGGCGAGTCAGCTTATTTCCTGGCGGCGAACCGTAACAAGAGATCGATTGCGATCGATCTCTCCAATCCCTCGGGCCAGCGTGTGCTGCGAAAGCTCGCGGCGAACGCTGATGTAATGATCGAGAACTTCCGGGTTGGCTCGCTGGCTAAATTCGGCCTGGACTGGCCGGTTCTGTGCGACCTGAATCCCGCACTCATTTACTGCTCGATATCTGCGTACGGGCAGAACAGTCCTCAGGCGCGAGAGCCCGGCTATGATGCGATGATGCAGGCGTCCGCCGGGCTTATGAGCATCACTGGCGCCCCTGACGGCGAGGGAAGCGGAGGTCCACAGAAAACCGGGGTTGCAGTGTGCGACATCATGGCGGGCATGTACGCAGTCACTGCAATATTGGCCGCACTTCAGTCGCGCCAGCAGAGCGGTGCGGGACAGCATATCGATGTTCCGCTATTCGATAGCCAGGTCGCCTGGCTTGCCAACCAGGGGCTGAACTATCTGCTCTCGGGAGAAGTCCCGCAGCGGCTTGGCACGGCGCATCCGAACATCGTTCCCTACCAGGCATTCAGGACCGAAGACGGTCACCTTATGCTCGCAGTGGGCAATGATCGCCAGTTTCGCGCGCTCGCAGAGTGCCTTGGTTGTCCCGAACTCGCTGACCGACCGCAATACGCAACGAACGCGGCGCGCGTCGAACGTCGTAATGAACTCGTCGGGCTACTGGCCCGGCATTTCGCTCGTCGAAAAACCGCCGACTGGCTTGAGTCTCTGGTCGTCCATCGCGTACCTGCCGGGCCGATCAATGATCTGGCCGCTGTCTTTGCCAGCGCGCATGCGCAGGAAGCACAGCTTGTTCGCCACCTGCCGCACGCCCTTGCCGATTGGGTACCGACACTTGCCAACCCGGCGCATTTTTCGGCGACGCCCGTTGAATACCGGTACGCACCGCCGCTGATCGGGCAGCACACTGTTGAAATACTGCACGATGAGCTCGGATATACGGATGCGGAAATCCGCAGCCTGCGTGATGAGGGAGCAATATGAACCGTCACGACCGGTGCTGCCCGGAACCAGGCAAGAGAGCAGGGCGGCACTAAGCCCGCGTGTCTGCCGGCATGTATTCGTGGCTACACCATGCGGTCGCCGAGGGCGCGGAGGTTGTTACCGCCAGCAGACGCCTTTCGCGCGAATTGCGCAGCGCTTTTGACGCGCAGCAGGTGGCCCGCGGATTGCAGAGCTGGCACACGCCGCGCATCGTCTCCTGGGCGGCCTGGCTCGACACGCTGATCGCCCGCTGCGAGTCGAAGGAAACCTTGCCCCTGCGGCTCGATACTCACAACAGTGCACTTTTGTGGGAGCAGTTGCTCCAGGCACATGTCGGCGAGCGCCTGCTCGAGCCGCGCGGTCTCGTGCGGCAGGTGCAGCAGACCTGGCAACGGCTGCAGGACTGGCGGGTGCCGATGGAGGAACTCGAGCGGTTCGCGAGAAGCGAAGACGAGAGACTGTTCGCTGCGATCGCCGGCGCTTATCGGCAGGAACTCGAGGAAAATGGCTGGATCGACAGCGCGATGCTTCCGGCACTTGCCGCAAGCCTCGTTCGTTCGGGTTCCATCCGCGGCGGCATGTTACTCGTGTGGGTTGGATTCGATCGGCCGGCGCCTGCCGTCATGGAACTCCGCCGGGCGCTGGAAAAAGCCGGTGGGAAAACGCGCGACGTAGCGGCAAGGAATCTGCGGCGAACTTCCACCGTCGTTGCCTGCTCTGACCCTGTCGCCGAGTTGCGGTCCGCCGGACACTGGGCGCGCCGCCAGCTGCAGGCACAGCCGGCGGCCCGGATTGCGATCGTTTGCCCCGGTCTCGAGCAGGATGCGCCGCGTGCAACGCGTCTCATCAGGGAGGGCCTTGCGCCCGGATGGCAGCAAGGGGGCCGCAACCACCGGGCATCGGTGAACGTCTCGTACGGGCGGCGGCTGGCCGACTATCCGCTGGTTGCCGTGGCGCTTCTTTGGCTTGAGTGGGCAAGCAGAGGACTGTCGTCGCGCGACGTAAGCGTGCTGCTGCGAAGTCCATTCGCCGGCCGCGGCCATGCGGGTGAACAATGCCGCCTCGAGTTACTTCTGCGCCGCCTGCCGGACCGTGTCTGGCGGCCGGCCGCGCTTCTGGCGGCGCTGCCAGCCCGGGACGGCAGCAGCGGTGCTGCCAGGTGGCTGCAGAACGTCCGGGCGGTCGCCGGGTTCGAGGCCGAGAGTTCAGCGCTGGAGCCGCCCGCCGCATGGGCCTCGCGCATCGACCGTTTGCTGCAGCAGGTGGGATGGCCCGGTGAACGGCCGCTCGACAGTGCGGAATTTCAGCTGGTCAATCGGTGGCGCGAACTGCTGAACGAGTTGTCCCGGCTCGACGTCTTGCGCCCGCGCATGAAGGCGGCAGAGTGTGTCCGACGCTTGTCGTCCTTTGCCGGGGAAACGGTTTACCAGCCGGACGAAGGCCCGGGGGCAATTCAGCTTTTGGGCACGCTTGAGGCAGCCGGACTGGAGTTCGACCAGCTGTGGGTAAGCGGCCTCGATGCGCAGAACTGGCCACCGCCGGCGAATCCGCTGCCGCTGGTGTCCCGCGAGTTACAGCGCAAGAGAGGCATGCCGGATGCAACGCCTGCGGACACGCTCGAGTTTTCCCGGCGGGTCCTGAAGCGCCTTTCAGGAAGTGCCGCGAACGTCATTCTGAGCTGGCCGCAATCGCTGCAGGACCTGGAACTCGAGCCGAGTCCGCTTCTTCAGCCCTATCTTGAAGAGGGAGTGAAGCCCGGTGAAGACTGCGGCTGGTACGCAGCGCAATTGGCTGGTGGTGATGCCGTGGGTTGCGGCACCGCGGACCCTGCTCCCCCCGTCCGCGCAGGCGAAAAGCTTGGCGGGGGCGCCACGACCGTTCAGCGACAGGTCGACGACCCCTTCTCAGCATTCGCCTGCGGCCGCCTCGGCGCCGGCGATTTCCCGGCTTTCGAGTACGGGCTTTCCGCGAGCAGCCGCGGAACCATCATTCACCGGGCGCTGCACCACCTTTTACTGGAGCGCCCGTCGTCCGGCGACATTGCCGCATGGCCGGATCGGGACGAACGCATCGGGCAGGCAGTGGATGAGGCGCTGGCAATGCACAGGCGAACGGCGGACGGGGTCTTGCTGCGGTTGCTGGACATCGAGCGACATCGCCTGCAGGTCCTGTTGCAGGTTTTTGTGGAGCAAGAGCTATTGCGCCAGGACTTCCGCATCCTCGCCGTGGAAGATTCGAGGGTTCTGGTGCGTCACGGCGTACGACTCAAGCTGCAGATCGACCGGATTGACCGAGCGGCAAACGGAAGTCTGCTCATTGTCGATTATAAAACCGGGGTACCAAAAAGCTTGCTGAACCGGAAAGGTGAGCCGAAGGAGCTCCAGCTCGTGGTGTACGCGTCGGCGGTGGAAGACGCTGTCGGCGGACTGCTTCTGCTCAATCTCGACAGTCGGGCGGTGCTCTACAAGGGCGCGGGCGAGGAATGGGAGCGTGCTTGTCCCGAGCCATGGACGGAGCGGCTGGAGCGTTGGAAGAAGCAGGTCGACAACGCTATCGCGGGCATTGCGGAAGGGGATGCTCGCCTTAATCTCAACCGGACGACCGCGGAAAGCCGGTCGCTATGCCTTCTGAGTCGAATAGAGGAAGTCAGACGTGAGCATTGACGAGGCATTGCTGCAGTCAGATCGTCTTGCACGTGCCGAAGCACTCGATATCCGCCGATCGTTTATCGTGCAGGCGCCCGCGGGTTCGGGCAAAACCGAGTTGCTGATACAGCGTTACCTCAGGTTGCTCGCCTGTGTAGAACAGCCGGAGGAGGTGGTTGCTATCACCTTTACACGCAAGGCGGCGCAGGAAATGCAATCTCGAGCCCTGGCGGCGATGCGTGATGCGTCTTGCGGTGCGACCGTGCAGGAAAGCCATCACGCAGTGACACTGGAAGCGGCGCGCCAGGTGCTTGATCGTGATCGGGAGAAAGGGTGGGAGCTGCTGGAGTCGCCGCGGCGCATGCGTATCCAGACACTCGATGCCTTCAATGCGGCAATCGCCCGTTCGCTGCCATTCAGCTCAGGGCTGGGCAGCGCAGGCAGAATTACAACGGACGAGGAAATGCAGGCGCTTTACCGCAGTGCGGCAAGCGCGACGCTGGACTGGTTTCTGAGCGAGGGTGAAACGAGCGATGCTCTCGAGCGCATTCTTTCGCACCTCGACAACAACACCGGGCTGTATATCGACTATATGTCCAGCATGCTCGCTACGCGAGATCAATGGATCCCGATCACAGGAACCGGTTTGCTCGGCGCGGGTGCCGAGAGGGCGGTGCGCCGACGCCTCGAGCAAAACGTTGCCGAGCAGGTTTCTGCACGGCTCGAGCGAGTCCGGTGCTTGTTGCCACAGGCGCACCTTCCGCTTTTGATGCAGCTTGCCCGCTATGCAGCGGACAATTCCGCAGCGGAGAACGACCTGCACATTCTTGCTGCCTGCGACGAGCTGCCATCCGCCGAGGCTCATGACCTGGATGCCTGGCGCGCCTTATGCGGCCTCTTGCTGACCAAATCGGGTAGCTTCAGGAAGTCAGTCAACAAGAATGACGGCTTCCCAACGGGTGACGCAGGCGAAAAACAGCAACTGCTGTCGCTGTTGCAGGACCTGAGTAGTGACCGCGGCCTCTGTGCAGAGCTGCAGCGCGTGCGTGAACTTCCGGACGCGCGTTACAGCAATTCGCAATGGGCGGTACTGCTCGCTTTGTTCCGCCTCTTGCCCGTCGCGGTGGGAGAGCTGCGCCGTCTGTTCATCGAACGGGGGGTTACGGACCACACTGAAGTGGCGATGGCCGCCGCCGCAGCTTTGGGTAGCGTGGACGATCCGGGTGAGAAAAGCCTGCTGCTGGATTTTGCGATCAAGCACCTTCTGATCGATGAAATGCAGGATACCTCCATCGCGCAGTACCAGCTGATCGAACAGCTTGTTGCCGGCTGGGAACGCGGCGACGGGCGCACGCTTTTTTGCGTAGGTGACCCGATGCAGTCCATCTATCGCTTCCGCAATGCTGAAGTGGGTCAGTTTCTCCTGGCGCGCAAAAACGGAATTGGACAGATCCGCCTGGAGCCACTGGTTCTGCGGCAGAATTTTCGCTCCGGCGAGCACCTGGTGCACTGGTTCAATACCGTTTTTGCACAGATTCTTCCGGCAAAAGACGATGTAACCGCCGGTGCCATCGCCTACTCCGCGTCCGTTCCGGTCAGCAGCGATCGCGAGCCGGGCGCCTGTCACATACATCCCCTGTTCAATGTTTCACATGAGGAGGAAGCCGAATACACGGTCGAGGTGATTCGAAGCTGTCTCGATGCCGCGCTCGAGAAGTCCACCGTCGTGCTGGTGCGTAGCCGCACACAGCTGCCACTTCTCCTGGTTCGGTTGCGCCGGGCCGGGATCGACTATCAGGCTGTTGAGATCGACCGACTTACGGACCTGCCGGAAATAATCGACGTACTGGCGCTTACCCGGGCACTGTCGCACGGTGGCGATCGGACAGCCTGGCTCGGATTGTTGCGCAGCCCGATGGCGGGCCTGAGCTGGACCGACCTGCACGCGCTCGTATTCAACGAACCGCAGCGAACGGTGTGGGAGTTGCTGCAGGACGGGAAACGGCTTTTGGCGCTATCCGCGGAAGCACGGGAAATCGTGCACAACTTCAGGGAGAGAATGGCGCCCTTCATAACCGGCAATGGCACCAGATCGCTGAGGCAGGCGGTGGAAGAGGCGTGGTACGCATTAAGCGGGCCACTTTTGCTGCGGAACAGTGAGGAAACAGACAACGTCTATCGCTACTTTGATCTCCTTGAAGGGCTGGACGTCGCGGGCACGCTCTACGACGTTGCGGAACTCGAGAGCCGGCTGGACCAGGAGCGCGTGTCGGGTCGTGACTCGGCGGATTGCCCACTGCATGTCATGACCATGCATAAAGCAAAAGGACTGCAATTCGACCATGTCGTCATCTACGGTCTGGGTCGTGCGTCGCGAACGGACCAGAAATCCATAATGAGCTGGCTCAACCTGCCGGACGTCGACGGGAGTACGTCGATGATTATCAGCCCGGTCGGTGCTCGGGCCGAAGGCGGGAATGATCCGCTGCACAACTTCGTTGAAGCGACCGAGCGGGCCAAAAGCCGGCTCGAGCAGGATCGACTTCTTTATGTCGCCTGCACGCGTGCGCGCGAAACAGTGCACCTCATTGGCCATGTCACAATAAGCGCCCGGGGCAAGGGCTTCGACGAGCCTCGCGACGGAACCCTTCTTCAGAGGTTGTGGCCCACCATCAGGCCACTGTTCGAGGAAGCGTTTGCCACCGCCGCGCCAGCAGCGCTCGAGGCTGGCGCCCCCACGGCCGCTCGGCCTCTGGTGAGCCCGCTTCTGCGACGGCTGAGACGGAACCCCGACCACGAGCCGCCGCCGGCCCCGGTCAGATGCTCGGTGGCTCCGCTTGCGGAGAGTGAAGGCGAGCAACAGGTCAGCTTTAACTGGGTCGGCACCGTCGCCCGCCATGCAGGCACCATTGTGCACCGCTGGCTGCACCGCATCAGCGCTGGCAGCCTTCGGGTCGAGGTTGCGAATTTGACCCTGTTGCGGCCGCTGTGCCGAAACATGGCGCTCGAACTGGGTGCACCGCAGCGCGATGTCGATGCCGTCTGCGATCGTGCGCTTGAGGCGCTCCGCGGCATACTGGAGGACCCGAGAGGAAGGTGGATACTGTTCGGCCCCGGCTCTACGGAAATGCCCCTTAGCGGGCTCTGGAACGGGAGAACGGAATCCATCGTCATCGACCGCGTTCGCATCGATGCCGACGGCACGCATTGGGTTGTCGATTACAAGACGAGTTCGCACGAAGGAAGCGGCCTTGAAGGATTTCTCCTGCGGGAGGGTCAGCGCTACGAGCCACAACTGCTCAAATATGCAGCGCTTTACCGCAGACTGATCGGCAATCCTGCAGTCTCGATTCGGACCGCGCTCTATTTCCCGTTGCTGCAGCAGTTCCGCGAGATCTCGACAGCGTTCGAGACCGACCGCACATACGTCTAGGCAAGCTCTGCACAAGTGTGCCTGTGGGTCCCTAGTGTCCTGACACTAGAGCTGTCCCTCCAGGCGGAACTCTCGCCGCCCCTGGTCGTCGGGCGAGCCCAGAAACCGCAGTTGTTGTTGCAGCGCCTCGGGAGCCTCCGGCTCCGCGGCAATCCTGCCGACGAGCCTGTAGCTGCGATCGGGGAGAAGCGTTATTTCTCCCGTCACGTCGAGCACGCCGGAAACGTCTTCGACATCTCCGGTAACCTGGTTATTGGTGGATCTCAGGAAGGCCCGAAAGTCCCCCAGGGCAGTCGCTGACAAAGCCGGGATGGTGAGACCGGCGACCGCGAGCGTGCCGTCGGCCGCCACTGGAAATCCCTGATCCAGAACGAGCTTGTCGAATTGCAGGCTGAGGTCGCCTTCGACGCCGTTCACTGGCAGCAGTGATTGCAGGGAAGCGATCGGTATGGCCGCGGCCAGATTGGAAATCCGGACCCCGCCGAGAGTGGCCGCGACGTCGCATTCAAGAAAGCCGGCGATGGGTGCCGCGGCGATTCGGTAGCCGGGTTCCAGAGTGATCAGTGACAGCGGATGGAATTGCCACGACAGATTTTCCAGGTAAAGTCCCCAGGCACTGCCTTGCGCAGCCTGGCCTTTCCAGATCGTGCCGGAGAGCCCGCTGAGGGCGAGACCGGGCGGGGCGAACTGCTGATAGGCAAGACTTGCCGGAAAACCGACAACGAGCCCCACGAGCAGCGCCGCCGCGCCGGCGACGATCAGGCGTTTGCCCGGGACCATAGGCGTCAGCGTACCAGGGTCAAGCTGGCATTGACGCGGCCATCCCGTTCCCGCGAGGCAGCGGAAAAAGTGGCGGTCTGGACCTGGAGACCGTAGGCGGAACCAAGGTCGCCAAGCCACATCACGAGCCCGTCAAACGAGGCATTCTCGAATTCGTCCCGTATCCCATTGTCCGCGGTCGGTTGGCTGCGCTGAAGTGAGTTGTAAAGGGCGCGCTGTCGCAATGTATTGTCCACGACAACGACAAGCGACTCGTTCAGGTCGCGCGGGGCAGCGCTCGCTTGTGGCGTCGTGCGGGCACTGGCTTTCAGCACTCGAAGTTCCGCAAGTGAGTCCTGCCAGTTATCGATGCTCGAATTGAGATCTCTCTGCCCGCGATCCAGGGGCAGCCAAACCGCCATGTAGAAAACGGCAATCAGCAGAAAGATTCCGGCGACAACGACAAGAAGCCGTTCGCGTTCTTCCAGCGACAGGAACCAGGTCTTCATGGGCCGGTGGCCTGTATCTGCAGGCGGCTATTGACGCGCTCGCCAACCTGGTCCGTGGATTGAATCGACGCAGTAAAGCGTCCGCCTTCCCCTATCGCGCGCTGGATGTTGTCCAGTGTGGCCACGTTCGGCGCGGTGACGCGTATGTCCACGACGCCGGCGCGGTAGCTGATCGCTTCAATGCGCGCCGCGCTATTCTGCCCCAGCGCGCGGCTCAGATCTTCCAGGGATTGCAGGAACACCTGCGGTGACGACGAGCGGCCGGAGCGGGCGCGCAGGGATGCAACGAGGGATGCAGGGTCCTGTACGGCGGGGGCGCCCGGCGCGATCTGCTGGTACTCGACGTGAAACTGCTGGCGCAGGGCCGCTTCCTGCCGGCTTAGAGACCAGTAGCTGGCCGCCTGGCCGCCGACAGCGATCAGTGTCAGCCCCAGCAACAGCACGGCGGCGTATTTCCACGGCTGCAAAAGCCCCACATATTCCGTTTTGCGCGCGAAGGCCCCTTGCAGCAGGTTGACGCCGGCTCCGGTCGCCACCGTTACCGCGAGCCTGGGCATGACGCCGTCCGGGAGCAGGTTGACATCCACGCTTTCGAGTTCGTGACGCATTGCTATCCAGTCGAGTTCGAAGCGCTGGTCGTCACCCGGTTCACAGTAAACAAGCACGTGACGTGGCATTGACGATGTGTTGCGGGCACTGCCGTCGCCGCCGGTCTTGTCTCCTTCAGCTCCACCGCTGTCGTCAAGAGCACCGATAGCGACGAGAGCGTCGCCCGGACTGACATCCTGCATGACCAGCTCGTTGTCGCCGCCGTCATTGATTACGATCTGGTTGTCGGCAACGAGAAGGCTTATGGTCCCGGGTATGCTGGCAAGACCGTAATTCTCCGCCATCACAGAAGCCGGGCGTATTCCCGCCTCATCGAGTTGCGACAACCAGCCGGCAAGCGTTTCCCGGCTGACTACCGAAACCGGTACACGTCCGCTGACGCGGCGGGCGCCGGCCGCGAAGTGCAGCTTGTCCACATCGTCGGCAAGAAATTCCTCCAGCGCGTAGGGCAACGCGGCCTGCAGTTTCGCCCCTCGCACGGGGATGTCCACGGTGGTAGTGAGGACCTGGGTGCCGGGGACGAGAACGATCACGTTTCGATCTGCGGCCTCTGTCGCCGCTTCGCTCAAAGATCCGCCCGTCGGTGCACTGCGCCGCGCTCCGCTCGCGTCCACCGCCATCCAGTGGACGGGATCGCCCGACGTCTCGCTGAACCGTATTACCAGGTATTCCGTCATTCTCAGTTGGTCCTGAACGAGCGGAGAATGGGCGTTACGTCACCGCGCTGCCCGCGCAACAGAATGCTGTAGAGAGTCACCCGGACTGTGTCGATGCGCACAACGACTCTCAACTGAAAATAGTTCGTGGCCTCATCCAGACTGTTTAGCACATCCGGTGCCACAAGCGATGAGAAAGCGGTCGGAATATCCGCAAATCCGCCCTGTTCACGCTCGGACAGCAGCGCTTCAACGGCTGAGGCCGACATGTTTTCATCGAGGGACCGGAGCACGGCCGGCGTCGCTGTGTTTGCGTTGATGTCGGTGCGGCCCGGCAAGGCCGTGATGTTCGGCGCCAGAACGTCGAATGTGGCCTTGTCCATTCCCTCGAGCGCCGCCAGTTCGCTGACACTCGTAACCGCCTGGTTTGCGCTGCGGTAAGGCGGGGTCATGCCCGTGTAGATAGAATCTTCTGCGCCGTCCGGAAATGCTGCGTCCTGGTTTGCGTCCAGCCAGTCGGCAGCGATGCCGGCAAAGCGCGGGTCGAGCCCGAGCGCCGCCAGCAGGCGCTGGAATTGCGCCAGGGATGCCGTGTCGACTTCGCCGCTCTGGTCAATCAGATTGTTGATATTGAACCGCCCCTGCAGGTCTTCGACGCTGCCGAAAAGTTCGCCGCCATCGATCGGCAGTCCCGGCAGATCGGTGGCCCATATCTCGCCGAGGTGATCGTTCTGACTGTCCTCGAGGTCCTGGTGAAGAATTCCGATCACCCAGCTTTCGGCGCCGAGCGCAATCTGCACCGCCTGATCATGGTTCAGCAGCACCATCGTGCGCCGCACATCCAGCGCATTGTCCCATGCAAGGTTGTAGGCGACGATCGCTGCAAGCGCGCTGATCAACATGGCAGTAATAAGGGCAACGCCGCGGTGCCTTCTTGCTGCAGCAGATCGGCGAACTCTCATGGAGCCACCTCCAGCAGGCGAGTGATTTCCGTGGTGTCGGACAGCGTCAGGACGATTTCGACCGCGCGCGGCCGCTGACGAAGGCCGAGAACGCCGGGGCGATCGTCAGGCGGCCACTGATCCGTCCAGTCGCCGTTTTCCTGCATGAAGTTGAACTGGATGCTTTCGACATCGTCCAGGAGTGCGCGAACCGTCGGTTCGTTACTGAGAGTGCGGTCGAGAACCGTCCAGTGGTAGCGCAGCAATTCCCCGTCTTCCAGCCGGTAAGCGGCCCTCTGCAACGTGCTGCGAGGCAGGGCCGCGGGATTGCTCCATCCACCGTGGGTCAACTCGACGGCAAAGTTCGACTGAACGCTGGCGTAAAGTGCCGGGCCAAGATTGTCGCCGAGATCCTGGCGAATGGGCCGAGGCGCCAGCTGCATGAAATCCTCGCCCAGGTAGCGCATCGTCCGCTGGACCGCCTGCAAGCGCTGCATGCGCTCCGTCAGGACCTCCGAGTTCGTCAGCGTCTGGCCCAGGGTCCCGTAGGCAATCGCTGCCAGAATGGCGAACACTGCGAACGCAACGAGCAGCTCGATCAGCGTGAAAGCCGAGATGCGTGCAGGGGCGTGCATCAGAAGTCCTGTCCGGGCGCTTGTGTGCTGGATGACCAGGCGATATTGCCGAGACCGGGTATCCCCGGCTCGCCGATGAACCCGGTCACGGTCCGGACGGTATCCTCCGAGCCGGCGAACGAGACCGCAACGTCCACACGATATAAATTTTCTACCCCGGTCTCCGAAATATTGCTGCGCCAGGTCCAGTCCAGCCCGGCGTAGCGGATAGTGCCGGAATTCTCACTGACCTCCGGAATGACGTTCTGCAGGCGCAATTCGGCGATCTTGTTCTGGGCAATCCAGCTTGCGTAGGTGCGGTCGGACATGGTGGTGGCGGCGTCGACCATCTGGCTCATCGCCGCCATCACGGCTGTCAGCGACAGTGCGGCGATGGCGAGGGCAACCATCACCTCGATTAGTGTGAACCCCGCGGCGCGCCGCCGGAGGCGGCCGCGCTTACCGCGGCTAAAGCGCTGCCTGTTCACTTGTCCGAATCTCGATTTCGCCAGTGGGCGACATTTCCACCGCAACCTCGGATCGGTCGGCCTGGCGCAGAACGCGGAGCGTGAATGGGGTCACGTCGCCGCTGGACAGTATGAGGACGTGCGGTAGATATTCGCTGTGGGCGGCGCGGTCGTCTTGCTCCTCGACCGCTCTCATATCGGCCGCCTCTTCCTGCAGGGAGACCGGCCGGTCTTCGAGCTGCAGCTCGAACGCCATGCCTTCGTCAAGTTTCCTTGGCCGCAGCAGCTCGTCGCCCGCGAGCTCGTGCCATCGATCCAGTGCCGGATCATGTTCGACAAAGCGGTATCCCTGCTGCATGAATTCGAGGCCGAAGTCGCGGCCCTGCATCAGCGCCTCATCGGTGGCGAGCTCGACAAGGGACGCCAGGCGGCGTGCTTGCTGCTGCAGGGCCCGGTCGTCACCGAGGATTCCGAACGACAGAAGAATCATGGCGCTTGCCACGGCGATGATGACCGCCACCACGAGGACTTCTATGAGGGTGAAGCCGTCGCGCGGCCCTGGCGCTCCGCGGGAACCGGGTGGCTTCACGAGGAGGACTATTCGAGTTCCCAGTTGCCCAGGTCAGCGTCCAGACCTTCACCGCCCGGACGGCCGTCCCTGCCGAGGGTGTAAACGTCGATTTCGCCGTGGTTGCCGGGATTGAGATAGAGGTAAGGATTCCCCCATGGGTCCCGCGGCGCGCGGTCGAGGTAACCGCCGGGCTTCCAGTTGCGGATGTTCGGGTCAACGGGCTTTTTGACCAGCGCCTCGAGGCCCTGTTCGCTGGTGGGATAACTGAAGTTGTCCAGACGATAAAACTTCAGCGCGTTCTCTATCCCCCGCAAGTCCGACTGCACCCGGGTAATTTGCGCCTGATCGATGCGTCCGATGACATTCGGTGCGACTATTGCCGCCAGGATGCCCAGAATGATGACGACCACCATGATTTCGATCAGCGTGAACCCGCGCTGGCGGAGCGGCTTGCCGGTAATCCTGGCGGTTTTGCGCACTTTAAGGCTCCTGAAAAACAATTCTTCCGCAGCGCTCTGGCAGCCGCGTTGACGCATTGCAATAGTTGGGGCGAGTATATCAAACATGAGCTTGGATCAGGCTTCCTGTACGGCTGAACGACCCCTCCTGAGACGTAATCCGGACTGGCGGGTTCCCCTCCTGTTCGCCGGCTGTTCCATGGCGTTCGCCGTCCCGGGCACAGCGGCACGAGCGCTGCTGCGATACGACCGGGAGAATATCGCGAGTGGCGAGTGGTGGCGGCTGCTGACGGGCCATTTCGCTCACCTTGGCCTGTCGCATCTGCTACTCAACGCGGCCGGCCTCGTTTTGATCTGGTTTCTTGTCGGCGGGAGTTACGGCCTCAGGGCATGGCTGTTCATCAGCGCGGTCTCGATTGCCGTGATCGACCTCGGTTTCTGGTACCTGGATCCGCGTCTGGAGTGGTATGTGGGCATGTCCGGCATGCTGCACGGGATTCTGGCGGCGGGCCTGGTGCAGCTGTTGCGCCAGGCCCCGGTCGAGTCGACCCTTCTTGCGGTGGCGATAGCCGCCAAGCTCGTTTACGAACAGATCGCAGGGCCGCTACCGGGCTCGGAATCGTCCGCGGGCGGGTCGGTGGTCGTAGACGCGCATTTATACGGCGCTACGGGCGGTCTTGTCGCGGCGGGCCTTTATCGAAGCGGCATCGTTATAATGGCCCGTTTTCAAGGAGTGCAACGTTGACGCTCGCCATGGTATATCCCGGACAGGGATCCCAGTCTGTCGGAATGCTCCGCGCCCTGGCGGACCAGCACGAAGAAGTGCGCCAGACCTTTTCGGAAGCCGGCGAAGTACTGGACTACGACCTTTGGGACCTGGTGCAGAACGGGCCGCTGGAGCGGCTCGACAACACGGTGGTGACGCAATCGGCCATGTTGAGCGCGGGCGTGGCCTGCTGGCGTGCCTGGCGGGGTGCGGGAGGTCGCGAGCCGTCGTTCATGGCCGGTCACAGTCTCGGCGAATACACGGCCCTCGTGTGCGCCAATGCGCTCCCATTCGCTGATGCTTTACGCCTCGTGCGCCGCCGGGCAGAACTCATGCAGGCGGCCGCTCCGGCCGGCGAGGGGGCGATGGCGGCGATCCTGGGTCTCGACGATGAAACCGTTATTGCGGCCTGCGAGCGCGCGGCAGACGGCCAGGTCGTAAGCGCCGTTAATTTCAATGCGCCGGGGCAGGTGGTGATTGCAGGCGGGCGCGCTGCCGTCGAGCGTGCGATGGAGGAGGCCAGGAGCGCCGGCGCAAAGAGAACATTGCTTCTGAATGTCAGCGTGCCATCACACTGCGACCTCATGCGGCCGGCGGCGGAGGAGTTGTCCCGCACGCTGGCAGAAATAGCATTCGCGAACCCGGCGGTTCCGGTGCTCGGCAATGCGGATGTGCGCCCCTACGAGAATGCCGTCCAGATCCGCACCGGCCTCGAAAAACAACTCTACAGCCCGGTCCGCTGGGTCGATACGGTTCGTTACCTCGTAAACCTTGGCAGCAGGTCAGTGATCGAATGCGGCCCGGGCAAGGTTCTTGCCGGCCTGGTGAAACGCATCGACCGGTCCGTGCCGGCGGCCTGCATCGATTCTCCGGAAGCACTGCAAACGGCGCTCGGTAGCGCGGGCGCCGGTGCGCGATAGATTCCGGTTTTGCGCTTGCAGAGCATGATTCAGGAAGGCGTTACTGCATCAGTACTCCTGGCTGGGAAAAGGCTCCGCCTGCGGCCATCTCTGAGACGAATCACGCGGTAACGCATGACTGGCTTACTTTAACGGCAACACGGAGCCACTTGATGAAGGACCTGTTCAAAAGCGAAATCCTGGACGGCCAGGTCGCCCTGGTGACCGGAGCGTCCCGCGGCATAGGCGCCGCGATCGCCGAGGCGCTGGCCGGCGTCGGTGCAACAGTAGTCGGGACCGCGACCAGCAAAAGCGGCGCAGAAAGGATATCCGAACGCCTCGGCCAGGGAGGCCGCGGCGCGGTGCTCGATATTGCAAACGACGAGTCCGTGCAGGCGCTGTTCTCGGAAATGCAAAAGGCGGAGGGTGCACCGACTATCGTCGTTAATAATGCCGGCATAACCCGCGACAATCTGCTACTGCGCATGAAGACAGAGGAGTGGGAGGATGTGCTGGCGACCAACCTGTCTGGCGCCTACAGGGTAAGCAAGGCGAGCTTGCGCGGAATGATGAAGGCCAGGCGTGGACGCATTATCAATTTGGGGTCGGTCATAGGGGTCATGGGCAATGCGGGTCAGGCCAACTACGCGGCGGCCAAGGCGGGGCTGATCGGATTCACGAAATCGCTGGCCCGCGAGGTAGGCTCGCGTATGATCACCGTGAACGTGGTTGCGCCTGGTTTCATCGATACCGACATGACGAGAGTGCTGGGGGACGAGCAGCGTCAGGCAATGCTGGCACAGATCCCTCTGGGGAGGCTCGGCGATACCGCAGACATCGCTGCGGCGGTGACGTTTCTTGCTTCTGATGCCGCGGCGTATATCACGGGTGAAACATTGCACGTCAACGGCGGTATGCTCATGGACTAGTGTACCCCGTCGTCCATAATGGATCATTGTCGCGCGCGATCTTTCGTGGC
>JBBDSK010000221.1:17908-23894 GCA_040904985.1 Woeseia sp. | reverse complement strand
AGGAGCCGCAACGCCGCCAGACGCGAAAAGGCGCCGCGAGAATGGTTCATTATTTACGACGGGGTGCACCAGGTGCGCCGTGATGTATTAGTTCTCGTCGCCGCACGCCGCCGCTTACATCGCTGAAGACAAGCGACTTGATCGTCACCGGCACCGTGTTGGATGGCTTGCGCAGCCGGCCGAGATCGATGGAGTCGAAATCCCACAGTGCAATTCCGTCGATCACCATAACGTTATGTAGGAGACCAATTTCCTTGTGCAGTATGGCGCCCAGGTTCAATGCGATATCTGCATCCAGCACAACATAAACCGGCAGGTCATGCTCGATCCTGTCAGCCAGCGCGGCAGCGATGCCTTCCGCAAAAATCTTGAGGCGCTTGAATGTCGGCGCGCCGTTCCAGTGAAATGCCAGCACCAGGTTGTTGTCGATATTACTGTCTGCCTCTGCCACCTCGAATATGACCATGTGATGGCGGACAGCATCGGCAAGTTCTTCGGCGGAGAATGAGTCACCGAATTCGAACTGCGGACGAATGACCTTAACGTTGCGGCGAGGTAGCAATGCCGCCGGATCGCTGATGAAGCCGGTATTACCGCTGAGTTGTGCAGTAAACTCGGAGCAGCCAAGGGCGGTTGAGCGGATGCCCTGGCTATCGGGCAGCATCCTCCACGGGATGATGCCGCTGTCGACCCTTGCCCGAATCGCACGTCCGAGCCGTCGGCCGAGATCGCCGAAGTCTCGCTCCTCGCGCTGGTAGATAAACTCCGCGACGCCACCGGAGAAAATGACGGCATCTATGTTCTCGAGTTGCGTGATCGGATCCGTAAGATAGAGTTCAGCGACGTCACCCGGAAGCGGGACCTGCGTCAATGCAGTCACCAGGTCGTCGGCCATCGACTCGGCAACGGCGTGCAGCTGTGCCTCGGTGGCCACGTCCCCGACGGTCCAGGCAAAGCCGGCCCGCTCCGCATTTGTCTGGCCAGCCGGGTCCAGCCGCTCGATGCGGCCGTTCCCGTCCGCGGCAAGCAAGCGACCACCGATGTGTATTGCGGCGGTCGATTGGATCTTGCCCTCTGCTATAACGCTAAGCTTCGTTGTACCTCCGCCTATGTCGACATTCAACAACCGCTCGCGTCGGTCAAAAGAGGCTTGTACCGCGCCGGAACCATGCGCGGCAAGCGTTGCTTCCATGTGATGGCCGGCAGTTGCGCACACGAGGTCTCCGCATTTCGCGGACAGAATGTCTGCAATCCGCGCGGAGTTTTCCCGCCGCAGCGCTTCCCCGGTCAGGATCACCACACCGGTGTCGATGTTATCGGGGAGCAAACCGGCTTCGTGATAGGCACGATCAACTATTTCCCCGAGCGCCCGGGCATCTATCCTCGTTTCACTTTCGTAGGGAGTCAGAGCAACGGGCGACTCGAACAACGTTTCGCGTTTGACGACGAGGTAGCGACTTGAAAGATCAACGGCCTGTCGACGCAAGTGCATGCGCGAAAACAGTATTTGCGTGCCGGCGGAGCCGATGTCTATGCCGACGCTCCACAGCGTGACGTTGTCCCTTTGCCACAAAGGATGATTTTCGAGCGGCAGGTCTTGATCTTCGCCGGAGTAGTGGCCGTCGGGACTGTGGTCGGGATCGGGGTGATAGTGCTGCAATGTGGTTGTCCTGGGCTGCGCGTAGGTGCCGGACTGCTGCCTGGCGGCGCGGTGACGTATGCCAGTGTTCGGATGCGCAAGTGCCGTTCGCGAGTCTCACGTGCTGCCGTAGCAATGTCAAGAAACGGCAACGTCGAGAATGAGCATGCATATTGCCGGACATCGCAAGTAACAAAGGCAACTAATCGTTTCCTGGTTTTGTGCTCAAGAACGGACGAGGCGGATTTGGTAAACGGTTTTAGTTTGCATCGATACTGCGATTGCCGCAATATTTCCGCAGCAACGCTGCGCCCCGTCATGCGTGGCATAACCTGCACCCACAACGAAGGGCTTGCCATTGAGCTTCGACCAGGCCGTCACTACATTACATGCGCTCCGCGAAAACGAGCCTGGAGGGTTGCTCCCATGACGATGCTTGGGCTATCGGTCGCGATTGGCGACTACGACCGTACGCGGCCGATAGCAGACGGGCGAGTGGCCATCGATGGTGTCGACCCCGTGTGCATGCTTTTATCGCCGGAGGAGATGTTCTTTCGAGCGTTTCGCCACTCCGAATTCGATGTATCCGAACTTTCTCTATCCAGCTACTGCGTCAGCGTTGCCAACGGTAATCCGCACTACCTTGCGGTCCCGGTGTTCCTGTCACGGGCTTTCCGGCACACGTCGGTGTACATACGTACCGATCGCGGTATCGAGCGGCCGCAGGATCTGGCCGGTCGGCGCATAGGTATTGCGGAGTACCAGCTGAGTGCAAACGTCTGGGTCCGCGGGATACTCGAGCAGGAGTATGGCGTCACGCCCGCCGACATTCACTGGGTACGGGGCGGCATGGACAACCCGGGCCGCCCGGAAAAGTTGCGCCTTGCATTACCGGAGGATGTACGAATAGAGAGCGCCCCCGCAGGGGCAACGCTTAACGAGATGCTGGCTGCCGGTGACCTCGACGGTTTCATTGGCCCTCGCTGGCCGCGCTGTTTTGGCGAAGGACATCCACACGTGCGGCGCCTGTTCAGCGATTCGTTCGCTGCGGCTGCGGATTACTACAAGCGCACGCGCATTTTTCCCATCATGCATGTACTTGGCCTTCGCCGTTCACTTGCGGATCGGCACCCGTGGCTGCCGGGAGCTCTGGTGAAGGCTTTCGGTGCGGCCAAGGAGATGGCCCAGGTGAGCCTTGGCGACACTTCAGCGACCAAGGTTACAATGCCGTTCGTCGAGGACAACCTGCATCGAGCTGCCGAGCTGATGGGCGGCGAACTTTGGTCGTATGGTGTCGTGGATAATGCACATGTCCTTGAAGCATTTTGCGATATGCACTTCAGACAGGGTCTCTCACCACGCCGCCTCGACGTGCAGGAACTTTTCCCTGCCTCAGCTTGCGAAGCCTACAGTCTCTGAAACGCGGCTAGGGAGAATGGCGCTTAGTTAAGTTAAGCATTAAGTCTCGGACAACGGCGAGGCAGGGGGTGCCGGAACCGCAGCAGAGCCGGCCATGGCCTTAACTAAGTGCCATTGTCCCTAGCAAGCAATCGCCGCGATGCTCGCTCCGGTGCTTTTGCAGGAACTCAAGGCCAGCCGGTCGTAAGCGCGACCACCCAGTCGAACGGCAGCATTACCAGGATGATCTCGGTACTCAAGGTAAGCGCAATTGCGCCCAGGAGGGACACGGCTACTCCCGCAAGCACCGATGGTCCCAGCGCCTCATGCCTCCGGTTCAGTATCCAGCCAAAGAGTATGCGAAAAATAACCGAAAGGCGCTGTATTGGCACCACGACGGACACTGGCGCAATTGCCAGCGCCATGTAGCGGAACATTTGCGAAAGGAACACGAGAAAACCGGAGAGTAGAAACCAACGTCGCGCCGTCGCATCGATATGCCGCACAAGCGCTGCTCCGCCTGCGAACGATATCAGTATTAGAACGATCACCGATGCGGCGCCATAGGAGATCATCCCGCCGGCGAGACTGTCGATCAGGGTTCGATTGCTGCCCAAACCTTTTACAATGAAGAGCGGACTCGTGCCGTAGCCAACTGCGCAGACGAGGCCCCATATCACTCCTTCGCGATACTGCGGCCGAAAAGCCCCAGCGGGCGTTTGCTCTGCTTTAGGTCGCGAATGTGCGGTGGCAAGGAGAGGCCCCACCATAACGAGGACAAAGCCGACTACTCTCAGCGGCGTTAATACCTCGTTCAGAAAAAAAAGCGCCAGGACTAATGACACCGGGACGCTGAGCTGTTGCACAGGGCTTGACAGCGCGGCTCCAACGGCCTGGGTTGCGCGGTAGTTTCCGTAGCGCCCGATGACCAGGTGAACAACGCCGGCCAGTGTCAGCCACGCCCAGGACGGTAGCGGAAATTCAGCCAGTGCGATGAAGCCGCCGGTCGGCACGCAAACGACGGCAAAGAGGAGCAATCCCAGCGGCACCGTAATCGCCATGGCTTGCAGGACCGAGCCAGTCAGTACACCGCGGCGTAAGGTCGCGCTGTTGAGGCCGAAGGTCGCGGCCGACGCAAAGGCCAGCAGGGCACCTAGCACGGCAGCTTGCTCGACAGGAAGTCAAGGACGAATGTCGAAGCGCGGCCGCTCTGTCTCTCAGTCACGCCTGGTGCCCTTCCGGCAACGGATCCACTTCATATCGCCGCTATGTATTTCCTGTAGTTTCCAACTTGCGTCCTTGTCTGCGGCAAACTGCAAGTGGCGTTAACAGGCCTGCGGCTACCATGAAGTAGGCGAGCCTAGCAAAATCCCTTCCGCAAGGGCAGATTTTCGCGGCAAGCCGTTGTAACGGAGCGAGATACATCGGGTCGTAAGTTGCCCCGGAAACTATCCAGCCGCGAAGTCGTGCGTCCCTTGCGTTCGTCTTTTGCATTTGATTTCAGTCGTTATTGTTTTGCGCTTGCATAAAGTTGTAATGCGTGTGAAAACTACTGCATACTTTTAACTGATATCTACTAACGATGCAGCGTTTCGGGCTGCGCGCAAAGAAAGAGAACCGTCGCTTGCGGACACGGCAGCGTGTTCGGATCTCGCGTATAACACTTGGCGGCGACGCACCGCCGAATTTTGCCGGTTTTTCCCTGTCGTAGAATAGCGACTGGAAAAGGCGGCAGGCTCGGCGCGCGAGGGCAAGGCAGAGCCATTTCAACTCGGAATGAGGCAATGGCCGGTTAGGGAATAGTTATTCTTATTGATGCACAAGCATCACTTCTTACAGGTGGGGATTCATGAATGCGAAGTAGCTCGGGAATAGAACGAATGTCGCGAGCATTCGTTTGTGCAGTTCTGGCATTGTTCGTCCTGGCTGGTTGCCAGTCTGCTGATGACGGTGCCGAAGGACTGACGGGTGCCGCTGCCTTTTATCACGGCAAGAACATTCGCTGGATCGTCCCTTACAGTCCGGGAGGCGGGTACGACGAGTACGCGCGTCTCGTTTCGCCTTATCTCCAGAAACATACCGGCGCGCGCATCGACATATTCAATCTTCCGGGCGCAGGCGGTATGCGTGGCGTGAATGACCTGTTTAATGCGCCGCAGAACGGCCTGACTATCGGCCTCATGAATGGAAGTGCGCTGATCATGAATGAGCTGGCGGGAATGCGGGGCGCGGACTATCGGATAGCAGAATTCGCATACCTCGGCAGGCTGGTGGCAGACCGGCGCGTCTTTGTGGTCTCCCTCGACAGTGGCGTTGATTCCTTCGAGGAATTGCTGAACTCGGAGGATCGCTTCAAAATGGGCGCAACCGGTCTTGGGGGCAGTACGTACGTAGACGCGGTCATTATGAACGAGGCCTTCGACCTGCCGCTGGACATCATTCACGGATTCGACAGTTCGTCTGTAGTTCGGCAGGCCATGCTTCGAGGTAATGTCATCGGCACCTGGGGCTCGTGGGGAAGCGCTACCGATGGCATCGATACAGGTCGGCACAAGGTAATCCTGCAAAGCGGCCGGCAACGCCACCCGGATCTGCCGGATACTCCTACCGCATTCGAAGTCGCGAGCCTGACGCAGAATCCGGAACGCACCTTGGCAATCCTGAACGCGTGGGAGTCGCTGCACGCGGTAGGGCGCCCTGTCGCTGCGCCTGCCGGCACTCGCCCTGATCGCCTGGTATTCCTGGAGGAGGCATTTCGCAAGACGATGCAGGATCCGGAATTGCTGGAAGAGGCGGCGAATTCTGCTCGACCGGTGGATTACATATCCGCTGACGAGATGCGCCAGGTGGTCGAGGAGGCGACCCATCTACCGCCGGACATCCAAAAGCTTTTCATTTCTGCCGTAAAAGGCGAACTCTGATACAAACCGGAATGCGCCGCTGCCGACA
>JBBDSK010000221.1:0-17898 GCA_040904985.1 Woeseia sp. | reverse complement strand
TTGCCCGGGGCGGTTTTACTCATTTACAGGAACGAAGAATGGGCATTATTGAGGGTATGGCAAGCGGACTACTACAGGCGATCAGCCTAGAGGTTCTACCGTACCTGATCGCCGGATCAGTCTTCGGGCTGATCATCGGTGTGATACCTGGTTTGAGTGGGCATTTCGCGATGGCCATGGTCATACCCTTTCTGTACACGATGGAACCGGCAGCCGGTATAGCCTTCCTGCTCGGAGCTCATGCAACGGTCGCGCAGGGTGGTGGATTGACGGCAATCCTTTTCAGTACCCCTGGCACAGGCCAGAATGCCGCGACACTTCTGGACGGTCCGCCCATGCGCATGCAGGGCTTCGGGGCGATGGCAGCCGGTGCCGCACTCACGTCCTGCTTCTTGGGCGCCACTTTCGGCGCCCTTACGCTGGCATTGCTGTTGCCGGTTCTGCAGCAAATCGTCCTGTTTTTCGGTCCGCCGGAAATCTTCGTGCTTGCTTTTCTCGCGCTCACATTCGTTGCCGTGCTTGGGAAGGAGGATCTGACACGGAGCCTGATCGCTGCGCTGGCAGGCTTGCTCATGGCGATGGTCGGGCTCGACAATGTAACTAACCAGGAACGCTTTACTTTCGGTCTGCTGGAACTGCGAGACGGGCTCGAACTGGTGCCGGTGATTCTCGGCCTTTTTGCCGTTGCCGAGATGTTTGAACTATGGGTGAAGGGAGGCTCCCTGACCGGTAAGGGGCTCGAAACACTGTCCCCGCGAGACGCGCAGAAGCAAATCTTCCAGGGAGCATGGTCGGCCGTGCGTCACTGGTGGCTGGTCCTGCGCTGCAGCGTAATCGGTGTGACAATGGGCTTGATCCCTGGCCTCGGCAGCGCGCCGGCGTCATTCGTCGCTTACGGCCACGCCAAACAGTCATCGAAAAGCAAGGAAACCTTCGGAAAAGGTAACATCGAGGGTGTCATTGGTTCCGAGGCCGCCAACGACGCGGTCGAAGGCGGGGCGCTCGCATCGACAATCGCTTTTGGGGTACCGGGCAGTTCGTCGATGGCAATACTGCTGAGTGCGTTTTTTATTCTTGGTCTGGAAACCGGCCCGAACATGGTGACGTATCACGTTGACATCGTGTTCATCATGATTTTCACGATCATTATCGGAAATTTCATCGGCATGTTAGGCGGTATGTTCCTGGTCAATCCGCTTAGCCGTGCCACGGGTTTGCGCGGGGGGCTGCTGGTTCCGGTTCTGATTGCCATCATTTTTACGGGGGCCTATGCAGTACAAAGCTCCTGGTTCGATATCGGTGTTGCTTTGGTCTTCGGCGTGATTGGCTACCTGATGAAAGAGCTCGGGTATTCACGCGCGGCAATGCTCATCGGGTTCGTGCTGGGCTTTGCGGTCGAGAAAAATTTGTACCTGGCAACGAAGCTGGAAGGACCGCTGTTCATCCTGGAGCCGATACCCCTGACGCTTGCAGTGATTACAGCAGGCTTCCTGGGCTTCAACATATGGTCGATTAGCCGCGACCGAAAGGTGGTGAAGCATGCAGGTTGAGAAGCAGCCGGAAGTGCAGGGACCAGAGCAAGAGGTTCGGCCGGGCGCCGGCCGCGACACGCTGGAGCTGTGCTTCATTGCAGTTACAGGTGTGGTTGTGGCCTCGGCATTCGTTGCCGCTCTGACCTACGATCGGGTCTCGGCTCGGGCGCCGCTATTCGTCATGCTGCCATTGCTGGTGCTGATTGGCCTGCAGTTACGGCGTTCGATCGCCGCGATTCGGCACCAGCGCCTGCACGGGGAACTGTCCGCCGCTTTGCGCGGGCAATACGTGGAGTTCAATTCAGTCGTTGGCTTTATTGGCTGGATGCTTCTTTTGCTGGGACTGATTTATGTCGCGGGCCATTACGTCGGCATTGCAGCGTTCATGTTCACCCTTCTAAGGGCGTATGCGAAAGAGACTTTGCGGCTGTCGCTGCTGGTGACGGTGGGTGTTACAGCAATCATTTACCTTCTGTTCGAGCACGGGTTCAACATTCCGCTTTATCGCGGCCTGATCTTCGGCATTCTCGAGAACTACGTGGGCTGATGCGTTCCTCCCGGCCGTCCTGAATAGGAGGACGGGTTAAAGGTACCATTTCGAAGCCGTGTGCTTTCAGAACAAAGAGGATTCTAATAACCCTGCGCCGTACGTGTATTCAGATTCTTCGCAGGCTTGTCCGGCAGCAGCAAATTCGGTAAATACAGCGATGGTGCTGCATTTCAGGGAAAGTTCCTGGATTCAGTGCTCATCGTTATCGCAATCGATATCGAGCCGACGAATCGCATTGCGGGCGATCGCAAGTCTGGACCATAGGTGCTCCATCTGTCGGAATGCTGCTCGGTTCTCCGGGCATTCACGCATCCAGTTCCGGAGTTCGGTAAGCATACGGGTTGTGACGTGACCTGAGCTTATGCGTGAAATCCAGCCTGCAGCTGCCCTTAACCGCTCATTCTCGATATCGACTGGTTGAGGCCCTAATGATTGCATCTCGCACTGTTCAGGATTATTCGCTTCGTAAGTATCGCATATCTTTGCGGAATATTTGTTGCTGTCAGTCATTATCGTCAGCCATAGGGGATGATAGTGGCTATATACCTTGAGATCCCTCTGTCGGCTGGATAATAGCTGGCTGGAGCGGAATTTGTGAAAGTCAACGATTCATCGCGCCACGGCTATGACCATAGCTACAACGACGTTGAGAATGCCTCGAGCCTCAGCTTCCGAAGCCTGTCCGCCGGCAATGACGTCTCCCGGCGAGTAAAATTTGGCGACCCGTTCAGCAAGCGTTCCAATCCATTTTGATCGAGCTGTGGCTGAGGGATCGTGCGGCGAGGTCGTCTTTAAAACTGATAAAGCACATTCAGGTATCGTGTCGTGCGGCTGTGCCATCTTCGACAGATGGGCCATCCATAGACAGCTCGCTACTCAAAAATCTCTGCAACCCTTGCAGATTAAAGCATTTGAGGAACTGAGCCTTCAAGAGAGCGGCCATCCGGCGCAGCGAGCGGCATTTCTGGGCCTGGGCGCCGGAATGATGGCGGCCCAGCGAGTACCATAGAAACCAGGTAGTGGTCGATTCGATGGTGTTTTCGCAGGCTGGGTTTGATGTCTCTCGTTACACTGTTTGAGCAGCCAGGAATGAAAGCCGGAAAATCCTGCAAAAGTGCCATGCCAAGGAGGCCGCCACGCGGACGAGTGTAATCGCCGTCAGCGAACTCGCCCGCATGTCGGGCTCCTACAACTTTTGCAGAGATTCCCTCTCCACAAGTACGGACGGAAAAAATGAAACGACCAGCGCTTTTAACTATTACCTCCCTGTTCGGCATGTTCTTCGCAGGTCCGCTGCTCGCCTCAGGTCCCGACGAGCAAACGCAGGCACTGATTCGTGAGTTGGGCTTACAGGAATCGGAAGTGCCGGTGAAAAGCTACTCGTGGTGGAGAAAGCCGGAAAAGGTCCATATCGCCACAAACGCCCGGGGCGGGCAGGGCGGGGAAGGGAGAGTCGCTTCGGCCAGGGAAGTAGCGGGCGACGTCGAGATCGTTCCCGTTTCCGCGCCCCTGGGTACAGAGACGATCAAGACTATGGAGGTCTTGCTCGGAAACTGTACTCCTGAAATCCTGCGGGAAGCCGAAAACCTGCGCTGGCTTCAGGACGCTCGACATGGCGTCGATATCTGCATGATCCCTGAGATGGAAACAGCGAATTTTATTCTGACCAACACCCAGCATACCTCCGGACCGCCTATTGCCGAACATGTAATCGCCATGATGATGGCGATTACACGAGGGCTGCCTATCCTGCATCAGGCCCAGCTTGAACGCGAATGGCGGCGAGGTGAGATCGATTTTCCTATGATTGAAGTCGCCGGTAAGACTCTGCTGGTGGCGGGATTAGGCGGCATCGGCACTGAAGTAGCCAAACGAGCCCACGGTCTCGGGATGCGAATCGTGGCAACACGAAATTCGAGCCGCGAAGGCCCTGAGTTCGTTGACTATGTAGGCCTCTCCGACGAACTTTATGACCTGGCGAAACAAGCTGACGTAGTCGTCAACGCGTTGCCGTTGACCAGTGAAACCGAGGGATTATTCGATGAAAAGTTCTTCAACTCAGTCAAACCAGGCGCCTACTTTATTACAGTAGGCCGCGGCGAGAGTACCGTCACGGGGGACCTCGTTTCTGCTCTCAAGGACGGACGCTTGGCTGGCGCCGGGCTGGACGTATTCGATCCGGAACCGCTGCCGCCCGATCATGAACTATGGACGATGCGTAACGTAATCATGAGTCCGCACGTCTCTTCCACCACGGATCTGGATATTGACAGGAGATGGCTGGTGATGAAGGAGAATCTTCGGCGTTATATCAACGGCGAAAGACTACTGAATGTTGTGGATCCCGCCCGTGGTTATTGAAGATCGGTTGTTGCCCTGCTGACGTCGGCCGCGCGAGTTCGATGAGCATGGCCAGCCGCGGTTCAGAACGCACCCCGAAGACTTATGGTTACAGTCGGTATGGCGCGGCGCTGCATCCATTCCGTTCGCCGGATATCACCTTCGCCGCGGTTGACGAGATAGCGGATTTGCTCGCGTTCGGCCCTGTCCCAACGCAGCATACTGCCTTCGGCCAACAGAGTAAGGCTCTGCCATAAGCGTGCCTCGAGAAACGCCGTCATCTCGACATAACTTTTGAAATTCCGATACCAGGTGACCTCGTAAGTCGATCTGGAGCCCAGTTGCGATAGCTCCATGCCGTAGGACAGCCGCGGTTGGCTTAGATCATGCCGGAAGCCGAGATTCCATTCATAAGGCGCTTGTCTGGTGAAACCTCTGGGCGCGCCCGTCAACGGGTCTGCCACCTCCGTCTTCTTGTAGAGGTATTCGGCGTTGATCACGACATCGGGCAGATTGAGCCAGCTTAGGCGTAATCCTACTTCAAGTTCAGCCCCGTAACGCCTGGCGCCGTCCAGATTGCCTTGCGACGACCGCGTGGGGCTGGCCGCGATACGGTCTATCAAATTGTCTATATCGTGGTAGAAAAGCCTGAAATTGACAACTCCATTATCCTGCGCAAGCCTCTGACTATAGGAGATTTCGTACTGCCATGCGTCTTCGGGAACCAGCTCCGGGTTGCCTGCTCTGAGCTGGTCATCGTCAAAGTCGAAGCTGGTGACGAAATTGGCGAAATCCAGCTGGCTGATTGAGCGTTCTACACGCGCCCGAATTTGTCGGCTCTGCGTCCAGTCGAAGCTGAGGTCCACCCGGGGCTTCAGAAATGAGAACTGCCTCTTCAGCGAAATGTCGGCACCGGCCTGTGAGATCTCCGAGAATTCGGCGTTCAGGGTCGTCTGCAAAGACCAGTCTTGCGCCAGACGCCAGTTGTGGGTAGCGAAGGCTACCCATCGTACTTCCTGTACATCGGAATCGGCGTTGAACAGCGAAATCTCTACAATGTCTCCGTCCCTCTCCGTAAAAAGCTGAAAACTGGTGGCCAGCTCATTCAATGCGCCCTCTGCTCCGACTTCCAGGCTTTGCGAATCAAAAAGCGGCCATTGCACCGATCCGCGGACGATCGCTTCGCGCCAGGCTGCCTCCGTCTGCTCCAGGCTGAGAAGGTGCTCTATTCCGGCGCTCGAAGCGGTTTGCGTCTGCTCGTCGTCTTCTTCTCGCATTGAATAAACGAAAAGCGCACCAACTCGTTTGCCACCGCCCAGTTGGTTCTGGTAGTCGCCGCCTATCTCCCATTTATCGCTCTTGATATTTTCGATCCGGGCGTCAGCTCCGCGAAAGGATTCCGTGCCGGAGCCACTTACATTAAACACGTCGCGGGGTTCGTCCAATGCATTATCGAGGCGCTGAATCAGCGCATTGAAGCGCAATTCCCGGGTGGCACCCAGGCGGTACAACAGGTTGCCTGATACTTCCACCCGGCGGTCGTGCTCATAACGGGTTTCGTCCTGCCTTACTATTAGCGCGCCGCCCGGCGAAAAGAACTCGTGTGATCGAAGCTGTTGGCTCAACGTGGGACGGCTCAGCTCGGCACCGATCACGTAGGTGAGACGGTCCCAATCTCCGCCGTGAGAAATTGAGCCAACTGGATGCGTCTTCTCCTCGAGCAGGTAAACGGCCCCGGCCCGCCATGTTGTAACCGGGCCCGCAGTGACACCCTCTTGCAGCACGACGTTGACTATCAGCCCGTCACTTCGAATTTCGATGTCGGGCGAGATCCCGCGAATCAGCTCCACTCGGTCTACCCGGGACGCCTGAATTCTGCCCAGCACTGCGGTGATTTCATTCGACTTTCCCGCAATCCGCCTGCCATTGATCAATATCTGGTCGCCGCTGTCGCCAAAGCCCCGCTGTACATCCTCCTCCTCTGCGGCATTGAGAATGGCACCGGCTCCCGGTACACGCCTGACCATATCGGTGGCTGTCAATACTTCGTATCGGGCAAAATGTGCAGCCGGATAAACGATCTTGGATGAACTGTCCTCCTCTATCTCTTCCGTTGCGACAGCTAAAGCACGCTGTGGCGGGAAAGTCAGCGTCAGGAACACCAGCGTTATTAGATAATATGGAAGCGTGCGCGGCATGCGCGCGAATCTCCCGCCGGGCTTGGCTTGACGCGGTGCTGCCGGCGCCTCACGGCGGTTTCCGGTCGGGCGTGCTCGTTTCATTCGTCGAGTCCCCATGTTTGCTATCTTTGCTGGCGAAGCTTCGCCACATAGGAAACAACGCGCAGTAGCGGCGTTACCTCAACCGCAAGAGGGCTGATTTCGAACGGGCAGCCGCGTCCGGAGGGTTTCGGTTGCCCTTGCCATTTGCTTTCGCTATCATCCGCCGTGCAAACGATTGCATTACCCGGGTGATCTCCCCGATTCGGCCCCGCCTGTGATTTCCTGAACGGGAGCAACAAAGCGATGAACATTAAAGTTTCTGATCCTCACAATCATGTTTCGGATCCCGAACTCTTCAATGAGGAGGACCTCGATCCGCGCCATGACTGGTCGAGAGCGATTGCCGCACCGGGCGTGATGAACGTGGACTTCGAGGAGCGAATTGATTTCCGCCGATTGCACCGGTATCGCCTGGGGGGCGCACGCCGCGCGTTGGCGAACTCGGAGCTGGGTTCGATACTTACTTTTGACAACAATAACATACGGTATCTCACCAGTACCGCTATCGGTGAATGGGCGAGAGACAAAATGTGCCGATTCGCCTTGTTGCCCGGCAGCGGCGATGTCCACCTCTGGGATTTCGGTTCCGCGGCGGCGCATCACCGTCTGTTTGCGCCATGGTTGAAACAAAGCTGCTGCCATGCAGGCATGGTCGGACTGCGAGGGACAGTTCCTCCTGAATCCGGATTGATGCAACGTTTTGCGAAAGAAATCAAAGCTGTAATGGATCAAAACGGCGTCGGCGATATGCCGCTGGGCGTCGACCTCGTTGAGCCGGCGATGTTGTTCGAGCTTCAGCGTCAGGGCATCGACGTGCGCGACGGCCAACAGACGATGCTTGATGCGCGCGAGATCAAAAGCATGGATGAAATCATGCTGTTGAACACGGCAGCGTCGATGGTTGACGGTGTCTACCAGATGATCTTCGAGCAGTTGAAGCCCGGCGTCAGGGAATCGGATATTGTTGCGCGAGCGACGAAGATGCTGTTCGAAATGGGTTCGGACGACGTCGAGGCCATCAACGCCGTCGCGGGAGAGCGCTGCAGCCCCCATCCGCACAACTTTACCGACCGCATTATTCGGCCGGGCGATCAGGCATTTTTCGACATCATTCAGGCCTACATGGGTTATCGCACCTGTTACTACCGTACTTTGAGCGTCGGGCGCGCTACGGATTCGCAACGTGACGCTTACAAGAAGGCTCGTGAATGGATCGACAACGCCATTGCCATGATTCGGCCGGGGGTGGGGACGGATCAAGTGGCGGCGGTATTCCCGGAAGCAAAGGACTTCGGCTTTGCCGACGAGATGGAAGCATTCGCTCTGCAGTTCGGTCACGGACTCGGCGTGGCATTGCATGAGCGCCCGATCATCAGCCGACTGGTCTCAATGGACAGCCCCTATGAACTGAAGGAGGGCATGGTGTTCGCGTTGGAAACCTACTGTCCGGCAACAGACGGGCATTCCGCAGCCAGAATCGAGGAAGAGGTTGTGGTGACCGCAGACGGATGCCGGTTGATTACATTATTTCCGGCAGAAGAGCTGCCGGTCGCAAATCCTTATTGAACTTTTCAAGGCGTACATAAAGTGGCTTTATCATCAAAAAAAGAAGTGCAGCCCGGCTCTCGAGCTGGCCAGTCGCCGAAAGCGGAGACGAGGTTGGCGTTGTACCGGTCCATGCTGGAGATCCGATACCTGGAAAAGCGGGCCTACGATCTGTTCATGCAGAACCTGGTGAAAGGCACCAGCCATCTCAGCTTGGGTCAGGAGGCCATAGCCGCCGGTTTCGCAACAGGCATGCGGCGGGACGACTATACGTTTTGTACATACCGCGGGCACAGCCATACCCTGGCGAGAGGTGCCTCGATGACCGGAATTCTCGGCGAATTGATGGGTCGGTCCTGCGGATTGATGAGCGGCAAGGGCGGATCCATGCATCTGACCAGTGTGGAACACGGGGCCATGGGCTCATATGCAATTGTGGGCGCTCATTTACCGATTGCCGCGGGCGCGGCATGGTCCGCTCAGTACAGGAAATCCGGTCAAGTTGCGGTCTGCTTCTTTGGCGACGGTACGACCAACATCGGCGCGTTTCATGAAGCACTTAACTTCGCGGTCGTCTGGAAGCTTCCGGTCGTCTTCGTTTGTGAAAACAACATGTACATGGAATACACGCCGATTTCCGCGGTCACCGCGGTAAAGCATCCCGCCGCGGATCGAGCGGCGGCTTACGGGCTGGAACCGGTCCTCATCGACGGTAATGACGCTGATGTTGTGTACACGACTGCATGCGAGGCTCTCGATAGAGCTCGTAAAGGCGAAGGACCCTCACTCATTGAAGCCATGACGTACCGCCACGGTGGACACTCGCGCGCTGATCCGGGCAAATACCGCCCCAGTGAAGAGGTAAAGCAATGGCTGGGCAAGGATCCAATCCCGAGTTATCGGGAACGATTGCTGAAGAACGGCGTAGACGACTCACGACTGAAGGGGATCGAGAAAGAGACAATGGATGCCGTCGATCGCGCCACAGAGGAAGCTCGCAACTCGCCGCCTCCTGACCCAGGGATTGCCACCACGGATCTGTGGGCTGATGGAGGAATGTCATGGCGGAACTGACCTACAGGGACGCGGTAGCTTCCGCAATTGCCCAGGAAATGCGGCGCGACGATAAAGTCATTTTTATCGGCGAAGACGTCGCTGCTGCCGGAGGCGTCTTCAAAGCGACTCAAGGTCTGCTCGACGAGTTCGGTCCCGATCGTGTCAGAGACTGCCCAATATCGGAGCAAGCCATTATTGGGGCAGCCATGGGCGCTGCAATGACCGGCTTGCGCCCGATTGCGGAAATTATGTTTTCGGATTTTCTGGCCGTTTGCTGGGACATCGTCGCCAATCAGATTGCCAAGACCAGATACATGACGGACGGGCAGTTCACTTTTCCGCTGGTAATCCGCACGGCCAACGGCGGCGGATCCCGGTTCGGCGCGCAGCATTCCCAGAGCGTCGAGAACTGGGCCATGGCCATACCTGGACTTAAGGTGGTGGCGCCCTCCACGGTAGCCGATGTAAAAGGGCTGCTGGCTGCATCAATTCGCGATCCGGACCCGGTTCTTTTCTTCGAACAAAAGTCGTTGTATGGCACCAAGGGCGATGTTCCCGATGGAGAGCACGTCGAGGAACTCGGAAAATCGAAAATGCTGCGATCAGGTGATGACGTAACGATCGTCGCCCTTGCCGCCATGGTGCCGAGAGCCCTGCAGGCAGCCGAGCGACTGCAGGACGAGCACGGTATTTCCGCTTCCGTCCTGGATCTGCGCTCTCTTGTGCCTCTCGATACCCGGGCGATCCTCGAGGACGTTGCGCGCACCGGGCATCTGGTAACCATCGAGGAAAACCCGCGCCTCTGCGGCTGGGGCGCAGAAGTCTCCTCTATTGTTGCCGAGGAATTATTCTGGAAACTCGATGGCCCGATCCTGCGCATCACTACGCCTCACATACCTTTGCCGTCAGCCGATAATCTGGAGGATATGGTTATCCCCGGCACAGAAATGATTGTCGAGCGCATCCACAAGCTGCTTGACGAGTAAACACAGCATGCGGACAGAACTGTACATTGGAGGCGAATGGCGCGCTTCATCGGATGGCGCGACCATATCCGTTGTGGATCCCGCCACCGAGAAGGCTTTTGCGGACGTAGCGAGCGCGACTGTAGATGACGCTATCGCGGCGGTGGATGCAGCCTATGAGGCCGGTGCTGTTTGGGCGCGAAAGGCGCCGCGCGAAAGGGCGGAGGTTTTGCGCCGGAGCTACGAGCTCGTCGTGGCAAATCGCCAGACGATGGCCGAACTGATTGTGCGCGAGAACGGCAAGTGCCTGCGCGATGCGCTTGGCGAAGTCGATTACGCAGCGGAATTTTTTCGCTGGTTTGCGGAAGAGGCAGTCCGCAGCAGCGGAGCGATAAGCCGCTCGCCCCGCAGTGACAACCGTATCGTGGTGCTGCACCAACCTATCGGTGTTTCCGTCCTGGTAACGCCCTGGAATTTTCCAGCCGCCATGGCTACTCGCAAGATCGGACCTGCGCTGGCTGCAGGATGCGCGGTCGTTTTGAAACCGGCTTCGGCAACGCCTTTGACGGCTCTCATGGTCGCCGACTTGTTATCCCAGGCCGGTGTTCCGGACGGCGTGGTGAACGTCATTCCGTCCCGACATTCCGGCGAGGTTGTTGGCAGGATGCTGCACGATCCGCGTGTGCGAAAGCTTTCATTTACCGGCTCTACCGAGGTAGGAAGAACCCTACTGGCTCAGGCCGCAGATTGCATAGTGAGCTGTTCCATGGAACTCGGTGGAAACGCACCGTTTATCGTGCTGGAGGATGCGGACATTGACGCTGCCGTCACCGGTGCCATGGTGGCCAAGATGCGCAATGGCGGCGAGGCCTGTACCGCCGCTAATCGGTTCTACGTGCACAAGCAGGTACTCGGCGAATTCCAGGAGAAATTCCTGGCTGCCATGCAAGCGCTCAGAATGGGACCGGGACTAAGCCCGGACGTAGACCTCGGCCCACTGGTCAACAAAGCGACCCGAGACAAGGTGCATGCGCTGGTGGAGCAGGCGGTCTCCCAGGGTGCGAAGGTTCTCACCGGCGGGGAAAAGAGTCCGGGCGTCGGATATTTTTATCCGCCGACTGTATTGTCCGAAGTCGCCGCAGGCTCCGACATACTGCGCGAAGAGATTTTTGGCCCCGTCGCGCCTATTGTTGCCTTTGACAGCGATGACGGGGCCGCGGCTAGCGCTAACGATACGGAGTATGGCCTTGTAGCTTATCTTTACACGCAGAATTTGAAGCGCGGCATGGCCTTGTCGGAGCGCCTGGAGGCCGGCATGGTCGCGCTGAACCGGGGCCTGGTTTCCGATCCGGCTGCCCCATTCGGGGGTGTCAAGCAGAGCGGTCTCGGGCGCGAAGGCGGCCATGAAGGCATGCTTGAATACGTGGAAAAAAAATATATCGCGGTCGAATGGTAAGGAACAGATATCAGTGAAAGTAATCATGCCGCAACTCGGCGAAACAGTGGCAGAAGGCACCGTTTCGGAATGGCACAAGAAAGCGGGTGATGTCGTGCAGGCGGACGAGATCCTGCTGGACGTCGAGACCGATAAGGTCGCGACCGAGATTACCGCGCCGGTTTCAGGAGTGATTGCCGAGATACTGGTCGAGGCAGGCGCAACCGTAGATGTTGGCGCGGTGCTGGCGGTGATCGACGAGGATGGCAAGGCCGACGATGATAAATCACCTCTTGGGGACGGTTCGACGTCGTCTGCGGACGCGAGTAGCGAAGAGGCTGCTGCAAAGAATGTGGGCGAAAGCGAGCCGGCAACACAGCCACATGCGGCACCGCGCAAAGCCACTCGGTCCGGTGAGGGTAGCGGGCCGCCATTATCGCCGGCGGTACGGAGGCTCCTCTCGGACCATGGCATTGCGGCCGATGCGGTATCCGGAACCGGCAGGGATGGCCGAATTACGAAAGGAGACGTGCTGGGCTTCATCGCTCGCAGCGACAGTGGCGGCACAGATGCTGCGCAGGATTCAGAGGGTGAGGGCACCGTGAAAAAATTCAGCCGTATCAGAAAAATTACGGCTGAGCGCATGGTGCAGTCGAAAGCCATCAGTCCGCACGTTTTGCAGGCAGTGGAGGTGGACTTCACCGCCATTAACCTGGCTCGCGATCATGCAAAGGTGGAATGGAGGAAGCAGCATGGCTTTTCACTGACGTACCTCCCGTTCATTTCGTACGCAGTGTGCGCGACGCTCCGGGAATTCCCGGATTTGAACAGCAGTGTGCAGGATGAAGGATTGCTGTTGTACAGCGCGGTGAATCTGGCCATTGCGGTCGATCTGGGTTCCGAGGGATTGGTGGCGCCAGTGATTCCATCTGCCGGCGAGCTATCCGTTCAGGAACTTGCACATGCGATCCATCAGATCTCTACGCGTGCTCGTGCCGGCGAATTAATGAACGATCAGCTATCGGGCGGCACTTACACTATTTCGAATTCAGGGACGTTCGGTACGATGATAACTGCCCCGATAATCAATCAACCGCAGGTTGCGATCCTGTCAGTAGACGGTATATGCAAGAGGCCGGTTGTGGTGGAAAGTGCCGAGGGGGACGCCATCGCGATTCGGCCGATCGGCATTCTCGCACAATCTTTCGACCACAGAGCTGTCGATGGCGCATATTCGGCAGCTTTCCTCAACGCGCTCCGACGGAGGCTCGAGACTGACGACTGGCGCTCCGGCTTTTGACGTTAGCGGCCAGCGGCCAGCGCTGACGCCGCGAGGGCGCGCGCGTCGAGTCGCCGATGACCAGTCGCGGCTCAAGTCGTATTGTCTTTGCCGGGGTATCGTTTTGGCCTATCTGCTCAAGCAGTAGCAAACCGGCTTGGACGCCGAGCTCGTCATGGGGAATCTTTACCGTCGTCAAGCGCGGTTTCAGCCTGTCCATAAATCGCATATGGTTGAAGCCGGTCAGAGAGATGTCTTCTGGGCACCGCAGGCCCCAGCTTTCGAGCGCGTCGAGGCAGCCAAGAGCCAGCAAATCATTGGCCGTAATAACGGCCGTAAACGGCTCTGGTTTGCTTTCCAGAATACGGTTCATGGAGGCCTGGCCCGCAACTTCAGTGAATGCTTTGCTGTTGGCAATCAAGTTGCGCTCGATGTGGAGATTCGCTCGTTTTACGAGCTTAAGAAATGCGCGATAGCGAACGTATGCAGTTGACGTGTTCTGCGGCCCACCCACGAAGGCTATTCTTCGGTGGCCTAGCTTGATCAAATGATCAAACGCAAGTTTTATTCCCAGTTCGTCATCGTTGATGACTGAGGTGACATGTTGTTTGTCGACTGTGCGATTAACCAGAACCAGAGGGATACCGAAATCAATGCATTTTTCGACCAACTCATCCCTGCGGTGAGCAGTTGCCAGAATTAAACCATCTATCTGTCGCGCAAGAAGACTTTCTGTCAGCGCTTGCTTGTTCTTCGTGCTGTTCTCCGAATCCGCCAGTACTGCTACATAACCTTCTGCTGCCAGGGCGCGCTCGATCCCGCGAATGATCGGCGGAAAGACAGGGTTTGTAAGATCGGGAATCAGTACACCTACGGTATGGCTCCGCCGCGTGCGCAGACCGGAAGCAAGGGGGTTTCTGAGATAGCCAAGCGTGTTTGCGATAGCCAGGACGTTTTCCGCAACCTCTGAGGAGACCATATCGCGAGTCTGCGGATTAAGTACGCGTGAGACAGTAGAGGCATGTACACCGGCACCGGCAGCTACATGCTTGATAGTGACGGGTCGGTTTCGCATAACGCATCATAGGCGGTCGCCACAGTCGCGACAAGTATGGTTGAGTTCAACGCAACGCTGCGGAAATCTCTCCCGGCATCGTCTTTCATCACGTGCGAAACGAAATTGCAATGCAATTATCTTTAAGATACCCTTTCGTGCAATCGTTTGCAGACCGCGTCTGCAGATGCACGTTTATAGTTTGAGAGGAGCGCCGCCAGTGTCGAATAACGCTAATGAATTGACAGGCCACACTATTGGCTGGATAGGCACGGGGCGGATGGGCTTCGCTATGGCCAAAGCCCTGCTCAAGGCTGGTTGCGACGTTTCGGTTTACAACCGTACGCGCAGTAAAGCCGAGCCGCTGGCAGAATTCGGCGCCAGGATCGTGGACTCTCCGAAGGAGTTGAGCGATCGCGACATTGTTTTCAGCATGGTGTCCGCAGGCAAGGATCTCGCCGAAGTAACGAGCGGCCCGAATGGGCTGCTCTCCGGCAAATCGCGGCCGCGGCTGCTGATCGATTGTTCCAGCATCTCTTCAGAGGCTTCGGCGGCGGTGCGAGCCGAGGCAGCGAAAGGCGGCACCGATATGCTTGCCGCACCCGTAAGCGGCAATGCCAAGGTGGTTGAAGCCGGCAAATTATTCATCGTCGCGTCCGGTCCCAGTGCCGCATACGAAATTGCCAAACCGTATTTACAGGCCTTGGGGCGCGGTGTGACTTACGTGGGGCCTGCCGAGCTGGCACGCATGGTAAAGATCTGCCACAACCTGTTCCTTGGTGTAGTGACTCAGTCGCTGGCAGAGATCGTCGTTTTGGCAGAGAAGGGCGGTGTTACCCGCCATGATTTCATGGATTTCATCAACAAGAGCATCATGGGTTCCATTTTCACGAAGTACAAAACGCCGGCCTTTGTAAACCTTGAAATGAAAGCGACGTTCACCCCGTTATTGCTTCGGAAAGATCTCGACCTTGGCCTGTCGGCGGGAGAAGAGCTGGGCGTTCCCTTGCCGCTGACCAGGCTGACGCGGGAATATGTACAAAAAAGCGTAGATGCCGGTTTTGAAGAAATGGATTTCGCCGCATTACTCCTGGTGCAGGCTCAAGCGTCGAACCTGGATCTCGAAGCGGAGAACGTACCGGTGGATGACGGGCTTTCCAAAGAGTAAAACGGAATCCCGCAATCGCCATGAGTTCTGGGAGGGCCCGCCTTTCAGATGGGAAACGCTAACCGGGTAACGACTTGTGCAGCTGGAACATCGCTTGCGCGATGTATTTTTCAACCATGCTCTTGGAAACTCGCATGCTTTCGGCGATTTCCTTATGGCTGAAGCCGTCGAATCTTTGCAAGATCAGCGCTCGCTGGCACTTCGGGGGCAGCTTCTCGATCGCTTTCAGGACGCAATCAAGTTCTTCTGCGGCGGCGGCGCAGCATTCTGGTGTAGGTTGTGCTGAAGGTGCATCTTCAGCGTCGCTAACATAAATCGGCCTGCCCATAAGATTCTGATCCCTGTCTCGGCGATACTGCTGACGTGCGCGGTCGGTCAGGAGATTGGCGGCAACCCTGAATAAGAACGCTCGCGGATTCTCCACCGTCCCCGCCAAGAACTTTTCGCTCCGCTGCACCCGTAAATAGCACTCTTGGGCGACATCCTCTATGTCGTCTATATTTCGCAGCTTTGATCGTAGATAGCGCTTCAGATCACTCTGAGCGTCACCGTACAATTCAACCAGTTGCTCCTGCCCCCGCAAATTCATGCTCCACGATCGTTACGTCATGCTTGCCGCATCAGGTAGCGAGTGCAAACGTTTGCATAGCTCTGATTTAATCATCTGCAATGGCGCGTGTCAAGAAGCTACCGTTCCGCCCTTTGGAGGACCATTTTTCGCCAACGCAGGTGTCGCGCGAACGTCCCGCTAACGAAATTACTGAGTGCCAGCCCCTCTCCGTCGTCCTATCAGGAACCAGGTATGCATTGCAGTCGGGAATTTACGAGCCTTGATGAAAGGGCAAAAGGCTAGATTTCACTGCCATCGATCCCGAAGGGCATGGGGAATTAACGAAGAAATGGGAGGTAGACCATGAAACGTGCACTGTTCGTTCTTTTTATCGTCGTCGTGATTGTGGTCGGCGTGACGCTACGTGCGCAGGACGACCAAAAGCCGGAGGCTGCATCTGCCGCTGCAACGGAGCAGGGATGGGATGTGCATCGTGGTGGTACGGAAGTAGTTCCGGAAGACACCTTTACACGACAATCGCAGGCCGATCTGCCCTATCTCAGCCTCGTTCGGCCCATACCCGATTCCTCTCAGACTTACGAATTGCAGCTTTTTCAGTCGGCCGATCACGTCCTGATCCCGGCGGGGATCCGTAAACCGGAAGGAGTAGGACCGTTCCCGGCAATCATCATGAGCTCCGGCAACGGGTATAACAGCTTCAGAAGAATCGATGAGGCAATGTATAGATATGAGCCGATGATCGACATGATGGTGGAGCGGGGCTACGTCGTGGCCTTTGGAAATTATCGAAACGAAATTCCGAACGCATATAACGAATATGCGCGTTGCGACTACGTCAGAGATGACAGCAGCGGTGGAGCGCGAGCGCTGCTGAACTCGCCCTGCCTGGATCATAATGACTATATTCAGCTGATTGAGCATATGAAGGCGTTGCCGTATACGGACGGCGTCGGCACTATCGGCGTAAGCCACAGTGGCGAATTGCAAATGAAAGCTGCATCGGAAACGACATGGGGTGCCGCCGTGCCTATCGAGGGCGCCTCGCACGAGTTTCTTGCAATAGATTCTAAATCTGCACCGCGGCGCGACCTTGGTGGTGAGGCGCGGCTGATGTGGCTACCGGATGTGGAGTCGACCTTGCCTTATGTTGATATGGAGAGGGCACGGGAGCGGATTGCCAGTATCGACGATAACATGCCGATTTTGCACATCGGCAGGGACGCGGATCACTTGCAGGGTGTTTTCCGCCTTACCTACGAAATAAGCGCAGAGGCTGGCAAGAATGCGCAATGGCTTTCATTCGCCGACGAGCTGCATGGTTTCGGATTTCTCGCTCGAGACGAGGACGGTTCTTTTAACCCGCCTGACCTGCGGTTGAAGGCGTTCGAGGCCTGGATGAGTTTTTTCGACAAGCATTTGAAGGGCGTCGAGCGAAGTATGACTTCGGCCGATTGAGGTTTGCGGAGCCGGGCAGGGCGCTCAGCCTTCGTTTCCCGGCCCGGCGGCCCAGGCCGTGGAAAACGAAACGGGTATCGTGCTCGCTTCTGACCGACGAAGCGGTTCATCAGAACGGCTATGAGGCCCCGGTAGTGCGATATGGGCGATGAATATCCGGTAGTACGCGCCGCGGCCGTCCAGGCGGCGTCGGTATTTTTGGACCGGGAGATGTCGACGGCAAAGGCCTGCGATCTGATACGGGAGGCGGGCCGAAACGGTGCCGACATTATTGCTTTCCCCGAAGGCTTCATCCCGGCCCACCCAATCTGGTTTCATTTCCACCCTGGCACGGGACGGCTCAGTACCGATCTCAGCGTTTCTCTGTTCAAGAACGCCGTTGAGGTCCCCGGCCTGGAGATCGCGGCACTGCAAGAAGCTGCCGCTGAGGCCGGAGCTTACGTGGTGATGGGCATATGCGAAAAGGTCCGCAACACCACCGGAACGTTGTTCAATACCCAGGTATTCCTCGGCCCCGACGGCGCTCTGCTCGCAAAGCGCCAGAAGCTGATGCCGACAGTAGGTGAGCGCCTCGTCCACACCGGCGGCCACGGCGATAGCTTGGCCGCGGTTAATACCACCTTCGGTCCCATCAGTGCCCTGATCTGTGGGGAAAACTCAAATCCG
>JBBDSK010000220.1:0-24471 GCA_040904985.1 Woeseia sp. | reverse complement strand
AGCTGGGCCCGCATCTCGCCGCGGTCAAGGCCAGATTCGGGCTGGACAACCTCCAGGTGGTCAACAAGGGGCTCTCATCGTCACCGGGCGTCATGCGCATGCGCCGCAGCCGCGCCGGCTCCGGGATGGCCAGCTTTCACTTCGGCCGGGACGACGAACTCGAAGAGATCGAGATTGCCGTTACCACCCTGGACGGCTGCCTGGCCGGGTCCGTCGGCGGACCCGTGCGCTTCATCAAATGCGACGTGGAAGGCCACGAGCTCGAGGTGTTCAAGGGCGCAGCGGGCATTCTGCGCCGGGACGGCCCGGTGCTCCTGTTCGAGTGCCACCATAACGAGGCCGAGGAAGGAAGCCTGTTCAGCTTCCTGTCAGAGCTCGGCTACGACGGCGCATTCTTCCAGGTCGAGCCGGCGGATCATCGAAACCTGTTACGGCGGACCCGTGGCCGCTACGTCCACTTTTCGGAATTTTCACGACATCCCTACGTGCGGCCGAACGTAAGGCATCGCAACTACCTGTTCGTGAGGCCGCCAGACCGGATACCCGGCGTTCACGGCTGAACGAAATATCTGCCGAAACGCCGGATTTGCAGTTTACCCGCCGGCTGCCATGCCTTCGGAGCGCTTCATGTCTCCCCACTCCGGCCTGGTGCCGCGTAACCACCCGTAAAGCCCCTGCAGCCGCCACACTACCGTGAGCTGTCGATAACCGAAGTTTTCGATAATTGCCACCAGAAACAGGCGGAACAGATCACGCGTTCTCGGATAAACGTGAAACGACAGTTCCTCCAGCACCAGTGCGCTGGTCGAGAGAAGCACACCGAGACCCACCGCGAGGCAAAAAAAGATTGCGGTTGTTTCCCAGGAAATCCAGCCAAGGCACGCCGCGCCGGCCATGAAAACGTAGCCAAAGACTTCCACAGCGGGGCCGAAGAGCTCGAAAACATAATAGAAGGGCATTGCCAGCCAGGAGATGGCACCACCTCCGCGGCGGCAAAAAAGGCTCTTGTGAAGCATCAGACTTTGCCCCAGGCCGCGCTGCCAGCGGATGCGTTGCTTGCGCAGCGTTGCCAGGTCTTCAGGCGCATCCGTCCAGCAAACAGGGTCAGGTACGAAAGTGATTTTGTAGCGCCGTTTCTCCTCACGCATGAAACGGTGAAGCCGCAGAATCAGCTCCATGTCTTCGCCAATGGCATCGATCGCGTAGCCGCCAACCTGCACGACGGCCTCCTTGTCAAAAACGCCGAATGCGCCGGAGACAATCAGAACCGCGTTGAGATTGTCCCAGCCCATGCGCCCGAACAGAAACGCCCGCAGGTACTCCACAACCTGAACCTGCGCCAGAAAGTTTCCCGACAGACCCACTTTCTCCAGAAAACCGCCCCGCACTTTGCAGCCGTTGGCAACCCGGACAGTGCCTCCCGAGGCTATAACGTCGGGATCCTCCAGGAAGGGGCGCACCGCACGGCGCAGGCTGTCCGGCTCCAGGATCGAGTCGGCATCTACCGCACAGAAGAGAGGATAGCGGCAGGCGTTGATGCCGGCATTTATAGCGTCTGCCTTGGAGCGGCCGTTCTCCTTGTCGATGACCTTGAGTGAAGGATAGCGAAGAGAGCGATAAACCGTCTTGACCGGCTTGCAACTGACCCGGTTGCGGTAAGCCTCCGGGAACGGCTGCAGGTGAAATTCCCGTGTGAGCTTTTCGAGAGTGTCATCCTCCGAACCATCGTTGACCACAAGGACTTCGTAGTCGGGATACTCCAGTTGCAACATCGCACGCGTCGACGTGATGATTGTGGAGGATTCGTTGTAAGCCGGAACAACGACGCTGATGGGCAGGTCGAGGCTCGAAAAGACGTTGTCGCCGTCGGCAAGTCCTGCTATTTGCAGGTAACGCCGGATTTGCACAGTGGCCAGTATGTTAAGGCCGCCATAGACGGCATAGATGACGATGAAGTAGCCGAAGAATAGCCACTGCATGCCGAAAAGAACGGATTGGACCGTCATGCCAGGCCCTTTTCCGCCAGGGCCTGTTGCAGTATATCGTGGGCAAACCTGTCTTCTTGCCGCGCCGCGATTCGACGCAGTGAATTGGGACCGAGAAACGGCGACGCCGCCAGTGCCTGGGCGGCACGGTAGCGAACCCACCACTCGCTATCGCTCAGCAGTGGTTCAAGGCTGCTCACGTCCTTGTCTTTTCCCATGCGGCCGATCAGGGATGCGGCCTGCATGCGCACATACCATGTTTCATGACCAGTAAGCGCGCGCACGCGCTCCGGACATATGCCGCCACGCGCCGCCTTCAAAGCGGCGGACAGCACCGCCGGTTCACTGCGGCTTTTGAGCAGACTCTCGGCGACGGCATTGATGTCGTCAGGATAGGCAGAATCGGCGAACTGGAGCAGCAGAACCGCCGCTTCAGTTGGCGCATCGGCAATCTCGCGGCACAGCGGCCGTGACACTATGTCCGGACCGGCACGGCTAAGAATGCGGCCAATTTGTGTTCGTGGCCATCTGGAAAAGCGTCCGATGAGCGGTACGATGCGCGGAATGGCGCGATCGGCATGGATGTTGACAAGCGCTGTTGCGGCCGTCACCGAGAGCGCGATGTTAGGGTCCTCCAGCACCCTGTCGATAGCGTCCCAGCTATCACGATCTCTCATCTGCCCCACTACCTGCAATCCCAGCAGGCGCCTGTTGAGCAAGCGGCGCTTCATGTGCCGCCTGGCCAGGGGCAGCAGGTCGAGCCTGGTCGCCAGGGTATTGAGGCTGACGGCAGCCTGCCCCAGCACCAGGTTTCGAAAGCGGCTCCACTCCCGAAGCAGTAACCGCTTTTGCCCGAAACACACCTTCGGCAGCGGTGCGTCGACGGCAAAGCGTTCCGATGCGGCAGTTTCCGCGAAAATGGGCCACCATGTCGCGCGCAATCTGCGCGTGCGGCGGTCATGCAGTACGTGGACGGTACGCAGAACGAGGGCAACGCTGAACAGCAGCAGCGTCACCGCTGCCGCCGCCAGAGCGGCAAGAACCGCGGCATTCTCCGAAAGACTAGAATTCACCGGCAATCGACAATCCGACACTGCTGCGCCGGTATATGGACCCCTGCCGGTGTGTGCCCAGGCGCCACAGGACGCTCAGGCGCTCCGATAGGGGGTGCTGCCCCTTTACCGCGACAGCAGTGATTTCCATTTCGAGCAGCTGCCCCGGTGCGATGATTTCGACCTCGTCGCCCGCTGCGATCGTCACGGCATAGCGGCTGCCGGAGGACGCATAGTAGTCGAGGACGCCCTGATACATGAAAGACGAAGAGGATGAGAGGCGCGTGTTGTCGATATGCCAGGCAGCACGGAACTTGCCGAAGTACCGTTCCACGTTCAGCCCCCAGGTGCTGACGTCATTTTCCGCATAGCGCCGCTGGCGAACGTCCGCCCCGACAAGCCAGCCCTTTTTCAATTGCCGGGTGGCAGCGAAATCCACGACGGATTCGGCCAGAAAAGCGGCATCGGGGCTGAGGGCTATTGCCCCGCTCAGGATCCAGTAATCGGTCAGCTTCAGCGCGCCCGCCAGCGCAAGTTCGTTGTCGGTCAGGGAAAACCGCCGATGCTCTGTCAGCTTGAGCGATAGCACATCGCCCGATGGCGACCGCCGGTCAAGGTACGCGTAAATGTTCTGCCAGTCGGCAGCGCCATTATCGAGCCTGTCGCGATTCAGCCCGGTTTCCCATCCCCACCTCGCCGCTTCCCTCGCCTGCTCCGCCCGCAGCCATGCGGCTCCCGGAAACCGTTCATGCACCGCACTCCGAAAGGCATCCAGCTCGTCACGGTATCCCGGCCGCTTATCGCTGCGGAGAACCTGGTATTCGAGCTGCCACAGAGCTTCATAGCCCGGAGCAAGTTCTTTCGCCGCGTGTAACAGTTCCAGAGTGCAAGCGGAATTCCCCGACCAGAAACGCACCTGGGCCTCGCCGAACAGGTAGTCTACGTTGCGGGGATGTTCCGCGGATAACGCGCGATATTTTTGAATGGCCGCATCGTACTCGCCATCGGCGGCAAGCGACCGGGCGCGGCGATAGCGCTGGGCCGGATCGCCGCTTGTCCGGTCTGATACTTTCGGCTTCGGATACTCGCAAACGTCGGCGGATGCTTGCGCCGGCGTGCAGAGAAAGGCGGCGGCGATCAACGTCAGCCATGTTGAGCCGTGCCGTCCGGCCGAGTGTACTGTCCACATGTGCATGTCGCTGCTATCGTTTTTTGACGTTGGCCGCACAACGACGGATGCGGGCGCTAAGCTCCAGCGGCTTGTAGGGCTTTGTCACGTAATCGTCGGCGCCGAGTTCGATGGCGCGGACGATGTCCTGCTCGGCAACTTTTCCGGAAATAACCACGACCGGAACCCTGCGCCATCCGCTACTTTCGCGGATCTGCGCTAACAATTCGAAGCCATCGATGTATGGCAGCATGAGATCGAGAATGACGACATCGGTCGGCGCCGATTCGCTGATGTATTTCTGCGCATCACGGCCGTTCGTCAGCGCCTGCACGGCATAGCCGTCACGCTGCAGCATGTACTGAAGCAGGTAGGCCACATCCGCGTTGTCCTCGATCAACAGCGCGGTGTGGACTGCCTCGACATTCCTGACGGTGGCATCGGCATCCATAGTGACCCCCATTTCACGGCGGACGGTATTATGGAAAACAAGCTCTTGCCACGTATTCGTGTCCATTCTGAGACGCAGGTCGGCAGCCGGGCGGAAAATCCGGTCCTTCTTCGCAATTTTGGCCGGGGCAGCGGGAGCGCTCCGCCGCAGACGCCAACCTGGCCGGACGGTGCAGCCGGAACCAGCCGCTCTGACGGCCGCGTTTATTCAGAAAAACTTGAAGGCGCCAAGGGACAACTGGTTTCGCGTGTAGGAGAACGCCGCGTCGCTGGAATCGTTTTCGGCAAACGTGTACTGCGCCAGCAGTTGCCAGCCCGAGGCAAAATGCCTGCTGAGCGCGAGATCGAGCTGGGCAAGGTCTTCGTCGCGCGCGGAAGCGATATCTCCGTAGTCGCTGGCGCGAAGCTCCGCGCCGATCCTGAACCCCCAACCGGTTTCGGGAACGTAGCGCCAGTCCGCGCCAAGCCTGATGCGCTCGGGTGAAACGGCAGGATCGGCCCGGTCGTTGGTCTCGCTTGCCGCGCTCACATTGAAGCTGCGTCCATCCATATACCAGCGATAACTCACGTCGAAGCGCTGCCGGGAACCTTCTATGCCATCGAAAACCGAATCGCCGGCCGTTATGTCGTCGTAACGGTAGCGGGCCGCAACGGAGCCGGTCGAAGTGAGCTGTCGCGATACTTTTGCCGTAATTCGTCCGCTGCGATCATAGCTGTCGCCGCCGAGCATCGTCGTGCCTGCGTGCGCAGACATCTGCAGACTCCAGTCTTCTTTTCGCCAGTCGTACAAACCGCCCACCTGGGCCGCCATCTGATTGAACTCCCCGGCATCGTTGTATCTGAGCAGGAAAAGACTGCCATCGAAGCGAAAGCCGCTGAGGTTCGCGTAGGGGCCGCGTATCGTGCCGAACAGCTCCAGGAAAGGGCTGTCGGCAGAGATGTCGTCTGCAAGCCCCGTCTTGTCCTGAAGAGACACGTTGTCGTCGTAGCCGCCGCGCATTGAGACGGTCCGCAGCCAGCGGTAGGACGCAACCGGCTCTCCTATCAGGCGGCGCAACATTGTTGACGACATGGCCCGCAATTTCGGTTCGTCGCCGCTCTGCCGGTAACTTTCCCGAAAATGACCGGCCGCGGCCTGGCGCCGGGATTGCTTCAATGCGACCAGTCCGAGGTTGTACTGCGCCAGCGGCCGCATGCCGGGATAATCCCTGTCCAGCAGGGCAAACGTCTGTCCTGCCAGGGTGTAATTCTGCAGCTTGTAATGGCAAACGCCGATGTTGTAATGAACAGCCGCGCCACGCTGCCCCTCATCGCGCGCCTGCTCGAACCAGGACAAGGCTGTGGCGTAATCCTGTTGCTGAAATGCCTCCTGCCCTTGTTTCCAGGCATCGTCCGCTACGGCACCCAGCGCCGACTGCCCGACATTGGCGATCAGCAGCATTGCCAACAGCAGTCGGCGGATGGGTCTTCCTGTCATTATTCTCACCTGCAGAAGCGGCCGCTTACGCGGCCGCGGATTGCGGAATCAAAGCTGCAGTGCCAGACCCGGATCATGGAAAAATCATTCGCTGCCATTAGCCACCGGTCGGTCCGCCGGTCGGCGGCTGGGGAACTTCAGGACGCTCGGGAACCTCCGGCGTCTCCGGCCGGAACTCGTCCGCACGCGAGCGGTTTTCGGCATTCTCCCGAGCTTCTTCCGCCATATCGGCTGCGTTTTCCCGCGCGTCAGCCGCAGCATTTTCCCGTGCCTCAGCAGCGATGCCGAGGCCGGTTTCGCGACGTTGCCGTGCTTCATTGGCCGTAGCAAGGCCCTCGGCGCTGGCATCGACGGCTTCCCGATCCTCCACAACGTGCACCGGCAGCGTAATTTCCTTCGTAACCGCGTCCGGCAGCTCGGCTTCGGCATGCCCCATCAGGCGAATGGTGCCCTCGAGATCGCCCTCTTCTTCCTGCGCCAGGACATCGCCGAATACGAACATCGACATCAGTCCCGTAAGCACAAACATATGCGTCCTTTCCATTTCGGTTTCCTCTCGTTCAACAGGAGATACATACGGCGCTGGTGCATGAACTGCGATTCTTCTCACCAACAGCCGTTCCTGTTCCTTCAAACGTCGAGCAGAGATTTCGGTGCCGGTTTTTTTACATAATTACGACGCCGTATCAAGGTCGATCCTGAATGTTCGCCGCCGGGTATCGTGATCGACCTGTACGAGCAACTGCCCGCCCTGCTCGTTGACGGCCAATACGGGTAGCGTCAGTTTGTTCACTCCCGCCTGCAGGTCCGTCTTCCAGGACAGTTCACGCTCGTTCTGATAACCGGCAAGCGCGATGCCCCCTTTCAGAACGACGGTAATGGTGGCCTCCGGCAGGTCCCGCTCCAGATCAATTGCCACATGCAGATCACGAGGCTCGGAAAGCGACAGGTAGATCGGCTCGCCGGTTACCCGATCCGGGTCAGCGCCAGACCCGAGCGCCATGATCGCGAGCACAAGTGAGGCGGCCAGCGCGCCGCCGAAACCGGCACCCGCCCAGAAGCCGGGGCGCGCCTTTTCCGTAACCGGCACTCGCACGCTGTTGTGCATCACCCGCTCGATGAGCTCCGGTGGCGCCTCAGTCACCTCCAGAGTCTTGAGCTCCTGCAGCGCTTCCAACGCCCTTAGAGCATGCCGGCAGTCTTCACAGGACTGCAGGTGGGCCGCCAGCTGCCGCTGCCCCAGTTCCGGCAGCGTTCCGCTTTTCGTATCCGCGATGCGATCGCACAGTTCTTCGCAATTCATTTCACTGTCCCTGTCTGCGCGTTACATGCCTCAGCACGATCCGCTTTTTGGAGCAGGCGGCCGAGCTTGACTCGGGCCCGATGCAGCTTCGACTTGAGGGTGCCGACCGGCAGATCCGTCAATACCTGCAATTCGTTCAGGCTGAAGCCGTCGATGTCGTGTAACGCAAGAAGCATGCACTGCTCCTTGCCCAGCAGTCTCATTGCCCGGAATATCGATTCGATTCTCATGATGCGCTCCACTTCCCGGTCAGGTTGCAGGTTCTCCGGACCCGGATGTTCGATGTCCTCGCCGGAGTCCGCGCGCCACGCGAGGTGCACCGGTGAGCGCTGGTGGCGGCGCTTATCGTCGATAAAGTGGTTGTAAAGGGTTCTCACAAGCCAGGCTCTCTGAAATTGCATTTCGGCGAATTCTGACAAGTTGAGCCAGGCCTTCACGCACACCTCCTGCACCAGGTCTTCCGCATCCGCCGGCGAGGACGTCAGTCGGGAGGCAGCCGCGTAGACGGCGGCAAAATGGGGCCGCATCAGAGCCTCGAATCTGGCGGCGGCCGTCGGCCCGCGGCTTTTAAACTGTAAGACCTTGCTCATACTTCTCGCCGGTTCCTCTGGCCGCAGCGCAACTCGTCCATCGGGTCAGGCAGCTACCGGTACTTTAGGTGCAACGCGCCACGATTTCGCTGCGCAGTTCACATTATTCCTCTGTCCCTGGGGGATCATCAAACCGGAGCCGATAACCCGCTGCGGGAAAAGCCTGGCCGGCCCGTGTTGGCCGGGCCGGCCAGCCGATACTCCCGGTTATTCGGTCGCTGCCGCCGAGAACGACCCGTCGACAATTGTGTCCACTTCAGTTACTACCGTTCGCTCGGCAATGAACGTGAAGTCACCAATGGGCTCCGACGTCGGATCCAGGTCATCCGTTGCAGCATCGTCCAGGTCGGACGAGCAGGTCAGTGCCGCAAGGTAGTCTTCCGGCGCGAGAAGATATCCTGCCTCGTAGACATATGCGTTCACGGCCGGATCGCCGTCAAAGACGACGCTTGCGGTCGTTACCGGGTCGCGATGCGTTGCGTCCTCGTCCAGATCGTCGGCGACCGCAGCACCATCGAAATTCTCGAAGATGTAGACAGCCGTGTTCTGGTAAAGGCCGGATACGTCATCCACCGTGCATTCCGCATCTGCGAGAAGCTGTTCGTCGACAGTACCTCCGATAGCGCCAACCTCTGTCGTATCGACGATACGAATGGCCGGCTTCAGAATATAGTTTTGCGTGCAGGCCTCGGTGTCGCCCGTCTGCAGTCCCGGCGGAGCGGTTACCGACTTCCGCACGTCGAAGTCGAGCGTGTAGTCGGACATGCCGTTTGCCGTCACCGTGATGCCGCTGACGATTTTCAGCCCTGTCTCACTGCCACTCGGGATATACAGCGGGCAGCTCGTACCGTCCTCGAATTCAATGTAGGAATCCATGACGTTACGCTCGGCATCGACCATCAGCCGCACCCACTCGTACTGGCCTGCATCGATCGTTTCGTTGAAAACGACTTTTCGATTAGTCCCTGTCAGGGTAAGAAGGTCGATGGAGCAGGTTCCCGTCGCGGCATCGAAGTCGTCGCAGGAGGCTTCATCCAGTGTAATCGGGTCCAGCGGCGCCGCGCCCGACTGCTTCAGCTCGATACCGCTGAAGGCAATGACCACCCTCTCCGCGCTTTCCACCGGACCGTCTGTGAGTCCGATTGTAAGGGTGCCCTCACCGGCCGGATCGCTCCCGTCACTGTTACAGCCGGCCAACAGCAATAGCGGTATCGCGGCAATGGTTCCTAAAGTTATAGATCGCATTATTCGTCCTTCCCTAGAGTTAAAGAGCCCAAACCGGCGAGGAACCGGAGTTCCGCACCTTCTTCACTTTCCTTTCTGCCAAACGGACTTTGCGAACGGAAGGTTCCCGTTTTTTAACATAATCCCGAAGTTTTGCAGAAGAGATAAGGAAAAGCCGGCACCGGATTGACTGCGGCAAAGCCGCCAGGGAAAACACGGGCTCCGCTCGCGGTCCGACAGGCCGCCCTGCAGCGCCGCTATTTCAGCGGATACCCGGCGTCCCCGGGCAGCAGACCGTTGACCCTCACCAGTTTCACCTGGTCGCTCGCCTCGTCGGCCCGCATGAACGAGATGGACCCCGGAATGGCGACAACCAGATCCAGGGTCATATCGGTGCTGAATACGATTTTCGGCCCGCGAGGCACTTCGGCGCGAAACATTGCAGACCAGCAGAGGAGGGCTGGCCGATTTCACCAGCTCGCAGCTCCTTCTCGATCTCGCCATCTTCAACTCCGTGCGCTATCTCGAAGACATCACACTCATGGAAGCGGAGCTGGGAGTCGTTTATCAGGAGGTGGAGTCCGTCATCCGAACCTCATGGATAGCCATGCGGAATGCGACCATAGAGGACGGCCTCGCCTGGGTCGAGACCAGCGCCAATCCTTGAATTCCGATCCCTGGCGTTATCGCCGCTTGCGATACCGGGTGACCGTTGCTTCACCGACCAGGAAAGCCAGAAAGAGACCCGAGGCCAGCAAGGCCGTTTGGGCAATGTCGAGACCTGAAGCCCCGTCGATCCAGGATATCGCCAGCCCGCTCAACACGCAGGCGCCAAAAAGTACTGACCTGTTTGTAACTTCTGTCCAATTACCCATTCTAGTTCGAACGCCCCCAAGCTGTTTATCTATTAATGTAGCTACCAGGATGTGACGGCCGCTATTCTAGCAGCCTGCAATCCAACGGTTCAGGCCCGTTTCGCTCCCCTTGTTTCGATCGGCCGCCGTGCCCTGGTCGCTCGTCTCGTCGATTCCATAAGCTGCGCCCGGGCGCAGTCGGCTGCGGAATTGACTGCGGACAGGTATGCTGGACAATCTCCACGACCCGAGTTCTCCGGAGTGTCGATGAACCCAGCCCTTGCTGCGCTTGGCGTGGCCGTCATTGCCGCACTGCTGCTGCTCGTCGCGGGGCCGGGCACGCGGCTCGGATTCTGGGAGTTCGGCACCGGCTTCACGATCATGCGCTGGGCGCTGTTCCTCGGTTTGGGCGCGGCGGTGCTGGCGATAATACTTCTGCTAATTGCGCGAACCCGAGAGGGTAAGGCCGCCACACTGCTGGCCGCCTTCGTCATCGGACTTGCCGCTGCCTGGCTGCCCTGGCAGTCCTACCGGACCGTCCGCTCGCTGCCCTATATTCACGACATCACCACCGATACCCGCCACCCGCCCGAGTTCGTGGACATCGCGCCGCTGCGCGCCACGGCACCGAACCCGGTGAAATACCCCGGCGAGGAAACCGCAGAACAACAGCGGGAAGCCTACCCCCACCTGCGGCCCCTCGAGCTGGACCTGCCTCCCGCAAAGGCCTTTGATCGGGCTCTGGACACTGCGACCCGTCAGGGCTGGGAGATCGTGGCCGCCGTTCCGGAGGAAGGGCGAATAGAGGCAACCGCTACGACTTTCTGGTTCGGCTTCAAGGACGACGTGGTCATTCGCGTTACCCCCGCCGGGGACGGGAGCCGCATCGATGTCCGCTCCAAATCGCGGGTCGGACGCAGCGATGTCGGCGCCAACGCAGCGCGGATCCGTGACTTTCTCGAGGACTTCCACCCCGGGGCTGAGGGAGCCGCCGGACATCCGGCCGCATTCTGCGTTACAGTATCGCCATCCAGGCGGATCTTGCGCTTTCGGAGACAGCCACTCACTCGTTGCGCCAGATCGCGGCGGCTGCTCTCCGCGATAACTATTCATTTATGAGGGGGATTTACATTTAATGAGCCAGAGCCGAAACGTATTGCACGAGATTCTTGGCGGTCAACAGCGCCCGCCGGACGGCCCGACAGGGCGACAGATTGCTACCGGCCTTGTTGCGTTGCTGGTTCTTGCGGCCGCCTTCACCTCCTTCTACACGGTTCAACCCGAGGAACGTGCAGTCGTCAAGCGCTTCGGTGCCGTCTACGGAATCACCGATCCCGGTCTGCACTTCAAGCTGCCTTTTGGCATCGACTCCGTGCAGAAAGTCGCCACGGAGCGGGTACTGAAGGAAGAGTTCGGTTTCCGTACCGTAGACTCTTCCGGACCGGAACGCACCCGGTTCAGTCCACGGAACATCCTCGACGAGTCGCTCATGCTCACCGGCGATCTCAACATCATTCAGGTCGAGTGGGTGGTGCAATATCGCATTTCAGATCCGATCAAATATCTCTACGCAATGCGCGAGCCGACGAGGACTCTTCGGGATTTGTCGGAGTCGGTCATGCGGCGCGTAGTCGGCAACAGGATCGGCAGTGAAGTGCTGACGATCGGGCGCGTCGAAATCGCAAACGATGCCCGGGATGAGATCCAGGCGGCGATGAATCGCTACGAAAACGGTCTGCACATCATCACCGTCGAATTGCAGGATGTCGTGCCGCCGGAGCGCGTTCAGCCCGCGTTCAACGAAGTGAACGAAGCGCGCCAGGAACTGGAGCGCATGGTCAACGAAGCCAACCGGGAGCTCAACCAGGCCATTCCCCGCGCTGAAGGAACCGCCAACCGCGTAATCGCCGAGGCGGAAGGGTATGCCACCGAGCGCGTCAACCGGGCGTTGGGCGAGACTGCCCGTTTCACCGCCGTACTGGCCGAATACCGCAATGCCCCGGAAGTCACGCGTACACGGCTTTACCTGGAAACCCTGCATCAGGCGCTGCCTCGCGTCGGCTCCATCTTTGTCACGCAGGAGGGCCAGGTGCTGCCGCTGCTGAATCTTCGGGAGCCGGAGCTCCGGCAAATCGCAACGTCGGAGGGCGCGCAATGAGCAAGAACCTGACCATTGCCGCGGTCGTACTCGCAGGCCTGTTCTTCGTCGGCTTCAAGTCGGCATTCGTCATTGACCAGGCGGAGCAAGGCATCATAGTGCAGTTCGGTGAGCCGATTGGCGACGTGATTGCAGATCCCGGTCTGCACTGGCGCGTACCCTTCATTCAGGAAGTGCGGCGCTTCGACAAGCGCCTCCTCGCCTGGGACGGCGACGTCAGCCAGATTCCGACGCTCGGCCGTGAGTTCATCATCGTCGACACGACGGCCCGCTGGCGTATTGACGATCCGCTGCAGTTTTTGCGCTCCGTGCGAGACGAATCGGGCGCCCGCGCGCGCCTCGATGACATTCTCGACTCCGTCGCCCGGGACATCGTATCCGGAACGGAACTCGAGGAAATCGTCCGGTCGGCGGACTGGGAAGTGGACATGAGCAACCTCGCCGAAGAGGAAGCAGATGCACTCGCCGAGACAGATCTGGAACGACCGAAGAAAGGCCGAGCCATGCTGGAGGGTGACATGTTTGCCGCGTCTTCGAGACTGATGCCCGAACTGGGCATCGAACTGGTCGATGTGCGCATCAAGCGCATCAACTACATCGATTCGGTGCGCGTACAGGTAGAGACGCGAATGATCTCGGAGCGGCAAAGCATTGCCGCACGCTTCCGCTCAGAGGGCCAGGGGCGCAGCCAGGAAATCCTGGGCGGCATGGAACGCGACTTGCGGCGCATCCGCTCCGAGGCGGAGCGCACCGCGCAGGAAATCCGTGGCACCGCCGATGCCGAAGCAACACAGATCTACGGCGCCGCATTCGGGCAGGACCCGGAGTTCTACGCGTTTTTCAAGACGCTGGAGAGTTATGACGCGCTTAACGAAAACACGACGCTCATGATCGATGCGCAGTCGGATTTCTACCGCTATTTGCAAAGCACTCAGCGCTGAGGACGCTGCAGGGTCTCAGCAAAGCCTGATCAGGAAGCCAGCAGGCCGCGGAGCTTCGCTATCGCGGCGATCGCGCGATCAATGTGTTCTTCCGTATTATAGATGTGCGGGGTCAGGCGCAGCCCGCCGACAGCAGCAACTATAATGCCGGACTCCTGCAGTACGCGCTCGACCAGAACGCTTCCCGTTTCCCGCTGTGCGGCCAGGATAACGACATTGCTCGCCAGCGGCGCCTCGAGCGGGGAAATGAACGAGACGCCGAGATCCTGGAGACCGTCGCGCAGCCTCTGAGCAAGTGACTCAGCGCGTCGCTCGATTCCCGCCGGAGTCAGCGAATCGTGGAACATCACGGCATCATGGAGTGCCGCGATAGCGGCATCATTTCTCTGGCCGAATGCCTCGAATTTTCGCGCGCCGGCGACAGCGGGGTCGACATCTTCGCCCCAGGGCACGCTAACGGAATTAGGCCAAAGTCGCTCGATCTGTGGCTGCCTCACATACAACAAGCCGACTTCCCGGGGGCCCATGAACCACTTGTGCGCACTGGCGCTGAATGAGTCACAGCCCAGGCGAGCAAGATCCACATCGATGATTCCCCACGTCTGGGCTCCGTCAACGTGTATATAGAGTTGCTCGTTTTTTCGACGAAGAGCCCGGCATATCTCGCCGGCCGGCAGCCGGGTGCCACTGACATTGGAAATGTGGGTGAAAGACACTACCCGTGTCTGTGGCCGCAGGGCAGCCACGAACAGGTCGACCAACTCGTCAGCGGAAGCCACGGAAGCCGGCACCGCAAGCCGTCGGACCCTGCAGCCGGCGCGCTTGGCCTGTACATCCCAAGCGACGCCGTTGGAAGGATGATTCTGATCCCACAGCAATACTTCGTCGTCGGACGTCAGTGGCATACCCTGCACGACAATGTTGTTTGCTTCGGAGGTGTTGCGAACGATAGCAATTTCATCGGCGGAGACACCCAGTTGCCTGGCAAGTCCGCTGCGTGCCTTCTCCTTGAGCTGCTCGATCCGGCCGCGCACGATATGGCTCATATCCCGGTCCAGTTCGCGAGCGTGCGCCGCGACGGCGTCGCGGACGACCGCCGGCATCGGGCACAGGTTTGCCGCATTCATCGGCACCCTGTCGTCAGCGAAGCCGAAGGCGGCGGGTTCCACCAGGACAGTCCCGGCCTGTGCCGCAAGGCTGCCGCCCATCCAGCCGGCGGCGACTGATGCACCGCCCAACGTTTTCAAGAAATCTCGCCGCTGCATCGTGCTCATCGAACACCTCCCTCAAGACTCGCGTTGCGGCACTCGCCCGGAAACATCGCAAGCGGTTCCTGTGCCAAAGCCGGGTTCAACCCGGAAACTCGGTGTATTCCGGCATGGCTGAAGCATCACAGGACCAGGCTGCGCGGGAGCCGGTGAAAACCCGAGCCTGGGGAGCGATACGCGGCTCGTCATCGAGTGAACCGGCCGGAATGAACGCCATTCCGATCTTTTCGATGAAGCGCGGCATCCGCGAACCGCAATTGCGGCAAAAGCTGGTAGTGAAGCGCTCCGCGTCCGGGACTTTGTAGCTCGCAATCTGGTCTTCGCCACTGCTAAAGGCCAGGCTGCCCTTGAGGAACAGGTTGCTGGCATGGCCGGTACCGGAAGCCTTGCGGCAACGCGAGCAATGGCAATGGTAGAACCGGAGAATTTCGCCGGTAGCGGTATAGCGAATCCCGCCGCAAAGGCAACTGCCTGATAATGTCTCGCTGCTCATGACTGCACTGTCTCCATTCGGGTTTTTCATTTTCCCTGGTTTGCGTCGACGAGTTCTATCCGCAGGTTTTGCACTCCCTCGCTGATACCAACTTCGACAACTCTCAGTCTTTTCTCCTTCTCGCGCGGGATTATGCTGATGTCGCCGCTGCGCTCGAAGTGTGCTTCCGCGACCTCCTCGACCTGCGTAACCTTTCCAGTGTTGCGCAGCGCCATCTCGAGGTCCTTGCGGCTGATGTGGCTTTTACGCATATTATCCCACTGGATTTCCCCATCCTTGATGAGCGCTTTTTCCCGGCCCTTGATCAGCCTGCCGAACAAGTATGAGTGAAAGGATACAACAGAGAACAGCCAGTGAAACGCGACAAGTACTGCGGCCGCACTCACAGTCGGCAAGAACGCAGCGTTCCCGGTGATCGCACGGCTCAGCACCGAGCCGAGAATAATGCCGAGGATCATGTCGAAGGCGGTGTTCTTGCCCATGAATCGTTTTTGTCCGACCCGCACGAGTACGATGGCCGTCACATAGATGATTAGCGCGCGCAGGGACATTTCGGCCATGGACAGATCGTCGCCGTCCAGTCCTATCAAATCCTGCAGGCCTTCGATGATCTCATGAAGCATTTTGCAGCCTCCTTTCAGTGAGTCGTCCTGTCGGTAAACTTCGTGCCGGATGCAGGGCCGGGAAGGCACTGCAAAGGGCCATGACGCCGGCAGCGCCGTGAGAATCGTACTGCTCGGACATTACGATATCGCCAGCAACATCGCACTGTCGCTGCTGGCCACCGCTATGCCGCAGCACCGGTATTCTGTCATGTTATCCGGAACCGTACCGTCGACCGTTCCCGCGCTCGCGGCACTTTCGGCCTGCGAAAGAAAACTTTGCGATGATCTCGCGAATTCTGCCGGCAGGCAGCCCGGCAGCCTGCTGTCATTCGAGGCGCTGGCAGGCCGAACAGAAAGCCGTGTGCTTGCTCTTCCTGAACCAAATTCACCGGAAGGGCTGGAGGTGCTCGCTCGGAGCAGGCCCGACCTGATTATCTCCGTTCGTTACCGCCGAATCCTGAAGGAAGCGGCGCTTTCCATACCTGAACTCGGAGTATTGAATCTGCACTCCGGTCTTCTTCCGGAATACAAGGGGGTCATGGCTACCTTCTGGGCCATGCTGAATAACGAAGGCTTTATCGGTTCGACCCTGCACTACGTAGTCGACGGCAGCATCGACACCGGTCCGATCGTTGCCAGGGCAGCCATGCCTGCAGACCGCCGCCGCTCCTACCTCGCTAATGTTCTTGCCCTTTATCCCGCCGGCTGCAAACGGGTGGTTGAGGCCGTGCGGCGGCTCGAACACGGCGAGGCGGTCGCCTGCCGGCCGCAATTGCCTGGCGGCTGCTACTACTCAGCGCCCTCCGGGGAAAAAGTCCTGCAATTCCAGCAAGCCGGGTTGCGCCTGTTCGACGGCGACGAGTTGCAGCAATTCTTGCAGGAGCGGATGACGGGCGAAGATCCGCAGCGCTGATACCATGGTGCGCCGGAAACCCGTGATCCGGGAGGAAATCATGATCGATCTCTACTTCTGGCCGACCCCGAACGGCAAAAAAATCTCCATCATGCTGGAGGAGTGCCGGTTGCCGTATAACACCGTGCCGGTGGATATCGGCCGCGGCGACCAGTTTGCAGCCGAATTCCTGAAGATCAGTCCCAACAATCGCATGCCCGCCATTGTCGATCGCGATGAGAACATCTCTGCGCAAGTCCATCCTGGACTTCTGCAGAGTGGAAAGGGAACAATCGGGTCCGACTTAAAAAAAAACGCCCGCGTTAAAACGCGGGCGTTTTCTGGTCGCCTGGCGGTTAAACGTTACTGCGCATCGATGTCGATGATCGTTCTGGCAATTTCGCCGCTGGCATCCTCGTGCTGTATGACCCCCAGGTGGCGCGTGCCACCAGCGAGGCCGCTGTAATCGACCGAGACCGTGTCGCTCGCGCCGGCCACCGCGGATGCCGGTGAGGCAACGACACTCGCGTTCCCGTTGTCACCCAGAACCGGCTGAACCCATGCGGTGTAGTCGATGGAGGTGCCAACGGCGGCCGCAAAATAGTCGATGACGATGACGTAGCCACCGGCGGGCGGATTGGCAATGTCGATCACTTCCTCGGACGTTGCACCGCCGCTCGAGCCGATCTGCACGAGAGGGTTTCCGCAACCAGCGGCCGCGTAAAATAACCGCAGGTCGATGTCGTCCTCTCCCGGCGTCGTCGTGTCCGCATCGAATGTAGCAAAGCGGAAGTGCGTATGCGCCGGCAGGTTGATGCAGAATGCGTCAAGCAGGTTGCTCGTGCTCACGCTGTTTGTAACGCTCAGACTCTGCTCCATGCCCGACAGCACCGGCGTGTAACTACCCGAGTAGCCGAATTCAACGGCGATATCGACCGAACCGTCAGTGCCGCTCGAATCTACTTCGGCATCGGCGCTGATCAGTACCGGCATAATGGCGATCGGGCTCCGGGCCGGTGTCTGGCCGGAATCGCTGTTCCAGGTGAGGGAGCCGAAAGTCCATTCGCCCGGGACGACATCAGCGTTGGCAGCGAAATCGACCGTGAAGGTTTGCGTCTCGCCCTCGTCCAGGGTGAACGAATTCGGGCTGACGACGACGTCGATCCCGGGTGGTGCATCGACGGAAGCCGTGAACGTCGTGGCATCGGGCGACACGCTCGTTACGGTTCGCGTGACGGTCTGGCCGCCGATAAATTCGCCGATACCGATAGAAGGCAGGTTCAGATCGCTGCCGTCGGTTGGGAAGCCGAGCCCCGTGAGGAACGCGCAGCCACTGTCGCTCACCAGCTGCACGTTATTGTCACAACTAAAGGCCAGGTAATCGAAGAGACCCGCGTCGTAGACCAGACCCGGCGCGAAGGCAGCGGCGGGGACTATGGCACCCGCGCCAATGTCGAAAGGATCAGCCGCTTCGCTGCCGAAGGTCTTGTTGAGGTCCTGGCGCGCCGATGTCATGAGGGCCGATTTTGCCATCGCGGCCGACCAGTCCGGGTGCGCGGCCTTCAGCAGGGCAAAGGATCCGGCCACGTGCGGACTTGCCATCGAGGTGCCGCTGATCGACTGATACGGCGTACCACCGTTCGCGTTCGCGTTCGGCTGCAGCGTTTCGGCGGCAATGATGCTGACTCCGGGCGCAGCGACGTCCGGCTTTATGACGTCCGGTGCACCGCCATTCGGGCCGCGCGATGAGAATCCGGCGATCCTGTTGTCCGCAGATACCTCGTTGTCGGGATCCAGGGTCGCATTCACACCTGCGGCCCCCGCCATTGCCTCGCCGTCAAAGAAGCCGACCATGACCCCCGGGATGGTGGTGCCCGGCGCGGACATGACGATCGGATCGAGCCGGGACGGATCCGTGCCATCGTTGTAGACAATGATGGCGTCCGCACCTACCGCGGCTGCATTGTTGTATTTTTCGCTGAAGCTGCAGACGCCGCGGATGGACAAGGCAATACCGTCGATGGGAGCGTTCAACCCATTGCCACAGCCGTTGGCCGGATCCGTAAGCGTCACCTCGTCGGTAATGGTGCCGGTCGACGCCAGTGACACCGGACTGGCGCCCTCCAGCGCCACCTTGTCGCCTGCTATACCGGCCGGCGCATTGACTTTCGCGACGAGGTTGAAAACCTCGTTATCCTGGGCTGCGCCGACAGCCGTGATCCAGGGCACTCCGGCAGGAGTACCGGTTGTTTGCGCCCCGGGTCCGGCATTGCCATTGGATGTCGCCACGAAGACGCCGGCGTTGGCGGCAAACAGAAAGGCGATATCGTCAGGACTGGCAAACACCGTGCTGGCACCGCCAATGGAGAAATTGATCACGTCGACGCCATCCGCAACCGCCTGATCAATGGCGGCCGCCGAGTCCGAGCTGGCACAGCCCGACCGGCCGACTCTGGGTACCCAGCAGACTTTGTAGGCCGCTATGCGTGCTCGCGGCGCTACGCCGCTGACGGGCAAGCTGTTGAGCGTGTTCTGCGGACCTTCATTGCCCGCAGCGATGCCTGCCGTATGGCTACCGTGGCCGTCGCTGTCGCGCGGTGACAAAAACTCTGAAACGATGATCTCCGAGTGCCCGTTCGCGCTGAAACCGTCCGCGTAATAGCGAGCCCCGATCAGCTTGTTGTTGCAGTTGTCTTGCGACCAGTTCTCGCCGGACTGGCAGATCCCGTTCCACCCTGCGGGTGGCGGGCCGTAGGCAAGATTTCCCTTGCCGCTGTTTCCTGGCGCGTTGGAGAAACCATTCTGATCCGAAAAGCTTGGATGCTCCGGCCAGATGCCAGTGTCGACAATGCCGATAATGACATCTTCACCCTGGCCCTGGAGGTTCCAAACACCGCCGCCGCCGGTGAGGCCCAGGTAATCGGGGGTGCTGTCGGTCGTCGGGTGACGGATTTCGTCTTGCCACACCTGCACCACATCATCTCTCGCACCTAGCGCGTCGGCCTGGGCAGGTGTCAAAACGGCCGCGAATCCGTTCAAAGCATAGCTGTAGCTGTAGATCTTGCCGCTCGCCCCTACGCTTCTCAATGCATCGTCGTGCCTGGAGCTCAAATAGCTCACATATCGTTTGACGTGAGCACTGTTGGGATTGATTTTTGTGCCCTGCGCAGGTTGAGTGGCTTTGTAGCCGCGGATGTCGCCGTCATAAGCAACCGCCGGCTCGTCCTTCATCATTACGATGTAGACTCGAGACTTCGTGCTCATGCCCGCCGCGGGAATTGCGGCAGTGTCGACCGCCTGCACCTCAACCTGGGCCAGGATCGGCGCTGACAGCGCCATGCACGCGACTGCCGACAGGAACGTCGTTATGATTTTCGAATTCATTTCTCGCCCTCAGCTGTTAGTTGTGTAGAAGAAGGCCAGGGTCGAAAACGGGCTCGCCTCGATCAGGCACAGCGTGAGGATATGTGTGCAGGCGGATTTCGCCCGCACGCTTTCGCTCTATAGGATAATCGCACTGTCGTCCTCACCCCGGGGCTTTGGGCCCGGCGCCTTCTTCTGTTGCTTTTAATAATTATCTTGTTACAGCCGCTTGGGAGGCGGCCCTGCGCATCCGCAGTGCATTTGCAAATACGGACAATGTATCGAGATTGCTCCACCTGCCCGGTGGTGTCAAGCGTGCGCCGCGCATCTGCGAATGAGGCAACGGGGCAAGCCAATCAGTCGTTTGACTTAATGCATTCAAGCCCGGGAACCGCGGTCTTCCCGTGACGCCTCACCCAGTTCCAGTCTTAAAGACAGCAGCTCGCTGAGATCGCGTACCGAGACGGTGCCGACGAGCCGCCCGTTTTCCACCACGAGGCGCTGGGCGCCGGAACCCGCGCGCAGCAGCCCGGAAGCCAGTTCCGTCGGATCCTCTTCCGGCGACACCGTATTTTGCTCTGAACAGGGCTCGGCGATGTCGGCCACTGCCCTGTCGTTCCAATGCTCCTCGGAAACTCCCTTCAGGCGCTCTACGGTCGCACAACCCACGAGCGCGGATCCTTCGACGACGGGAAAAAGACGCGAGCGATAGCGATAAACGTAATCGTCCACGAATTTCTGCAAACTGAGGGAGCGTTCCACGGCGGGCGGATTGCTGTCCATGATGTCCCTTACCGTCTTCCCTTCGAGCATCTGCTTCAGAAGCAGTTGCCGGTAGGAACCTTTCGCCGCTGCGCGGACGAATGCGCCTATGAGTATCCACCACATACCGCCGATAAAGGCCCCGTTGATCAGCGAAAGAAGGCCGAGGATCATCAGAATCACGCCAAAGCCGGAACCGATGTTGCTTGCTATCCGTGTCGCCCAGCGGATGTCCCGCCGCCACGCCCAGAGACCGGCCCGCAGCATGCGGCCGCCGTCCAGCGGATAGGCGGGGATGAGGTTGAAGATCGCCAGCGCGACGTTGATGAAAGCCAGGTAATAAAGAATCCCGACCACGGGCACGGGGGCGCCAACACTGACACTTAGTGCATGCAAAAGCCATAGAAGCGCCGCCAGCACCACACTCGACAGCGGTCCCGCTCCCGCCATCAGAAGCTCCACCTTCGGCTCTTTCGGCTCATGACGCATCTCGGCGACCCCGCCGAACATGAACAGGGAAATACCGCCGATCTTGAGGCCGTAAAGCCGCGCAACCAGTGAATGAGACAGTTCGTGAAAGACGATGGAGAAGAGGATGCCGACGGCGCCGGCGATGCCCATCCACCAGCGCGTATCCACCTCGAGATCCGGGTAGCGCCGCGGAAAGAAACCCTCGGCGAGGGTCCAGGTGATAAGGAGACCCAGCAGCAACCAGCTCAGGTTCAGCTTCACCTCGAAGCCGAAGATGGTGAAAAGCGGAAATGCCCGCGCCATCAAAGGTTGCTTCTGCGCCATGGACAAATACTAGCAGACACCGTTCGTTCGGACCGTCACTGCGACAAGCGCCAACTGCTGCCGATGAAGGCAGCGTGCTATGCCGCAGTGCTGCGATCTCTTATGCTTCGGCAAAAGGAGGGAGCTATGGAACCATCTCTGAAATTTTTCGGCGGCCGGTTCGGTGCCGCCGTGCCGCTGGTGTTCTTCGTCATCTGGGCAATTGCTATCTCGGTAGCCGGCGCGCCGGACGAACTCGGCCTGATCCTCGGCATGGTCATCGGACTGACGCTCGGCATGCTGCTGTGCCGGGGCGCCTGGGCGGATTACGCCAATGCCGTTTTTGCCGGCATGGCGAACCCCGTCGCCACGGTCACGATCGTCGCCTGGTTCTGGGCCGGGATGTTTGCGCAGGTGCTCAGGGTTGGCGGTCTGGTCGACGGTCTCGTGTGGCTCGGAGGCCAGTCGAACGCGACGGGAGGATATTTCGTCGGTGCTACCTTCGTGCTCGCGGCGACCTTCGGCACCGCGGTCGGTACCGGCTACGGCACAACGGTCGCGTTCTGCACGCTCATGTTTCCAGCCGGGGTCAGCCTCGGCGCCGATCCTGTCTGGTTGTTCGCGGCGATACTTTCCGGCGCAGCCTTCGGTGACAATCTGGCGCCGGTCTCCGATACGACAGTTGTTTCGGCCACCACGCAGGAAACGGACATTCCCGGCGTTGTGCGTTCGCGCTTCAAGTACGCCGTTATCGCCGCCATCCCGGCGCTCGCGTTGTTCACGCTGCTGGGCGGCCGGGAGGGTGACGTCGACCGTAGCATCGCCGCGCAGCTTCTCACCGACTCGGCATCTCCTGAGGGGCTTGTACTGCTTGTGCCGTTCGCACTCGTTATCGGGCTTGCCCTGCGCGGATATCATATCCTCGTCGCGCTGACCTGGGGCATCGTCACCGCGGTTGCGCTCGAACTCGCTCTGGGTCTCGCACCGGCCGAAGCGATTCTCTTCTTCGACCCCTCCGCGGACAAAGTGGGTGGTGCGCTGGTAGACGGCATTGCGGGATACGTCGGGCTGTCCATTCTGATACTGCTCATCGTCGCCGGCGGCCACCTCATGCACCTCGGCGGGGCGCTGGACGCGATGATTAACGGGCTGCGGGCGTTTGCCCGCGCATCCGTCGCACGCGCCGAAGTGGCGATGTGGAGCATCGTGTTCTCGCTCAATGCATTCATTACGATCAACACGGCCGCGGAGATCGCGGCCGGCCCGGTGATTTCACAGCTCGGCAAGCGTTTTCGGCTGCATCCTTACCGCCGTGCCAATATGCTCGACTCCGTGACATCCGCGCTCGGCTACATCTTTCCCTGGGGCGGCGGCGTATTGATCGGCTACCAGACCATTCGCACGCTGGAACCGCAATACGACTTCGTGCAGGCCGTGCCGCCGACCGAGGTGTGGCGTTACGTGCTGCATGGCTGGTTTCTGGCCGGCGTCATGTTGGTGGCCGCCATTACCGGGTTCGGCCGTACTTACGAGGCGGCGGACGGATCGGAGACGAAGACGCCGCCTGATCAGGCGCATTGACGTGGAGGCCATCTCCTCCCGCGGTTGCGGGCGGCGCACCCGGAGCACGGTAACCCGAACGGCCGCCCGGTATCCATGAAGCCGCCAGCTCCAGCCAGAGCAAGTCGCGCTCGAGCCTGTTGCGGCTGCGCTGGAAGTTGCCCGAATCGTCGTTCAGCCAGCCGAGGAAGGTCCTGACGAACAGCGCCGTCATCGCCGTCTCCTCCAGCGCGCGGCGCGGCAACGGGGCATCCAGCAATGCGCCCTCGCGGATCCACTGGACCGTGCGGCTGATCCGCAGCAACGCCGGAACCTGCAGGTGGATGTGACCGAACTCGAGCTTGTGGCCGATCATCTCGCGCGTCACGCGCCGGTGCGCCGCCAGTGACTCGAGCCAGACCAGAATCAGCCGCCGGATGCGCTCCCGCGGCAGCAATCCCTCGACGCCGCCGGCATCGAAATGCTGCAGCATCGCGGCGTCGGCGCGATCGAGCCACGCGTCTATGATTTCGTCTTTTTCGCGAAAATGCGCGCGCAGGTCATCGAGACCTGACGCGCAGGCGGCGGCAACCTGGTGCAGGCGGACGCTCTCCCAGCCATCGCGCTCGGCGAGATCCAGCGCTGCGTCAACAAGCTGATCGCGGCTGACCCTGCGGTCTGTGGCGGCCATGCGGATTCCTCCTGGCGGCCCGATAATACGATGATACGAGGGTCTCTTCAGCCGGCCATTTCGCCCTGGGCAGGCGAGCTTTTCTGGTCGCCGAACAGCTTCAGAAGCGCGGCATAGTGCACCGGCTTGACCAGATGGTGGTCAAAGCCGGCCTCCCGCGACCTGCGGCGGTCTTCGTCCTGACCCCAGCCGCTTAGCGCAACAATCATCACGTTACGCCCCCAGGGCTTGTCACGAAGACGCCGGCACACTTCGTAACCGTCCAGATTCGGCAGCCCAATGTCGAGCAGCACGATGTCAGGCCGAAATTCTGCCGCCGTCTCTATTGCCGCCAGTCCGTCATACGCTTCACGGGTCGTATTTCCGCTCATCTGCAGGAGCATCGCCAGGGAGGCCGCTGTATCCCGATTATCGTCCACGACCAGGATGCGCCGCTCATGGTTCGCCTTCGGCTTCTCCTGCCGTTCCGGAGACAGGTCCCGGTGCGTGCCGGTCAGTGTCGGCAAAGAGACGACGAACTCGCTGCCTTTGCCGGGCCCTTCGCTCCTGGCCTCGACGGAACCGCCGTGCATCTCCACGAGACGACTGACCAGCGTCAGGCCGATTCCGAGCCCGCCCTGCGCCCGCTCACGGGCCGACGACACCTGTGCAAACATCCCGAAAATCGCCCGGATTTCTCCCGGCGGGATGCCGATCCCGGTATCCCTGACGGTTACGATCACCTGGTCATCCTGTTGTACGGCCGACAGATGGATGCGCCCTCCCCGCTCGCTGAACTTGGACGAATTGCTCAGCAGATTTCCAAAAACCTGGGCCAGACGCACCGGGTCGGCGTTGAGCCAGATCGGGCGGTCCGGAAGCGAAACCTCCAGTTCCTGCCCG
>JBBDSK010000219.1:5645-26267 GCA_040904985.1 Woeseia sp. | reverse complement strand
GCCGGATCATGGACTGGGGCAAGGCCAAGTACGAGGAAGAGCAGAAGCAGAAGGACACCTGAAGTATTTTCAGCAATGCGAGCAATGAGTTCTTTTTCCTCATCGGTGTCGACGGTACCTGACAAGGTCACGTTACCGCTGTCCGAGTCCACATTAACAGCCATGCCACTGGTATTTGAGTTAGCCAGGAGCTGGGTCTTGACCTTGGCTGTAAGAGTCGCGTTACTGACTGACTGCCTGAAGCTCGAGCGTTCTTGTGATGCGTCGTCATCGCGCGCTGTTCGCGCGCTGGCTTTATCGATGGCGAGGTCGTTCTTAACGTCGGACACGCCGTCAATCGATTTCGCGATTTCGCCTGCGAGCTCACGATCGATCTCGGATTCCACTGAACCCGTGAGATGAACAACACCATTTTTAACGTCCGTATCTATGTCAAACGGGCTCAGGTGCTCATTGAAAAGGTAAGCCGATTCAAGTTTGCCGTCGACCCATGCGTCCTTGATGGCGCCTTCGGCGTGCTCGCCGCGTTGCTCCATCGTCGGTTGCGTCTGGTCGGGTGTCTGCGCAAGTGTTACAGGCACAGTGGCAATCACGCCAAGGATACTTGCGGTAATAGCCGCCATGAGAATTCGATTTCTGTTCATTGCAATCTCCTGTTTCAAGTGTAGTCGGAACGCAATACCTCTCGCACTCATGAATGGAGCTGCTCGCATTGCTAAGAGATTACAAGCAACAAGCGTGCCAACCCGCAGGGGTGTGAGCCGTCACGCCCCCTGGCGGCCGACAGCCATATTTAACGGCAATAATTTCGATGAATTGTAAGATTTTCAACGCGGTTGGTATGGCCCGGTTGCCCGATAAATGCCCACTGCCACCGGTGATTGGTCTTCCGGCGCCGGTTCGCCGTATCAGCAATGCGCATCAACGAGCCGCGACAGCTCGCTGACATCGACGGGCTTTCTCAAGTAGGCAACAGCAGACAATGCTTTGGCAGCCTCATCCAAATCCGCTATTCCAGAGACAAGTAGCACTGGCACGTCGGCGAAGGCCGGCCGCTCGAGCAACGACCGGCGCAGCTCCCAACCGTCCATCTCCGGCATCGTGAGATCGAGGATGATCATGCACGGAAGACCCACCATCTGGTCGAGCCGTTCAAGAGCTTCCCGCCCGTTAGCAGCCGTGACAACCGCGCGGCCCCAGCGTTCGATAAAGAACGCCAGCCCTTCGCGTAAATCTGGATCGTCCTCAACTACGAGGACCTCGTGAACAACGCTCTTTGGCAATTTCTGCTCCTTACTGTTGCGCCGTCAGTTCCCGTCGGCTTGCTGGGATCTCCGTATAAAACGCATCGTCGTAATCAATTACCGGTACAGATAATTCTCGAAGTGCCGCACGCACAACAGGTCATGCCGCATGCGCCTCCGCGTCGAGCAGTACATAAAACGTGCTGCCCTCGCCTGGGCGGCTTTCCACGCCGATGACACCGTCGTGCGACTCGACGATACCTTTGGCTATCGCCAAGCCGAGTCCGGCACCGGGCCCCGTTCGCCGATTAGCTTTCCAGAACCGCTCAAAGACTCGCTCGAGATGCTGTTCTTCAATACCTGGTCCGTCGTCCGTCACAGCAATCCGTACCTTGCCGTCCGCGTAACCGCCAGTGAGCACGACGTGACTGTTTTCCGGCGCGAACTTGATTGCGTTGCCAAGCAGGTTTGAAAGCACCTGCAGCATTCGGCCACGGTCGATGGCAACAGCTGGAATGCCGTCGGCGACTTCCGAATGCAAGTTAACGGAACGCTCCACCGCGAGCGGCTCGTACAGCTTGCGCGCCTCGTCGATGAGGTCCACGACGTCCGTCGCCTCCCTGCGAATCGAGAGCCGCCCCGTCTCCAGCCGCGTGATGTCGAACAGGTCCTGCAGCAACCGGTCTACGTGCGTCGTCGCGAGCGCTATACTTTCAATGCTTTTCTTCTGCTGCTCGGCGGGCGGTGCGCAGGCGAGGATATTGGCAGCCATGGATATCGACTGCAGTGGACTCCGGACGTCATGGGACACGACAGCCAACATTTCGTCGCGAGCGCAAATCGCCGCTTGTGCCTGCGAGAACAGACGCGCATTGTCCACAAAAATGGCTGCACGATTCGCTATCTCCCTGGCAAGTTGGAAGTCTTCCTCGTCATACCGCCGTCCGGAGTCCCTCGTCGTCACCAGAGCAAGGGCGCCGAGGGTGGTCCCGCGCGCGCGCAGGGCGACGAGAATGGTCGAGCAGGGCGCCAGAGCCAGTACAACCTCTCGATGACGGGCGTTAGCCGTACCTTGCGCGACCATATCGGCCGTCACTTCCTTAACCAGGATATCCTCTCCGGTGCGTATCACGGCACCGGCGCCGGCCGTATCGCTCAGTCGCGGCGGTCCGGCTTCTTCCAGAGCCTGAACCAGCCCCCACTTCTCCGGCAGTCGATGGGCAATACCCAGGCGACGGATGTCACTGCCGTCGCATGAATAGGTGATGCAATAGTCCGCAATCGTTGCGACCAGGTGTTGGGCGAGCCGCCGTAATGCCTGGGCGGGATCCAGCGACGCAACCAGGGCGTCGCTAACCTCGGCAAGAATCTGCAATCGTTCGCGCGTAAGCTCGGTGACGGCACGTGCCTGCTCTGCCTGCGAGTACAGCTGCGCATTGTCCAAAGCGAGCGCCGCCCAGCTCGCAATGTCCTCCGCGAAGCGTAAGGAGGCCTGGTCGAAAATCCTCCTGGACTCGGCAGCAATCAGGGTAAGCGCTCCCAATACGCGACCACGAGCGCGCAGGGGAACGATCATGACTGAGTGCAGACCCAGAGATTCGAGGAGTTGCAGGTGCTCCTCACTCTCTGCACGGCTGGCGAGTAGCTCATGATCCACCCGGGCAATTAAAACGGAGCGCTCGTGCTCGATGACTTCTGCCACAGGACCGTCCGGGGCAGGCGTGCGCCAGCGGCGGACCATCTCCCAAGCCTGGTCGACTTTGGCCTTTTCGCGGTGCGTCACCTCCACCGGCTCGATGAGCCCCTGCTCATTCACCGCAAAAACAACGCACCAGTCGGCGAGTCTGGGAACAGCGATCTGCGCCAGGCGACGCAGGATCTCGTCCGGCTCAAGCGAGGTCGCCAGGATTCGGCCGGCGTCGGCGAGAAATTCCTGCGCCTGTTCATTGAGCTTCCTTGCGGTCACATCGCCGCAAATGCCAATCATCCGGACAGGACGCTCTTCCCTGTCTTTGAGCAAACGTCCTCTTGAAGATACGTATCGGATTTCACCATCCTCACGCACTATCCGGTACTCGACTTCGTAGTACTCGCTGCCGTCCCCGACAGTCCGCTCAATGGCCTCACGAACCCGAGGTTGGTCCTGCGGGTGCATGTCGCGCTGAAAATCCTCGAATGAACCGCCGAAAGTGCCGCGCTTGAGGCCGTGGATCCTCTCGAGTTCCCGCGACCATGTCACTCTTCCGCGTTCAATATCCCATTCCCATGTACCCATCTCGCCCGACTCGAGCGCGAGGTGTAGCTTTCGTTCCTGCTCCTCCCGGAGTGCAACCTCTTGTTCCGCAGTCAGCCGCGCTTGCTCGGCCATACGGAGCCTGGTCTCGAGCTGCCCGGCGATGCGGTGGTGCTCGAGTGCGTAAGCAACATGACCTGCAACGGTCTCGGCAATTGTGACTTCATTCGTCGCGAAGCGGTGTGGTTTTGCGTAGTAGAGCATGAACTTGCCAAGCAGCTTCGACCCGAAGCGTAGCGGAACGAAGGCCAGTGCCTGGATTTGCTCTTGCTCGAAAAGATGGCGAAACCGCTCAAGATCGGCGTCTACTCGTACGTCCGCGACGAGAATCGGCCGAGCATTCGGCTCATCGGCCTGCCAGGGTGAATGACCGTCCACAGCCCGGCGGTAAGGTTCGGAAAGACCCGTCCACGCCACGAAGCGCATGACGTCCTGATGATCGAATATCAGCAGTGACGCACGCTCGATACCCAGCGTCAACTGCAGACACTTCAGCGCACTCTGGTAGACCTCGTCCAGCGAGTCAGCGCCGGCAACGCGGTCCATTAGCTCCAGGAGTGCGGCCTTTTCGGGCATGATCGAAGCCTCTTATTTGACCAGCCGGACCGTCCGGCCACCAAGAATTTAGCATCTCGGTAGCCTTGTCAACTCCGCATGCTTACGCGGGCAATTGCGCTTGAAAAAACGCACAAACTGTCATAAAAGGTCAGCAGTGAACCAGTCGCGCATATTCAGAGCGGCCTGACGGAATAGACCCTACATTTTCGCCGCGATCAATGAAATCGCCAAAAGGAGAGGCAAAGCTGTCCCTATCCGATTTCATCCAGGAAAACATGGAGCGGCTTCTGGGCGAGTGGGAGTCGTTCGCGCGGACCTGTATGCCGGCTGCCGCGAACATGGATGCTTTGGGGTTGCGAGACGGCGCCAAAGGCATGCTCGAGGCTGTGGCAATGGACCTGGAGTCCTACCAGAGCGCCGACGATCAGCACGAAAAAGGCCAGGGGCTAAAGGAGGATGAACGCACCTCGCCGTTAGGTTTGACCGCGCAAGCTCATGCGGCTGAACGCTTGGCCGCCGGATTCAGCATCGACCAGTTGGTCGCTGAGTATCGGGCACTACGGGCCAGCGTAGTCCGCCTGTGGTCTTCGTCCCCTGGGTTTCCTGGCCGGGACATGGTGTGGGAGCTTACCCGCTTCAGCGAAGCGATCGACCAATCCCTGGCTGAGTCGGTGCGGTGGTACACCAACCGGCTTGAACGTTCCAGGGCCATCTTTATTGGCGTTCTGGGGCATGACCTGCGGAATCCTTTAGGTACCTTGATGGCGGCTGTCGAGACCTCGCAGATCACGGAGGATCCGCAGGTAATCCAGGAGTGCATTGGCCGCGTGCGCAGATCCGGTAGCCGTATAACGGAGATGATCGATTTACTTTTAGACTTCAGCCGTACTCACCTTGGCGAGAAGATTCCCCTTTCACTCACGACGGTTGACTTGAGCGCCGTGTGCAGCGAGGTTGCCGACGACTTTAAAATGAGCCACCCGGACCGCAAGATCACGGTCGTGAGCCAGGGAATTACGGGCCAATGGGACGAAGCCCGACTCCATCAGGCATTGTCGAACCTGGTCAAGAACGCCATTTGGCATGGAAAGCGGGACGGTACTATCACAATGGCGTGCAAGGGCAGGGCCCATGAGGTGCTGCTTTCGGTACACAACGAGGGAAGACCCATCTCTCCGGCAAGGCAGTCTTCGTTGTTTGAACCATTTCGCAGGCCCGCTGACGAAGATGTCGCTGCCACGCAGAATCTTGAGCGTAAAAACGTCGGCCTGGGCCTTTACGTTGTGAATCAGATCGCCCTGGCGCATGGAGGAAGTGTTGAAATAAACTCCAACGCGGAAGCGGGAACGACGGTCACCATGTGTCTGCCGCGCCAGACGGTGGCTTGACTTCTGGTACGGATTTTGCTTCGTAAGTGACATGTGCGATCAAAAGGACAACCGTGCCCACCGTCAGGACGGCGAACAACCCGGCAAAGGGCCCTGCGGCGGCATGGCCAGTGGAGTCTGCGATACTTCGTCAATTGACACCGTACATTCTTCCGGTAACCGCTGAACGTGCATCCCACCGGAAAACCTCCGAAAGCGGGCCGCCGGCACGTTGATCCCCTGCAGCACCTGGTCACGCTGTCCGACCTGCAAGCTGCCTGGATGGGCCAAACGCCGGACGGCATAGCCCGGAGCCTGGCTGATGTGTTACTGCACATGCTTTCGCTCGAGCTGGTATACGTTCACCTGCCCGGTTCGGCAGGCGCACGCGCAGTCGAAGTTTTCTGCAGCAAGCATCGCCACGGCGGCGCCGATCTGGAAGCAATGCGGCCTTCGCTGCAAACGTTACTGGCCGGACAGGACGCTCCTGCAACAATCCCCGACCCTTTCGGCACCGGTACATTGCGTGTAGCCGTTACCCGCTTTGATATCGAAATGGACGACGGCATCCTGATCAGTGGTTCCAGGAACGCCGAATTCCCTGACGATGAAGAGAGCGTTTTACTGGACGTCGCGGCAAACCAGGCTGCCACTGCCCTGCAACGTTGGCGTGTCGAGGACAGGTTGCGGCAAAGCGATGCACGGAGCAGCGCCATTCTGGAAACGGCACTTGATTGCATCATTACCATGGACCACAACGGGAATGTGATGGACTTCAACCCGGCAGCGGAAAGGACGTTTGGCTACCGGCGCGCCGATGTCGTCGGCCAGCAGCTTGCCGACCTCATTATCCCGGGCCGCTTTCGGGAGCGGCATCAACGCGGCCTGGCTCACTATCTCGCGACCGGAGAAGGACCGATCCTTGGCAAGCGGGTCGAGCTGCCAGCTTTGCGCGCAGACGGCGCGGAATTCCCGGTGGAGCTTACCGTCACCTGCATTCCGGGCGAAGGCCGGCCGGAGTTCGTTGCCTATCTGCGGGATATCAGCGAACGCAAGCAGCTCGAGAGCGAGTTGCAACTTCGTGTGAACGAACTGGCCGATGCCGGCGAACAGAAGGAAAAATTGCTCGCCTCGCTGCGGGAAAGCGAACAAAAGCTGCGTCTTCTGGCGGACACGATTCCGCAGCTGGCGTGGATGGCTCGACCGGACGGTTACATCTTCTGGTTCAATCGGCGCTGGTACGAGTACACCGGTGCAACGCCGGAGCAGTCGGAGGGGTGGGGCTGGCAGTCGGTGCACGACCCCGATGTACTTCCGAGCGTGCTGGAGCGTTGGACAGCGTCCATCGAAAGCGGTGAGCCCTTCGACATGGTATTTCCGATCAGGGGCGCCGACGGGCAATTCCGTCCTTTCCTTACCCGCGTAAACCCGTTGTGTGACCAGGAAGCGGGGATTTTGTATTGGTTCGGCACCAACACCGACATCAGCGACATCAAGAGCATGGAAGAGGCGCTGCGGGAGGCCGACCGGAGAAAAGATGAGTTCCTGGCGACGCTGGCGCACGAGCTTCGCAATCCGCTGGCGCCGATTCGAAATTCGCTGCAGATCCTGAAGATGCCATCGGTGGATACAGCGACCGCACAGCAGACGCGGCAATTGATGGAGCGGCAGGTGCATCAAATGGTGCGACTCGTGGACGACCTGCTGGACGTTTCGAGAGCCATGCGCGGCAAAATCGACTTGCGCAGGACGCCAGTCGAGCTGGCGACGGTGGTGGCGCGCGCAGTCGAAACGGCGCAGCCTTTGATGGATGTGCAAAACCACGAACTGGAGATCGTGTTGCCGGAGGAATCGCTGCGCTTGCACGCTGACCCGGTGCGACTGTCGCAGGTTTTCGGCAACCTGTTGACAAATGCAGCCAAGTACAGCGAGCCGGGCGCAAGGATTCTGCTGTCGGCTCGCCGGGAAGGTGATGAGGCACACATACGAGTCATCGACAACGGCATTGGCATCGCGGCAGATGTCCTGCCTCATATCTTCGAGCTGTTTGTGCAGGCCGACCCCAGCACCACGCGAAATCACTCCGGGCTGGGCATTGGCCTGACGCTGGTGAAGAACCTGGTCGAACTGCACGGCGGCACGGTGGAGGCTCGGAGCGCCGGATTGGGCAATGGCTCGGAATTTGTGGTGCATCTACCGCTCATGTCCCGGACGCAGCAAATTTCGGACGACGGCGATCGGCGCACGAATTCGAACGCCATTTCGTCAGGGCGCCGACTGCTGGTGGTGGATGACAATGCAGATGCGGCCTCGACCCTCGCCACGCTTTTGCACCTGAAGGGGTACCACGTGCGGACTGCCTGCGACGGCTTGACGGCACTGGAAGTGGCCGAGGAGTTTGCGCCGGCGCTGATCTTTCTGGATATCGGGATGCCCGGGATGGACGGCTGCGAAGTCGCGAGGCGGCTCCGGCAGATGCCCCGGCTCGACGGGACCCGGCTCGTAGCGCTGACCGGCTGGGGCCAGGAGGAGGACCGGCGGCGAACGACGGAAGCCGGTTTCGATCGGCACCTGGTGAAGCCGCTGCAGCCCGAAGTGCTGGAGTCCCTGCTCGCCGACCTCGAGCCGGAAACGGATTTATAGTGGTGCGCAGTTCGCCTGAACGTCAGGCGCCTGTTCAGTAAGTCTCCGGCCGTTTGCGATCTATTTGAGGGAGTTGTGCTTCCCCGGCGCTCCCGGTAACGTTGATTGGCTTCTCAAGGAATGGACCGAATTATGGCTACTAGCGACGTCGCAGGGCAACCAGTCGACCCCGATGCCGGACAGCGCCTGGATGGCGCCGAGCTGTTGATGGCGCTGCAGGCCGTGCGCAACGGCGATTTCACGGCCAGGCTGCCGGCCGACCGGACCGGTGTTTCGGGCAAGATCGCCGACGCTTTCAATGACATCGTGATCGCGAACGATCACCTGGCGAAGGAGCTGAATCGGGTCAGCCAGTCGGTCGGGCGGCGGGGCCAGACCGGGCAACGGCTCCGCGGCGAGCGTCGCATCGGGTCGTGGGGATCGATGGAAGAGTCGGTAAACGGGCTCATCGACGACTTGTTGTGGCCGATTTCGGCGGTCACGCACAGCATCGACGCGGTCGCCCAGGGCGACCTGTCGCAGACCGTGCCCTACGAATTCGAGGGCCACCACATCGAAGGGGAATTCCTGCGCTCCGCGACGATCGTCAACCGGATGATCGAGCAGATGCGGGTCTTTACCTCGGAAGTCACGAAGGTGGCCAGGGAGGTGGGCTCCGAAGGCATGCTCGGCGGGCAGGCGGACGTCAGGGATGTATCGGGCGTCTGGAAGGACCTGACGCACAACGTCAACTCGATGGCCAACCACCTGACCGCACAGGTCCGCAACATCTCCGAGGTCACGATCGCGGTCGCCAACGGTGACCTTTCGCGCAAGATCACGGTCGACGTTCGCGGTGAAATGCTGCAGCTGAAAGATGCGATCAACACGATGGTCGACCAGCTGCGGTCGTTCGCCTCGGAGGTAACCCGAGTGGCGCGCGAGGTCGGCACCGAAGGCAAGCTCGGTGGCCAGGCCATCGTGCCGGGCGTCGCCGGCACCTGGAAAGACCTCACCGACAATGTGAACGTCATGGCCACCAACCTGACAGACCAGGTCCGCGGCATCGCCGAGGTCGCGACCGCGATTGCACGCGGCGACCTGTCGCGAAAGATCACCGTCGACGTGAAGGGTGAGCTGCTCGAACTCAAGGACACGATCAATACGATGGTCGACCAGCTCAACAGCTTCGCCGCGGAGGTGACGCGCGTGGCACGGGAGGTGGGCACCGAGGGCAAGCTCGGCGGCCAGGCCGCCGTCCCGGGTGTCGCCGGCACGTGGAAGGATCTGACCGACAACGTCAATTCGATGGCCGGCAACCTGACAGCGCAGATGCGCAACATCGCGGAAGTGACCACGGCGGTGGCGCGCGGCGACCTGTCCCGGAAGATCACCGTCAACGTCCAGGGCGAGATCCTGGAGCTCAAGAACACGATTAACACGATGGTCGACCAGCTCAACAGCTTCGCCTCCGAAGTGACCCGCGTGGCGCGCGAAGTAGGCACCGAGGGTGAGCTCGGCGGGCAGGCTGCCGTGCCCGGCGTGGCCGGTACGTGGAAAGACCTGACCGACAACGTGAACGTAATGGCGGCGAACCTGACCAACCAGGTTCGGGAAATTGCCGAGGTCGCCACCGCGATCGCCCGCGGCGACCTGTCGCGCAAAATCACGGTGGACGTCCAGGGTGAAATTCTCCAGCTCAAGGACACGATCAACACGCTGGTCGACCAGCTGAACGGCTTCGCGGCCGAGGTCACCCGCGTGGCGCGCGAAGTCGGCACGGAGGGCAAGCTGGGCGGCCAGGCCACGGTGCCCGGCGTCGCCGGCACCTGGAAGAACCTTACCGACAATGTCAACGTGATGGCCGAGAACCTGACGAACCAGGTCCGCGGCATCGTCAAGGTCGTAACCGCGGTGGCCCATGGAGACCTGACGCAGAAGCTGACGGTCGAGTCAAAGGGCGAAGTCGCGGCACTGGCCAAGACCATTAACGCAATGACCGATACCCTGGCGACATTTGCCGACCAGGTGACGACGGTGGCGCACGAGGTCGGCGTGGAAGGGCGCCTCGGCGGACAGGCGAACGTGCCCGGCGCGGCGGGCACCTGGAAGGACCTCACTGCCAACGTCAACCTGCTGGCGGCGAATCTCACCACCCAGGTCCGCGCCATCGCCGACGTGGCGACGGCCGTGACGAAGGGCGACCTGACCCGGTACATCCAGGTCGAGGCAAAAGGTGAGGTGGCGGACCTCAAGAACTACCTCAACGCGATGATCGGCAACCTGCGCCAGACGACCGACCGCAACATGGAGCAGGACTGGCTCAAAACCAACCTGGCCAATTTCAGCCGCATGCTGCAGGGACAGCGCGACCAGCAGTCGGTTGCGAAAATGCTCCTGTCCGAGCTTGCGCCGCTGGTGCACGCACAACAGGGCATAATTTACGTATTAACGGAAGGCTCGGAGGGCCAGCGTCTCCGGCAGGTTGCCGCCTATGCGGACGGTGACACCGGCGACGAGCCGAGGGAATACCTGCTTAACCAGGGACTCATTGGCCAATGCGCGCGGGAGCGTAAAGCGCTCGTACTGAGCGAGCTTCCCGAGAACGCGATGCGCATCTCGTCCGGCCTGATCGACGCCAAGCCGCGCACCGTGGTCATCTTGCCGGCGCTGTTCGAGGGAGAGGTGAGGGCGGTAATCGAGCTGGCCTCGGTGGACCAGCTTACCGAGCCGCACATCGCGTTTCTTGAGCAGCTCACTGACATCGTCGGCGTGGTGCTCAACAACATCGAGGTCTCGATGCGGACCGAGCGGCTGCTCGCCCAGTCGCAGCAGCTTGCAACCGAGCAACAGATGCAGCAACAGGAGCTGCAGAAGACCAACGAGGAGCTGGCGCAAAAGGCGCGGCTCCTCGCGGCACAGAACGCCGAAGTGGAGCGCAAGAACCGGGAGATCGAGCACGCGCGGCGGGCACTGGAAGAGAAGGCCGCGGAACTGGCGCTGACGTCCCGTTACAAGTCCGAATTCCTTGCGAACATGTCGCACGAGCTGCGAACCCCCCTGAACAGCATCCTGGTGCTCGGCCAGCAGCTGGCGGACAACGAAAGGGGCAATCTCGATGCCCGGCAGCTCGAGTACGCAACGACGATTCGTGCGGCCGGCACGGACCTGCTGAACCTGATCACCGACATCCTGGACCTGTCCAAGATCGAATCGGGGACCGTAACTGTCGAGGTCGAGGACTTCGCGATTTCCGTCCTGCAGAAGACGGTCGAACGCAATTTCAGGCACGAAGCAGACGGGCGGAAGCTGCCGTTCGGCGTCGTAGTCGACGAAACTGTCGGAACCACGATCAACACCGATCCGAAACGCCTGCTGCAGATACTGAAAAACCTCCTGTCGAATGCGTTCAAGTTCACCGAGCGCGGCAGCGTCGATTTGACGGTTGCGACGGAGACCGAGGGCTGGAGTCCCGGCCACCCCGTCCTCGACAAGGCCGAGGCGGTCATAGGATTTACCGTCAGCGACACCGGCATGGGCATCCCGCCGGACAAACAGAAGATCATTTTCGAGGCTTTCCAGCAGGTCGACGCGGGGTCGGCACGAAAGCACGGCGGCACGGGCCTGGGGCTTGCTATCAGCCGTGAACTGGCACAGCTTTTAGGGGGCGAAATCAACCTGCAAAGCACGCCCGGCCGCGGCAGCCGGTTCACGCTGTTCCTTCCGGCGCACTATGCCGGTCCCGCGATTCGCATCGACGATGACGATTCGCCCGCCGCGTCCGGCGTCTTTCCTTCCGTGCTCGCGCCCGCCCCAGGGCCGCAGGGCGTGCCGGACGACCGTGAAAAGCTTTCCTCGGGCGACCGCGTACTGCTCATCGTGCACCAGGATCACGAAGTTGCACAGGCGATTCTCGACGCAGCTCATGACTGCGGAATGAAAGGCGTCGTATCGTCCCGCGGCGCTGACGCGGTATCGCTGGCGCACGTCTACCAGCCGGTGGCGATCAGTATTGGCGAGTTCCTGACGGACGCGCATGGCTGGATGGTGCTGGGCTCACTGAAGCGCGATCCCGAACTCAGGCACGTGCCGGTCCAGATGATCGTCGGTAAGCAGGAGCACTATTCCGCACGCGGGCGGGGCGCCATTTCCTGCCTGGCCCCGCCCGTATCGACCCGGGCCGCGCGGACAGAGTTGAATGCGATGCTGGATTTCGCCGCCGAACAGCAGCGCCGGTTGCTCATTATCGAAGGTGCGTCGGCAGGTTCCGGCCGAATGCCGGAGCTGCTCGGTGGCGACGACGTAACGGTCACGATGGCGGAAGGCGGGCGCGACGCCTTGCAGAAGCTCCGGCGGGGCCGTTACGAGTGCATCGTCCTCGATGCGCAGATGCATGACATGGACCTCAAGGATTTTCTGCGGCAGATTTCCGCCACGCCTGAATTACGCACGGTTCCGGTCGTCGTCTACGACGATCCCACCGTTCCAGGCGAAGAGGACCGGAATAAAGATGGCCTGGCGGACCTCGTCACCGGGATCGTGCTACGGCGCGCCCGATCGCTCGAGAGCCTGGTGAATGACTGCTGTGTCTTCCTCCACCGCAGGTTGGCCGACTTGCGGGAGGCGACGCGCACCCTTCTATCCGAGCAGCCTGACGACGAAATCTTTCATGGAAAATCGGTGCTGGTCGTCGACGACGACTCCCGCAACATCTTCGCGTTGTCGAGCCTGCTGGAGGGCAAGCAAATGCGCGTTGCATCCGCGACGTCCGGCAAGGATGCGCTCAGCGTCGTCCGCGAATCGACAAACCTGTCGCTGCTGCTGATGGACATCATGATGCCGGAGATGGACGGCTACGAGACGATCCGCCGGCTGCGCAATGAAGGGTTCGACAAGCCGATCATCGCGCTCACGGCCAAGGCTATGTCGGGTGATCGTAAAAAGTGCCTCGAGGCGGGTGCATCGGATTACATCGCGAAGCCGGTCGATACCGACCAGCTGCTGGCGTTGCTCCGGGTGTGGCTGGAATGTTGACCGGGAAAGCCATGACCAGAAAGACCAACATCCTGCTGATCGACGACAAGCCGGAGAGGCTCCTGACCTACGAGGTCATCCTCGAAAGCCTGGGTCAGAATCTCGTCCGCGCGACGTCCGGCGAGGAAGGGTACGCAAGGCTCAGGGAAGCGGAGTTCGCGGCGATCCTGCTCGACGTCAGCATGCCCGGCATGGATGGGTTCGAGACGGCGGCGCTGATCCGCAACGACCCGGAGGTAGGACCGACGCCGATCATTTTCGTGACGGGCGTTCATTTGTCGGACCAGGATCGGCTGCGTGGCTACGAAATGGGTGCGGCGGACTACGTCAACGTGCCAGTCGTGCCGGAGATTCTGCGCAGCAAGATCTCGGTGCTGGTGGAGCTCTACCGCCAGCGGCGCGAGCTTGCGGATCTCAACGAACGCCTTGCCGCGATGAACGACGAACTCGCCGAGGCGCACGCCCGGTCGCAGGCCGAAAACGTCCGCGAGCTGCAACGGCTGAACCGGACCCTGGAACGGGCGAACGAGGAGCTTGTATCCGAAGTGGCCGAGCGGGAGCGCGCTGAAGCGATGCTGATCGATGCCGCTCGGCGGAAGGACGAGTTCATATCCGTGCTGGGACACGAGCTGCGGAATCCGCTGGCGGCCATGCAAAGCGGCGTGGATCTGCTCGATACGGATTCACCCGCGGAGAATCGGATAGTCTGGACGCGCGAGCTGTTACAGCGGCAGCTGCGTCACCTCAAACGGCTCATCGACGAGTTGCTGGACGTATCGCGAATCAAGACCGGCCGGGTTCAGTTGCAGCGCGAGGTCCTGGACTTGAAGGAGGTGATGAGCCATTCGCTGGATGCCACGCGCGCCCTGGTCGATGAACACGGCCACTCGCTGGTCGTGGAAGAACCGGCGGAGCCGTTGCACGTCGATGGCGATTCCCTGCGGCTGACGCAGGTGTTCTGCAATCTGCTGAGCAATTCGGTGAAATTCACCGAGCCGGGCGGCACCATTCGCCTGACAATGGAAAGGGGAGTAAGCGCGCCGGGATCCGCGATCGTTCGCGTGCAAGACGACGGCGCCGGCATCGAGTCGGATATGCTCGAAAATGTCTTCGAGCTGTTCACACAGGCCAACATTGGCGGCACCCACAATCGATCAGGTCTCGGCATCGGCCTCGCGCTCGTCCGCAGCCTCGTCGAACTGCATGGCGGCACCGTTCGCGCCACCAGCGACGGGCTCGGCCGCGGCTCGGAGTTTATTGTGACCCTGCCACTGGCGGAGCCGACCGACGTGCGCCCGCCGGAACCGGTCGCCCGCGTCGCCCGCAGTTTTGACGCCCCTGTCCGCCTGCTGGTAATCGACGACAACAGCGACATGACCACCAGTATCGAGATGTATTTCGCGAGCAGGGACGCTTTCGAGGTCCGCGTCGCGAACACCGGCAGGGGCGGGATCGAGGCGGCCATGGAGTTCAAACCGCACGTCGTTCTGCTGGACATCGGCCTGCCGGATGCGAACGGCTTCGAGGTGGCGCAGGAGCTGCGCCGGCAGCGGGAGTTCCAGAGCATCCCGCTGATCGCCCTCAGCGGCTTCAGCAGCGAGGCTGACCGTAATCGCGCGAAGAAGGCCGGTTTCGATCGATTGGTGGTCAAGCCGATGCAGCTCGATTTGCTGCACGACCTGCTGCTGGAGGCTGTTGAGCCCATACCCGGGCGAGCTGTGAGCTGACGGCGGCCGCGGCTCTAGAAAGTCCAAACCGCCCTCAGGTAAACACTGCGTTCGATCAGGTTGCCACCGCCGAATTCGAGGTGAGCGTCGTCGGTGAGGTTACGCACTGTCAGGGATGTGCGGAGATTGACGACCGGACGCCAGCCGAGGCTCAAGTCGACCGCAGTGCGGTCCGGTATGTCGAAGCTGGTCAACTCATCGGTGTAGCGGATGCTGGTGAAAAACTCGAGTTCGTACGGCAATTTCAGGAAGGAGTGTACGGCGGCCTGGCTCGACGGACTGTTTCCGGCGATGCCCAGCGCCCCGGTGTCTGTTGCACCCGGTTTCAGTGACAGGTCCATTTCGAGGTGGTCGTACTGGAACTGCAGTCTCCAGGCAGCAAGCGGCTGCCAGTTCACGACCAGCGATCCCCCTGACGTATCACCCTCCATGCCATTTTGCAGGGTCGCCGGTAACAAGAGATACTCGGGCGGGTCGCCGACAGCCGAAATCGGCCCCGCTTCCTGGGTCTGCAGTTTGTCGTACTGGTTATAAAAAAGACTGACGTCCAGGGACAGGTCCTGTGAAAACCCGAAACGGTAGCCGACTTCAGTGGCAGTCAGGTCCTCTGACCGGAAGTTCTCGTTGCCACTGACATTGACGTAAAGCGGCACGGGCAAGCCGGGAACGCTAACCGGAACCGTGAGACGCAAATCCGTATTGAGGCGCGCCGGGATGCGCACGGCGTGTGATACGGCTGCCCACAATGACTGCCGCTCGCTGGCCAGCCAGTTAATGCGAAGGTTAGGCTGCAATTCGAAGTCCGTGTAGTCATTCTTTTGCAGTTTTGTGCCGACCGTCAGGAATAACCTGTCGGGAATTAATGCAATTTCATCCTGGGCAAACAGGCTGTAAGTACGATCGGTTCGCTCGTCCGGCACAAACGTTGCGAAAATAGTGTTTTTCAAGCGGTCGGTGGTCAGGCGGTAATCCGCGCCCCAAATGATGTTGTGGCGGGTTCCGTAACGGAACTGATGCTGGAAATCCAGGTCGAGCGTGTGCCGGCGCTCGTCGAAGATGTTTGGAATGTCTCGCGCTGTGTGATCGTAGGAGCCCTGAAACTGCAGAGTCGCGTCACTGTCCAAGCGGTGTAGCCAGCGAGCCAGAAGGTTGTGACCGGCAATATCGACATCACCCTCGAATTGGGGTCCGGGCAGCGTGCCCAGCGTGAAACTGCCCGGCAGGAAGGCCCCAAGTTCCGAGGTGTATAAGTCACCCTGCAGTGTCACATCTGTATTGTTATCGCGTTCCCAGTCCATGCGAAAACCTGCACGAGCCGTACGCGACTCGTCCACACCTTTTTCACCGGACATTTGCAGCGAAGGCTCACGCTCCGAGTATTTTGCATAAACTCTCGTTGCGAGATCTTCACTGAGGCTCCAACCGTGCCGCAGGCCGACGACAACCTGTTGTTCGTCGCCGGTACCAAGTTCCATGAGAAAGCCTTTTGTCTCCGTTGCCGAGCGGGTAATAATATTGATTATGCCATTAACAGCGTTGGCTCCCCACATCGTACCGCCGGGTCCCGATATGACTTCAATGCGCTCGATGTCCTGCAACAAGGTGTCCTGTGCATCCCAGAAAACACCCGCATAAAGCGGGGAATAGACACTGCGCCCATCAATGAGCACCAGCAACTTGTTTGACAGGTCGCTGTTGAAGCCGCGGATCGAGATCGTCCAGGAATGCGCGCCTTCCCGGGCAACTTCGACGCCCGGTGCCAGGCGCAATATTTCAGGAATGCTGTTGTAGCCGGAACGCCTTATGTCCTCCGCCGTGATGACGTAAATCGAGCTGGCGGTCTCCTTCATGGGTTCGCTGCGTCGCGATACACTGGTGACGCGCAATTCGCCCAGCTCTTCGATGGTGCGATCGAAAAGGTCCGCGGCGGCGCGCGCCGTATGGCTGCACAGGGCGGTCAGTAAGGTGGCAAGGAAAATATAGCGGAAAGCCGGGCAGCCGCCGGGACAGCGAGACCAGTGGGGGGCGGTCCACGTGTCCGGCACGTGCGACGTGCGCGGCAGGTCCTCGGCGATCAGCGGGGTCGGCAAAAACAGCATCCGGTGTCAGCAAACAGGATTTGGGCTTGCGGCTACCATGCTTTACTATCGCAGCTAGCGCCCGTGGAACTGCCCGAGTATAGCCTGAAAAAATGACCAAAAAAGGGATAACCGGTTCAGTTCGCCGCAAAGTGATGGTCATTATCATCATCACTACGTTCGCGGCGCTACTGGTTTCCATGGTTGCTCTGCTAAGTTACGAGGCGCGCAAGTACGAGGATTTCCTGGTAGATGACCTGACGACACAGGCAGACATTCTGGCAGCGAATACTGTGGCGGCCCTGGCTTTTAATGACCCGGAGGCCGCCGATGCCAATCTGGCGCTGCTCGCGAACCGCATCGGCATTGTTGCCGGCGCCATTTATACGCGCGAGGGTGACCTCTTCGCGACCTATCGACGTGGCACGGCCGAGGTGACGTTTCCTGATTCGATCCGGCCGATCGGTCCGCGAGTCGCGGGCAACGAATTGAGCCTTTTTCACCCGGTCGTGCGTAACGGCGAGGTGCTCGGTTTTGTGTTCCTGCAGGCGAACTACCAACTCGCTGACCGCATCAAGGACTACTTGCTGATCCTCGGGGGCATTATGGCCACGAGCCTGCTGGTCGCCACACTTCTGTCACTGTGGCTGCAGGGCAGCGTGACAGGCCCGATACTCGCAGTGACCAACGTCGCGCAGAGAATTATCCGTAACCGCGACTTCAAGTTGCGGGCTCCGCGTACCACTGACGATGAAATCGGCACCCTGGTTGACGCTTTTAACGCAATGCTCGGGGAGGTCAGCAAGCGCCAACGGGACCTGGAAGAGTCTAATCGTCAGTTGCAACAGGAGTCTGACGAACGACGCAACGCCGAAACAGCGTTACGCCTCGCCGACCGGCGCAAGGATGAATTCCTGGCCACCCTGGCACACGAGCTGAGGAATCCGCTGGCGCCAATGGTGAATGCACTGACGCTCCTGGACATGCCCGACACGCCGCTGGACAGCGCCAAAAACGCCCGCGCAATCATCAACCGTCAACTGAGCCACATGATCCGGCTGCTGGAAGATTTACTGGATGTATCCCGAATCTCGCGCGGCAAGCTTACGATTCGCAAGGAGTTGGTCGAGCTGGCCGATGTACTCAAAAGCGCGGTGGACACGGTGCGGCCGTTACTGGAAATCAAGCACCAGTCCCTTTCGATCAACTCGCCGGACGCACCGGTGTATCTGCAGGCCGACCCTGTGCGCCTCTCGCAAGTACTGTCGAACCTGCTGAACAATGCCACAAAGTACACGCCGTCCGAAGGTCGCATAGCGCTCAGCGTTGAGGTCGACGACGGCAGCGCCTGTATTGCCGTTAGCGACTCGGGCAAAGGTATCTCGGCAGCAACCTTGCCAATCATATTTGACATGTTTGTCCAGGACGAAAATCCGGATCTGCACAGCCAGCCGGGGCTCGGCGTAGGCCTGGCATTGGCGAAACACCTGATCGAGCTGCATGGCGGCACGATAGAGGCAAAAAGCGAAGGCCGCGGCCGGGGCAGCACGTTGAGCGTGCGCATGCCCGTGCAGGCAGCGTCGGCGCCGGCGCAGACAGAGATGCGGCAGCCGAGTTCGGACTACTCACGCTATCGTATACTGCTAGTGGACGACAATGTCGATTTCGCTACCAGTTTGTGCGTACTTTTGCAAAATCTCGGTCACGACGTCAGGGTCACACACGATGCTCCCGAAGCACTTGCAGAAGCCGCTTCCTTTAAGCCAGACTTCGCTTTTCTCGATATCGGGTTACCGACCATGGACGGATATGAGCTTGCCCGACGACTGATCAAGCGACTGCCTGCCAACCTCTACCTGGTCGCCGTCAGCGGATGGGGCCAAAAGGAAGACCGGCGCCTGGCAACCGAAGCGGGCTTTGCCCGGTACCTCGTGAAGCCGGTCGATCTGGCATGCATCCGGGAAATCCTGGAGTCGCTGCCGGCTGACAAACAACAGGCTAAACCGGGTGCCTCGATGTGAAACGGCAAACCGTCCAGGCACTGCAGAGTCCCCACAATCGCATCTGGTTTTTTTTCGCGATACTGGTTGCGATCGCTCTGCATTGCCTGCCTGCGCAAGCCATCGCGCAGGATGTTTTGTATGAGGCAAAGGAAGTCAAGGCTGCGTTTATTTATCACTTCGCGACCTTCGTGCAATGGCCGGAGACGTCGTCCTCTGACGAAGTTTTCGAAATTGCGGTTCTTGGTGCAGACGGGGTCGCCGCCGAGCTCGAAATGTTCCTTCCCGGACGGGCGATCCAGGGCCGGCCGATTGAGGTTCGGCGTTTGCAATCTATTGGCGAAGTGCGTGGCGCGGCGGTCTTATTCATAGGTGATGACCAGGCCGACGGGCTTGCGGAACAGGTGCAGAGCGTCGAGGATCGTCCCTGCCTTGTGGTGACCGATTCGCCGGGCGCGCTCAGAGTGGGGGCTATGATCAATTTCGAAATCGTAGACCAACGGGTGCGCTTCGAAATTTCCCTGACCGCAGCCGAGCGTGCCGGCCTCGCGATCAGTTCGCGCCTTCTCGCCGCAGCCATGTTTGTCGATACAACGAGTGCCATCGAGCATCCGGGTCGCCTTGTTTATGCCATGTCCAATGCCGTCTCCGCTTATCGCTGAGCGTTGAGGATGCGCTGTGCAGCGCCGACAACAGCAACGGACAACAATCATTACCTTCCAGCAAGCTTTCCGCACCGCATAACAGGCACAGGTGCTGGTACAGGCGCATCGCCGGGCAGTCGCCAGCCTGGACAGGCGATATCCCCGGGAAAAGTTTTCCAACAAAATTGTAAGACCTTCCAATGGAAGTGCCTGAAACGCAACATTTGCCACGTCCTGGCTGCCGTGCAGGCATTGGCCCGCTCCTTGCAACGGAGGGGGTAGGACTTGCCCAGGAGACTATTCCATGAAAGTGACTTACGCCATGTCAAAGCCCCCTGCGCGATCGCAGAACAAGCTGCTCGCGGTGCTGCTGACAATGAGCGACCGGATCGCAGGCGATCTCGAGCTCGTGGACCTGCCCGTTGGCTCCGTCATTTACGAGGCCGGACTCGCGGAGCGCTTCGTTTACTTTCCCAATGACGCAATGATCGCATTGCTGGCCGTAATCGAGAACGGAAAATCGGTGGAGGTCGCTGTTGTCGGCAACGAAGGCATGGTCGGTATCGATGCGCTTACCGGCGGCGGAAATCCCTGCAGCCAGGCAATGGTGCAATGTGCCGGGTCAGCTTACCGCATGCCGACACGGCTGTTGAAAGAATTACTTGATCGAGATAATGAAATGCGCTTGCCGATCCTGCGTTACATACAGTCGCTGGTCGTCCAGATCAGTCAGGCAGCGGTTTGCAATCGTCATCACTCGGTCGAGCAGCAATTGTGTCGCAAACTTCTCAGGGCCGTTGATTGTCTCTCTGGAGACGTAATAGCTTTGACTCAGGAAAAGATCGCCGAGTTGCTGGGTGTGCGTCGCGAGGGCATAACGGCGTCAGCCGGAGATCTGAAAAGGCGCGGCGCAATCGATTATCATCGCGGACACATCAGGATTCTGGACCGGGAAAAGCTCGAGAAACTGAGTTGTGAGTGCTACGCCGTCGTCAAGAGCCAATGCGATAGCCTGCGACCGGGGGCATTTCGTGATTCAACGCTGAATGTGGTGG
>JBBDSK010000219.1:0-5635 GCA_040904985.1 Woeseia sp. | reverse complement strand
CCCCCCCCCCCCCCCCCCCCCACCACCGGCGAACGCGTCAGCCTCTGTTTAAGCCAACACGGTGACAGGACTGGCACGGCAACAGTAAGGAGTAGAGATTGGCTAAGAGAGGTACTCACGAGATCCTTGTTGTCGATGACGATCCGGATTTGCGCGAAGGGCTGGCATACCTGATCAGGCACTGGGGTCATGCTGTCGTCACGGCTGCTAACGGGCGAGAAGCACTTGACCGGCTCGACCTGATGGCGGGTCCTCCGTGCATGATCATTCTCGATCTCACGATGCCAGTGATGGACGGTTGGGAGCTGCGCCGGTCACTGCTCAAGCGGCCGGCCTTCGCCGACGTGCCAGTGTTACTTGTGTCTGGCATCGCGGATTTGGATGAGGCTGCCGAAACGTTGTCACCTGCTGCCTACTTGAGAAAGCCGGTCGATGTCAACGAGTTGTCGCGGCTCGTCGATGCACAGAGCTGATTGCGTGAACCCGCGGTAGCGTACAAAGTGCATCGAGCACCGAGCGAACTGCTGTATTTCAGTCCCGCCCTAATAGCGTTGCCACGCCCGATAAAGGTTCAATCTGGTCGCACACGAGCTTGATTGATGCGAGTACCGGCACGGCGATAAGCACGCCGATGATGCCCCACATCCAGCCAAGAACCACGAGCGTGACAAAAATCGCCACGGGACTCAACGCCAGCCGGCGGCCTGTAATTATGGGCGTCATAAATTGGCCCTCAATTACATTGACTGCGAAAATGATCGCGGGAGGCAACAGAACTTGTCCGATGGTTTCGAAGGTCAGCAAGCTGGCAAAAGTGACAATAACAATGCTGATCGCAACGCCCAGGTACGGAATGAAGTTGAGTACGCCTGTCAACGTGCCCCAGAGTATCGGGTTCGGCATGCCCGCCAGGTACATGCCGAGTGAGACAATCACTCCCACGCCTATGTTAATGAGAGTAATAGTGCCAAGGTAGACAGATACGTGTCGCTGAATATCACGGGCGGTTTCGACCACCCGAATCTTGTCGCGTAAGGACGGAGCAATGCGCACCAGCTTCTTGAGGAAAGCGTCGCCCGCCGCGAGCAGGAAATAAAGCAGGATCAGCATCACTGCAATGCCAAACAATACCTCCGGAGTGCGGGTAAGCACTATTTTGATCAGGCTGAAAGAGGGCTGGGAAGATTCTACCGCTACCGCTGCCGCTGTCGATTCGCTGTTGTCCCCGGCGGTCGCCAGGTCCTCTATTTGCTCCCTCGTTGCTTCGATTTTCCGGATCGGCTCTTTGACCCACGCGAGCTTGTATTCCATCTTTTGCAATTCCCTTGGGGCCTTCTCCAACCACTTCGCCGCTGGTGACGCCAGGGAATAAACCGCCGCCACCATAATTCCAGCGACCGCGAACATCACCAGCAAGGCGCCGATGGGCCGGGGCACATACAAACGCTCCAGCAGGCCGGCAACCGGTGACAGGGCCAGACTCAGCAACAGGGCGAGCACGATCGGCATAATTAGCACTGCGGCGAAATACATGGTGTACATCAACATCAGGAAGAAAATGCCGGACAAGGCCGCTGAGCGTATCCAGACCAACTGCTTGCCATGCACTGTTGAATTTGTGCTGGCGCATTGCTCGGAGGATTTTTCAGCGGGGACTGCGCTGCTGTCGGGACTCATAGGGCACCACAAATACAAAGAATTGCACGCGGCGTTGTTTGTTGACGGGGCTCGGGCTACGCGCCACCGAAGATTTGCAAGATACATACCACGCAGCCGCTTCGCGGAGGCCGACAAGCGGCGTCATTGAATGGCCGGCCGGCCCGAGCTGCGGAACTCGGCAATAGTTACGCCAGGGATGTATAAATTACACAATCGCCCCGCGGAAATCGCAGAGGCGTCGGCGCCGGAAATTGAGGTGTTCGGGCAGGTCCCTCCGCTCCACGGCTCTGTGTCGGTTCGACTTGCCAATGTTGTGGGCTCCGCACCAAAGAATGCGAGAGGCTGCCACCGGGTTGTTCCTCAGGAATCGCCTGCTTTGATCTCGTGCGGAGCGATGAACAAGGTATGGGTTTGCTGCAGCAAGCCGCGCAAGTGCGTGCTCTGGGCCACGATGGTTTGCAACGCCTCGTCAATTTTCACCACATCGTTGCTTTCGGCATACAGCCTGCCCAACTCTGCCTGCATCGATATCGAATTGAGTGCGTTGTTCATGGCGTGCAACGCGTCGCGGAGCTGATCGGCATGTTCCTGGCTAGCCGGCATATCGTTCCTTCGCTTGTGTGTCACGGATTCCGTGCCTGTCGCGTGAATTTCATTAATCAGCGGACTTTCGTTTAACCAATGGACTGGTCGTCCCGCGCCCATTGTACTCCCCATCATCCACTATCTCCGCGGGATCGTACATCGTCCAGCGATTTCGACCGTTGCGCTTGGCGCTATAGAGAGCGTCGTCGGATTTCTTCATCCAGCTATACACGGCATCGGCGTGGTCAGGGACCAGCGCGATCCCGATGCTGATACTTATTGGTGGCAGATCGGGTAAAGGTTCAGCAAAGAAGTCCAGCATCTTCGCCGCCATAGCGGGAACGCTATCCGGGCCCGAAAAGCCGTTCAGAATAACCAGGAACTCGTCGCCGCCTATGCGTCCGAAAATATCGTTCTTGCGAATGCAGCGAGATATTCTGCGGCTGGTTTCCACCAGGATCGCGTCGCCAACCGGATGTCCATGCGTGTCATTGATTTCCTTGAAGTGATCGATATCCAGCGTGAGCAATGCCGCGGAGATATTCAAGCGTACTGCCGAGTCAAAGGCTTCCTCGACGGCGGCGAGCAGGCCGCGCCTGTTGAGCGCTCCTGTAAGCTGGTCAATATAGGCCAACTTCTGCAGCTTCTTCTCGCGGCGATGCCGTTCGCAGGCCAGCCGCACCGATCGAAGAACGCCTTCCGGGGATGCTTCGCTCTTCAGGATGTAATCCTGGATACCCTGACGTATCAGGCGCACGGCGATTTCCGAGGAGCTGTTGCCGGTAATAACGACAATGGTCAAGTCCTCACGGATGGCCTTCAGCGTTGTTGGCGCTTCGATGCCCGTCGCATCCGGCAAGCCAAGATCGACAAGTGCGACGTCGAAATGCTGGTTACCCTTCAGGATTGCCTTCGCGGAAATCAAGTCCGAAACCGAATGCACAGAGATACCGGGGTCCAGTAGCTCCAGCGTACGCCTCAAACCCAGTTCTACCGCGGCATCGTCTTCAACAATCAATACTTGCATCCGTTTTTCCTTATTGTGCAGACGATAACTAGCAATTCCTGTGCCAGAGAGCAGCTACGTAAGGGCACTATGGTATTGGACTTGCATTCGTACAATAGGGGCGTCACTTCGGCACTTTCGACCGCGAAAGAATGCCGTTGTGGAACGGGTTGCTGAAAGCCGAAACGCATCTTTACAAGGATGCGCAAATTTTACCGCTAATACCATACCAGCTGGTTGACAGTCCGGGAGGACACGGAAATGGACGTTACAAGCAGCGAACGGGGCGTTCTTGCAACGGTGCCGGGCCTGGCCATGGGGCAACCAGCGACCCAAAGCTGCGATGTCGAGCGGGCAGGTAACCGCAGAAATTGAATAAGCTTGTATACTGGTCACGTATTCCGGAGCCCAAGCCTCAATGAAGCGATTGACCCTCTCAATTCTGACCGCCCTGTCGGTTTGTATCCTGACCGTGCTCGTCTGGAAAGCGCTGCACAATTACCAGACCGCACAAATCGGGCGGATCGCGGAAGCGGAGTCCTACGCAGCGCGCAGTACGCTGATTCGACACGTCAACTCGATGCTGCACGCGTTTCGCGACGTGCGGGACTACTGGGCCCGATACGGTCATCAGCCACGCGACCAATGGGCATCGGATGCAGCAATCGAACAAGCGCATTTCTCCGGGCTTGAAGTGGTCATCTGGAGCGACACCGAGCGCGGCGTCCGTTACCTGCGTACATCCGGGAATCCGGTCCTCGACTATCGACCCACTGACGAGGAATGGGCGAACTACGAAAAAATACTATCCTCCGCCGGCAATGTACCAGGCGAGGGCATAATGGAACCTGTCGTTCGTGACGATGCGGCTCATAAGACGGCGGAGTTGCATATTGTGACGACGACTCCGGACGGCAATGGCCGCCTGGTAGCCATCCTTGATTCACACAAGTTGTTTGGTCACCTGTTGCAGGACGAATCACCGGGTTACGCAATCCTGGTGGAATGGGGTGATGTCGTTCTTTTCGAACGTGATGGGGCCGCTGGCGATATCCCTGAGCTTTGGGTACGAGACGGCATGATCGAGAACATCATGGGTTCGGTGTGGCGTGTCGAGCATACGCCGACCCCGTCATTGATCGAGTCAATGACGACACCGGCGGTAAACGGAATTCTAATCGCTGGATTGGGCATGGCGTTGTTGGTAGGGCTTCTTACTTTCGAGAATGACCGCGCTCGCTCGCGAGCATTTTCAGCAGAAGTAGCCGAACGGAAACTCGCCGAGCTGAACCGGGACCTTGAGAAGCAAATCGATGAACGAACCTCGGAACTGGCCGATCGTACGACAGATCTCGAGACGATTTCAGACTCAGTCGCGCACGACCTGCGAGATCCCCTGAACTCGATTTCCGTGAACATACAACTATTGCAGCAGCAGTACGCCAATGTGTTGGACGAGGCTGGCATGGATGCCTTGCAGCGCTCATCGCGAGGCGTTGACCGCATGACAGATATCCTGAATCGGCTGTTGGGTTTGTCGATTGTGTCTCATAGGACATTCAATCCAGACCCGGTAGCGATGACCGAGGTAGTTAACGACGTGTTCAACGAGCTGAGTGCGGCGGAAGAGGGGCCGGAGGTCGAGTTCGTCGTGGAAGACCTGTCACCGGCAACGGCAGACCTGGTCCTTGTGAGGACGCTGATCATGAATCTGCTGAGTAATGCATTGAAGTACACACGGACCAGAGAAAATCGGAAAATCCAGGTTCGATCCGAAACTCGAAACGGTGTAGCGATATACAGTGTCCGCGATAACGGCGTGGGCTTTGACAGAAAATTGCGTGGGCAACTGTTTCGTGCCTGCGGGCGGCTGGATAACAATGGAAATACGGACGGCCTTGGACTCGGACTGGATATTGCGGCAAGGGTCGTAAGGCGACACGGTGGCAGCATTTGGGCTGACGCCGAACCGGACAAGGGTGCGATATTCTGTTTCACACTCGAGCCCGGCTACGCTGCACCCGACATAGACGAGTCAAAACCCTGGGTCTGAGATAACGCTATTGCAGGCTTGCGAAGCAGTGAGCCGCCGTTTAATTAATATTAGTCAGGGCAAGAACGGCACCCGACCAGGATAGTTTGACGCAGAGACAGCGCGGGGAGCGGAAGCTGAAGAACGTGTCGCTTGTCGCAATTCCGACGGTACCTGGGAAGTGATCAGCTGAGCCCCGTCAATCGCCTCATTGATGAATTCCCGCGCCGCCGAGTCGGCAGGCAGTTCGTCGCGCACGAGATCGGCGCAGCCAATCACATTCGTGAACGACATCGTACAACTACTTCTGTTTCCAGCTTCCGCCTTCCTTGTAATACCAGCCCTTGTCGGCT
>JBBDSK010000218.1:0-26465 GCA_040904985.1 Woeseia sp. | reverse complement strand
CGGGCGCCCGATGAGGTCGCGCAAATCGCCATGAACCTGGCGCTCGATAAAGCCCTGGTCCTCCATCCAGAAATCGTTGAAAAGCTTCGACAGGTACTTGTTGCCCGTATCGGCGGCAAACGTCACCACGCGACGCGGCTCTTTCTGCTCCCGGCAGTACTTCAGTGCCGCGGCGAGCAGAGTTCCGGTCGATGAACCGGCCAGTATCCCTTCCCGCTTCAGCAATTCGCGGGCGGTGCCAAACGACTCGGCGTCGCTGATGCTGTAGGCTTTTTTAACCCGGCTGAAGTCCGCGATGGACGGAATGAAGTCCTCGCCGATGCCCTCCACCAGCCATCCGCGGCTTTCGCCGAGTTCGCCCTTGTTGATGTAATCGGCAAGAACGGAGCCTTCGGGATCCGCAAGAACCAGATCGACGCCTGGTGCATGCGCGGAAAGGTAGCGGCTGATGCCGCTCACGGTGCCGCTCGAGCCGACGCCGAGAACGATGGCATCCAGATCGCCGCCCATCTGCTCGAGTATTTCCGGTGCCGTGGTACGCTCGTGCGCCAGTGGATTGTCCGGATTGCCGAACTGATTGATGAAATACGCTCCGCGCTCGTCCGCGATCGCTTTACCCAGATCCTGGTAGTACTCGGGATGGCCCTTGCCGACGTCGGAGCGCGTCAAGACGACTTCGGCACCCATTGCGCGCAAGTTGAAGATCTTTTCCTGGCTCATCTTGTCGGGCAGGACCAGAACGAGGTGGTAACCTTTTTGTGCCGCGACCAGTGCCAGGCCCAGCCCGGTGTTCCCGGCAGTGGCTTCGACTATCGTATCGCCGGCGCGGATGTCACCGCGGCGTTCCGCCTCCTCGATCATCGACATGCCGATGCGGTCCTTTACAGAACCGCCGGGATTCATGAGTTCGAGTTTCAGGAACAGGCGGCAGGGCCCGGTGTCGAAGCGTCCCAGCTCGAGCATAGGCGTCCTGCCGACCATGTCGAGCACGTTGGAGAAGACGGTCATCCGGATGGACATCGAAGTTACAGTTGAAATGGATCGCCATAGTACGCGAAGCCCGACGACAGCTAAAGGGAAGCCTCTGCCGGAACGTCCTGCGCGGAGAAACGCATTTGAGAATTGACGCTGCGCTGGCCAACGCCGCCGATACGCTCCGCCCATCGAGCGACAGCCCGCGGCTGGATGCGGAGGTTTTGCTCGCGCGGGCGCTGGACCTGCCGAAAAGCTGGCTTTATGCGCATCCGGAGGACGAGCTGGACGCAGCAGCCGCCGAACGATTTGTCGCGGCCGTCGAGCGCCGGCGGGATGGCGTGCCAATTGCCTACATCACCGGCGAGAAAGAATTCTGGTCCCTGACGCTCGCGGTGAGCCCCGACGTTCTGGTGCCGCGCCCCGAAACCGAGTTGCTCGTCGAACTCGCCTTGCGCCATATCCCGCCGACAGGCGGCGCGGCTGTGCTCGACCTCGGCACCGGCAGCGGCGCAATTGCCCTCGCACTGGCGAGCGAACGACCGAATTGCAGCCTTATCGCCACGGATCTGAGCCGGGCTGCGCTGGCGGTCGCGCGACAGAACGCCCGGCAACTGGGCTTTTGCAATATCGAGTTTCTCGAAGGCGACTGGACGCGTGCGGTCGCCGCTTGCGGCGTCGATGCGTTCGACGTGATCGTCTCGAACCCCCCTTACCTTGCCGACAATGAGCCGGCGCTGCGGGAACTGCAGCACGAACCGGTCGCTGCGCTGATGGCCGGCCCTGACGGCCTTTCCGCGATTCGCGTACTGGCCCGCGATTGCCGATTTCTGCTCAGGCCGGGGGGTTTGCTCTTGCTGGAGCATGGCGCCGGGCAGCAGCAGGAGGTTGCGCAGATTCTTGCAGCAGAAGGCTGGTCGGGCATCGAGTGCTTCAAAGACCTGGCGGGACAGCCGCGTGCAACCTGTGCCCGGCTGCCAGCCACGGCTCCGCCTGCGCCGGCGCGGTGACGGGCAGGCCATTGCGCAAGCGAAACTTCTATACTAATCAGCTAACTCATGTGCCGGGAGAAGATGTGATCAGCATAGCAACGAGCCAGGGCGACATCGTGGTCGAGCTGTTCGAACAGGAAGCACCCGAAAGCACGGCCAATTTCCGGCAATACGCCCGGGACGGATACTATGACGGGACAATTTTTCACCGGGTGATACCCGATTTCATGATCCAGGGAGGGGGCATGACGGCAGACCTGTCTGCCAAAAAGCCGCGTGCGCCGATAAAAAACGAGGCGGCGAACGGATTGAAGAACCTCCGCGGCACGCTGGCAATGGCGAGAACCAGCGCTCCCGACAGCGCAACGTCGCAGTTCTTCATCAATCTGCGCGACAACGCTTTTCTCGACCACAGTGTGCGTGATTACGGTTATGCCGTCTTTGCACGGGTTTCCGCCGGCATGGACGTCATCGACGCCATCGCGGGGGTGCGAACGGGTGGTAAAGGCGGCCATGACGACGTGCCGCTCGAGCCGGTTGTGATAGAGACCGTGCGAGTGGACAGTTAAGCGGCATGCCGCCAAATGCTGCAATTGTTTCACCGTCTTCTGAGCCAACGATCTGCCGCCTCCATAGCGAGCCTTTCGCTTGCCCTGATCCTGTTGCTGGGGGCGATCGACCTTCTGACCGGATACGAGATCTCCTTTTCCGTTTTTTACCTCATACCGATAGCGATCGCCGTTTGGTACGGCAACGGAAAGCTCGGGTATGCCGCCAGCATCGTCTCCGCGCTTGCATGGCTAACCGTGGAGGCAAGCACGGCGCAGCCATATTCCCGGGACTGGATTCTGTTCTGGAACGCCGGCGTGCGACTGATGTCTTTTGCCATCTTCGTGTACCTGGCTGCACAACTGAAGATCAACCTGCACCGTGAACAGCAACTTGCCCGTACGGACAGCCTGACGGGGCTCCTGAATCGCGCCGGCTTCATGGATCAGGCAGGCGCCATCGTCAATGCGGCAACCCGATATGAGCAGGCCGTCACGATCGCTTATATAGACCTGGACCGGTTCAAGGCCGTGAACGACACCCTGGGGCACTCGGTGGGTGATGAGGTGCTCGATGCCATCGGCAAGGTACTCGGCGTGTCGAGCCGCAAGAGCGATATCGCAGGCAGAATAGGTGGGGACGAGTTTGCACTCGTACTACCGAGCACGGATCTCTCCGGCGCAAACGCCTACTTTGAAAACCTTCATTATCTGCTGGAGAACGAGATCAAGAACCGGCAGTGGTCCGGCCTCGGCGTCAGCATCGGAGTTGCCGTCTTCGAGCGGGGCCCCGCGAGCCTGTCGGAAGGATTGCAGGTTGCTGACCGCCTGATGTATCGCGCCAAGAAAAGCGGGCAACCAAGGCTGATCGTGGAGAGATTCAGGCGCGGTGGGACTGCAGAGACCCGAACGTAGCCCTGCCCCGGGTGGTCTTGGCAGCGGATTCAGGTAGTATCCGCGAAAATTTATTCAACTCACGACCACGATCATCCGACAAGATCAGGGGGCAAGGCGGGGGCATGCAGGAGATACTTGACTACCTTAACGGGATCATCTGGAGCCCGATGCTCGTTTACCTCTGTCTTGGCGCCGGATTGTTCTTTTCCATTCTCACGCGCTTCGTACAGGTCAGGCTTTTTCGCGAGATGGTTTACCTGCTTTTCTCGGGTAAAAGCTCGGCAAAAGGCATCTCGACGTTTCAGGCCCTTGCGGTGTCGCTGTCCGGCCGCGTCGGCACCGGCAACATAGCAGGCGTTGCCGCGGCAATCGGTTTCGGCGGTCCGGGCGCCGTATTCTGGATGTGGGTAGTCGCTTTCCTCGGCGCCTCGACCGCGTATGTCGAATCGGCGCTGGGCCAGATCTACAAGGAAGTGGATGAAGGCCAGTACCGCGGCGGGCCGGCCTACTACATCGAAAAAGCGATGGGACAGAAGTGGTACGCGTGGATTTTTGCCGTCACCACTATCATTGCGACCGGCCTGTTGCTGCCGGGCGTGCAGGCATACAGCATCAGTTCGTCGGCCGAGGTTGCGCTGGGCGCCGGGCAGATCATACAGACGGACCTCGGCAGCATCGGCGCCACGAAAGTCGTGACCGGCACAATCGTTGTCACACTGCTCGGCTTCATTATATTCGGCGGCGTGAAGCGCATCGCAGCCGTCACACAGGTCGTCGTGCCGTTCATGGCTCTCGGCTATATCCTTACCGCCTGCGTGATCATTGCGCTCAACATTTCGGCTTTGCCGGGCGTCATTGCCATGATTTTCAGTGACGCCTTCACACCGATGGCCGGGACGGGCGCAGCCATCGGCTGGGGCGTCAAACGAGGCATCTACTCCAACGAAGCCGGCCAGGGAACGGGACCTCATGCGGCGGCGGCGGCTGAAGTGGCGCATCCGGCGCAACAAGGTCTCGTACAGGCATTTTCCGTCTACATCGACACTTTGTTCGTGTGCTCCGCCACGGCATTCATGATCCTCATCACGGGCGCCTATAACGTCTACGGGGGTGACGGCGCTCTTGTGCTGCAAAACCTTCCAGCGGACATAGAAGCAAACAGCCCTGCGTTCACGCAGCTTGCCGTCGACAGCATGATGCCGGGTGTCGGCAAGCCGTTTGTCGCAATAGCATTGTTCTTTTTTGCCTTTACGACGTTGCTCGCCTACTACTACATCGCCGAGACGAACCTGGCCTATATCCGACGAACCTTCAAAATTCCGGGCATGCTCACGGCGCTGAAGATCGGCCTCATGGCTTCCGTTTTTTACGGCGCCGTCAGGACCGCAAATCTTGCCTGGGGCCTTGGCGACATCGGTGTGGGGCTCATGGCGTGGCTCAACATCATCGGCATCATCATTATCTTCTTTATGGCGAACCCGGCGCTCAAAGCGCTCAAGGACTACGAAGCACAACGCAAACGCGGCGTGGAACAATACACTTTCGATCCGGAAGCGCTTGGAATCAATAAAGCCGATTTCTGGAGCAGCGAGAAAAAGGAAGACAGCCGGGGGTGATCCCCGGCACGGGCAGGGCGCCCGTTGCTCAGGCCGCGTCCGCCGCGGAAGGGTCGTAACCCAGACTGGGCGACAGCCACTTCTGCATCTCCTCGATCGACATCCCTTTCCTCTCCGCCAGTGACTCCAGCTGGTCCCTGCCGATCGTGCCGACCGAGAAGTAGCGTGAATCCGGATGGGAGAAGTAAAAACCGCTCACCGCCGCGGTCGGGACCATTGCATAGGATTCGGTCAAACTGAGGCCGATCGACGCGTCCGCGTTCAGTAGCTGCCACAAGCTGCCTTTCTCGGTGTGATCGGGACAGGCGGGATAACCGGGCGCCGGGCGGATGCCGAGGTATTTTTCGGCAATGAGGTCCTCATTCGACAGCTTTTCGTCCGGCTCGTAGCCCCAGTACTCCCTGCGGACGCGTTCGTGCAGGTGCTCGGCAAAGGCCTCTGCCAGCCGATCGGCGAGCGCTTTCAGCATTATGCTGCTGTAGTCGTCGTGGTCGGCCTCGAAACGTTTTATGTGCTCCTCGATTCCGATGCCGGCGGTGACGGCAAAGGCACCGATATAGTCAGGTACGCCGCTGGAAGCCGGCGCCACGAAGTCGGCAAGACAGGCCTGCGGCATACCCGCCGCTTTTCCGCGTTGCTGCCGCATGTGGCAAAGCCTGATTAAAGGCTTTTGTCGCGTTTCGTCCTCGAAAACGAGGATGTCGTCGTCATCCACCGCATTTGCCGGAAAGAAGCCGAAAACTCCGCGCGCACGCAACCAGCGTTCTGCAATAATACGGTCCAGCATCGCCCTGGCATCCTCGAACAGCTGGCTCGCTGCTTCACCAACCGTGGAATCCTCGAGGATCGCAGGAAATTTCCCGCGGAACTCCCAGGCGTTGAAGAAGGGCATCCAGTCGATGTAGTCGCGCAGAACGCCGAGATCGACGTCATCCATCACCTTGCGGCCCGTGAACGAGGGCTGTGGCGGCCGGTAAGCGCTCCAGTCGCAGCGGTGTTTTCGCTCCCGCGCCTGCGAGAGGGACAGCTGCGGAGAGAGTCTCTTCTTGCCGGCGTGCCGTTCGCGGCGCGTGGCATTTTCTCGCCGCGTTCTCGCCACGAGGTCATCGCGCGAACCGGTCTCGACCAGCGCCTGCGCCACGCCGACCGACCGCGATGCGTCCTTCACGTAGATTACCGGCCCCTGGTATTGCGGCTCGATTTTCACCGCGGTATGCGCAGGCGACGTTGTCGCACCGCCGATGAGAAGCGGCAGCTCCATTTTAAGGCGCTGCATTTCGCTTGCCACATGCACCATCTCATCGAGCGATGGCGTGATGAGGCCGGACAAACCGACGATCTGGGCGTTCTCCCGCCTTGCCGTCTCGAGTATTTTCTCGCAGGGCACCATCACACCGAGATCGATGACTTCGAAGTTATTGCATTGCAGGACCACGCCGACAATATTCTTGCCGATGTCGTGCACGTCGCCCTTGACCGTAGCCATCACGATCTTGCCATTGGTCTTTCTCGCACCGCCCTTTTCTTTTTCGATAAAAGGAATCAGGTGCCCGACGGCTTTTTTCATTACGCGCGCCGACTTGACGACCTGCGGCAAAAACATTTTTCCGTCGCCGAAAAGATCGCCGACGACATTCATGCCATCCATGAGAGGCCCCTCGATCACATCGAGCGGTTTTGCGGCAGCCAGTCTCGCCTCTTCGGTGTCTTCGATGACGTATTCGTCGATGCCGTTCACCAAAGCATGGCTCAGCCTCTCAGCAACGGGCAATTCGCGCCAGCTCAGATCGCGTTCCCTTGCTTTCTGGCTGCTCGCCTGGCCTTTGTAGGACTCCGCGACATGGAGAAGGCGTTCGGTAGCGTCCTCACGCCGTGCCAGAATCACATCCTCGACCGCATGCCGCAGATCCTTCGGCAGGTCCTGGTAAATCGCGAGCTGCCCCGGGTTGACGATCCCCATGTCCATGCCCGCCTTGATCGCGTGATACAGGAATACGGAGTGGATCGCTTCGCGCACCACGTTGTTGCCGCGAAACGAGAAGGAGACATTGCTGACACCGCCACTCACCAGAACATGCGGCAGCGTTTCCTTTATTTTCTTCGTTGCTTCGATGAAGTCCAGACCGTAGCGGTTGTGTTCCTCGATGCCGGTCGCGACGGCGAAAATATTGGGATCGAAGATAATGTCGGCGGGATCGAACCCGACCTTCGTGGTGAGGATGTCATAGCAGCGCCGGCAAATTTTCACCTTGCGCTCGACACTGTCCGCCTGTCCCTTCTCGTCAAACGCCATCACGACGACGGCGGCGCCGTAGTCGCGGAGAAGCCTTGCCTGCGCGATGAAAGCTTCTTCCCCTTCCTTGAGACTGATTGAATTGACGATGGCCTTGCCCTGGACGCAGCGAAGTCCCGTCTCGATCACTGTCCATTTCGAGGAATCGATCATCACCGGCACCCGGGCGACGTCGGGCTCCGACGAGATGAGGTTGAGGTAGGTCTGCATCGCTTTTTCGGAGTCGAGCATGCCCTCGTCCATGTTGACGTCGAGGATCTGCGCGCCGTTCTCTACCTGCTGCCGGGCGATCTGCACGGCCTCACCGTACTCGCCGCCCTCGATCAGGCGGCGGAAATGCGCCGAACCGGTAACATTGCTGCGCTCGCCGACGTTCACGAACAGGTCGTCGGGACCGAGGTTGAGAGGCTCCAGCCCCGACAGGCGGCAGCGCACCGGCTGCGCCGGAATCCGGCGCGGAGTGAAGCCATCCAGGGCTTCACGCAGCTGGCGTATGTGGTCCGGCGTGGTGCCGCAGCAGCCGCCCACGAGGTTTACCAGACCGCTCTCGGCAAACTCGCCCACTATCTCCGCCATCTGCTCGGGCGTTTCGTCGTATTCACCGAACTCGTTGGGCAGCCCGGCGTTCGGGTGCGCGCTGACCCGGGTGTCGGCGACACGAGAGAGCTCGGCCACGTAAGGCCGCAGGTCCGCGGCCCCCAACGCACAATTGAGGCCGATCATGAAGGGCTTCGCGTGCCGCACGGAATTCCAGAAAGCTTCGGTTGTCTGGCCGGAAAGCGTGCGGCCGGACGCGTCGGTAATCGTTCCGGAGATCATGACGGGTAGCTCTACCCCCGTTGCCTCGAAACTTCGCCTGATCGCGAAAAGAGCCGCCTTGGCATTCAAGGTGTCGAAAATTGTCTCGACCATCAGGAAGTCGACACCGCCCTCTATGAGGGAAGTCGCCGCGTTCCCGTAGGTTTCCGCCAGTTTTTCGAACGTAATGTTGCGGTAGCCGGGGTCGTTCACGTCGGGTGAGATGGAGGCCGTGCGGTTGGTAGGTCCCAGCACACCGGCGACGAATTTCGGCGCACCGGATTTTGCGGCGTACTCGTCCGCGCTTTCCCTGGCGATGCGCGCTGAGCCCCGATTGAGTTCGGCGACGAGCGACTCCATGCCGTAGTCACCCATCGACGGCGCATTGGAATTAAAGGTATTGGTCTCGATGATGTCGGCGCCAGCCTTGAGGAACTGGCGGTGAATGTCCTGGATGAGTTCGGGACGCGTCAGCGACAACAGGTCGTTGTTGCCTTTCAGGTCCCTGTTCCAGTCGCGGAAGCGAGTGCCGCGGTAATCGTCCTCGGCAAGCCTGTAGCTCTGGATCATCGTGCCCATGGCCCCGTCGAGGAGCAGGATTCTCTTTTCCAGCAGAGACCGGAGCTCGTTCAGTCTTTGTTCGCGCTGCATTGGATTTCCTCAGGCTGCGGCTTGTTGTGCGCGGACACCCAGCGCATGGCAGATTGCGTAGGTCAGTTCCGAACGGTTCAGTGTGTAAAAGTGAAACTCGTCAATACCTTCTTTCTTCAACTGCCGTACCTGCTCGATAGCGACACTGGCCGCAATGAGGCGCCGCGTATCCGGATCATCGTCGAGCCCGGCAAAGCGCTCGCGCAGCCATGTCGGCACGGACGCGCCGCATTGCTCCGCAAAACGCTCCAGTTGCGGAAATCGGGTGATCGGCAGGATTCCCGGGACGACCGCGGACTCAATGCCGTTGTGCGCGCAGCGGTCGCGAAAGCGCAGATACATGTCGACGTCGAAGAAAAACTGCGTAATCGCCCGCGTCGCCCCGGCATCCAGCTTGCGCTTCAGGTTGTCGAGATCGAAGGCGGCGTCCGCTGCCTCCGGATGCACCTCCGGGTAGGCGGCCACGGAAATGTCGAAGTCCGCGACTTTTTTCAGTCCCGCAACGAGATCGGCCGCATAGGCGTAACCGTCCGGATGCGGGCGATAGCCGTCGTTGCCTTTGGGCGGATCGCCGCGCAGTGCGACGAGGTGTCTTACGCCCATGTCCCAGTAGTCGCGGGCGATGCTGTCGATTTCTCCCCGGCTCGCGCCGACGCAGGTAAGATGCGGAGCCGCCGTAAGCGTGGTCTCCTTCCGGATGCGCGCCACGGCGGCATGCGTACGTTCCCTGGTCGAGCCGTCCGCGCCGTAGGTCACCGAAACGAAACGAGGCGACAACACCGACAGCCGCTCGATGGAGTTCCACAAGGTTCGCTCCATCTCCTCTGTTTGCGGCGGGAAAAACTCGAAAGAGACTTTTGGTGGTTTTTGTTGGGTCATCCGAACTCCTTCGAGCTTGTCACGCTGCGGCAGCGTCCGCGATACGGGTGGCGACACACAAAAGCCACTCCGGGTTTTTCTCAGGCGCGAAGCGCGCCGGGGCGAGACGCAGACCGGCTGCGACGCTCCACTTTGCAAGAGATGTCTGCAACGTTTGGGTAGCGCGATGCCCAAGCTCCTGCAACACCAACAGCCTCCCGTTGCTGCGGAGTAGACGTCTTGCTTCGATCAGCACCTGGACAGGCTTGCGCGCATCCGCAAGAACGTCGTCCAGGATGATGGTGTCGAACTCGGAGTCCGCGAACGGGAGCCTGTACATATCTCCCTGGCGCAAGCTGCAGTTGGGCAGGCCGGCGAGCATGAGCTCGGTGCGCGCGAGCTGGCGCGCGTCCGCGTCGATGTCCACGCCAATGGCGCGGTTGGCGCGGCTGGCGAGCAGCTTCAGCATGCGTCCGCGGCCGCAGCCGATATCGAGCAGGTCGCCGAGGGGCGCCGTCACCGTCAGGTCCAGCAACAGGCGGTGAATTGCGCGGTCGGACGGCTCCGGAGGCGCCTCGGCCGCAGATATCGGCCGTCCGGGGCCGCGCAGCTCACGCAGCCGTTCAGCGTCGCCGGCCATCACGGGGTCCGTGTGCGGAATCAGATCGAGCAGGCGCCGGAGCGCCGCCGAACCGCTGCGCGCTACCGGCACCCGGTAGTAGACGCGCTTGCCATCCCGGAAGCGCTCCAGCAGCCCGGCATCGCATAACTGCTTGAGATGTTGCGATACGCGCGGCTGGCTGTGCCCGCTTGCCTGGGCCAGCTCCGAAACGCTGCACTCGCCACGCCGGCACAGCGCCACGAGGCGCAAGCGCGTCGGGTCGGCCAGCGTTTTGAGTTGCAGCAACAGCTGCTCGGTTCCGCTTTCCATAAACGTATAAGAATATCTTTATATAAAGTCGCAGAGCTTAACAGTCCGTGGCATTGATTTCACGGGGAAGAGCGCGTGGCGGGCAGGGAGTCGCTCTGCGGCTAGTGCAGGGCGTCGGAGGGGGGCGCGGGAGGCCGGGTAAAAATGTGGCTGATGTCGATAGAGTCGAAGGTTCTCCTGCGGCCGCAATATTCGCAGGTCACCTCGACCGAGCCGCGCTCCGCCAGGATGTCCTTTGCCTCCTGCTCGCCGAGAAGCCGCAATACGTCTTCCGTCCGGCGCCTGGAGCAGCGGCAGCGGAATTGTGCCGCGCGCGCCCTGAAAACGCGCAGGTCATCCTCGGCGAAAAGCCGCCCCAGCAGGCCCGGTGCCACCCCGTGCGCAAGATCGTCCACCCTGAGAGTCGCCGCCAACAGGCCCAGGCGGCGCCAGTCGTCGGCCACCGGGCGTTTTTTCCCCGGCAGTTGCTGCAGGAGGATGCCGCCGCAGCAATTGCTGTCGCTGACAAGCTGCAAGTGGGTCGGAATTTGCGCCGAGCGTGCGTAATAGCCCTCGATGCTATCGGCGAGCGACTCGCCGCTCACCTCGACTATGCCCTGGTACGGCCGCTCCGTGGCGCCGGCGTCCACGGTGATCGCGCAGCGGGCTTTCTGTACCAGATCGGCGAAAGCCACTTCGTCCTCCAGATGGGCGGCGCTCGCCATGCCGCGGAGTTCGAGTTCGCTGGTGCATTGCATCACCAGCATGGCGGGCGGGCCCTCTCCGTTGATTTGCAGCGTAATGGAGCCTTCGAACTTGAGGCTCTGCGCAATGAGTGCACTCGCGGCCGCGGATTGGCCCAGGGTCTGCATAACCGGCTGCTCGTAGTTATGGCCCAGCAGCATCCGGCGCCAGGACTTTTGCAGCTGGATTATTGCGCCACGAACGGGCATCGCCTCGAACACGAAAGGCATGACAATGTCGTTAATCGGCGTCATTGCGAACGCAGTCGCTCCTTCAGAATCCTGTTCACCTCGGCGGGGTTTGCCTTTCCTCGCGTTTCCTTCATTACCTGGCCCACGAAATATCCGAGGAGCTTGTCCTTGCCGCCCCGGAAAGCCGCCGCCTGCCCGGGATTCGCTTCGATCACGGCATCGACAACCGCTTCGATCGCCGCCGAATCGGTGATCTGCCGCAAACCGCGAGCTTCGATGATGGCATCGGCACTGCCCTCGCCCGCCCACATCGCGTCGAACACGTCTTTCGCGATCTTTCCCGAGATCGTGTCGTCCTCTATCCTTTTCAACAGACCTGCCAATGCCTCAGGCGGCACCCGGCTGCGGTCGATCTCGAGAGCGTCACGATTCAGCGCCGCCGAAAGCGCGCCGACAATCCAGTTCGCCGCCAGCTGCGCATCGGCCTGGCTCGCGACCGACTCGAAATAATCGGCCACGGAGCGGCTCGCTACCAGCGCATCGGCATCAGCCGCCTTCAGCTGGTACTCCGCGACAAAGCGCTCCCGCTTTGCGTCCGGCAATTCCGGTAATGTTCTCCTGACCTCCTGCACGAAGGCCTCGTCAATGACAACGGGCAGCAGGTCGGGATCGGGAAAATAGCGATAGTCATTCGCCTCTTCCTTGCTGCGCATCGGCCGGGTCTCGTCAAGATCCGCATCGTAAAGGCGCGTTTCCTGGATGACGGTGCCGCCCTCCTCCAGCACGTCGGCCTGGCGCTCGATCTCGAAGTTGATGGCCTTCTCCACAAAGCGGAAGGAATTGAGATTCTTCAGTTCGGTGCGGGTGCCTAGCGTCGTCTGGCCGCGCGGTCGAATGGAAATATTGGCATCGCAGCGGAAAGAGCCTTCCTGCATGTTTCCGTCGGAGATGCCCAGGTAACGCACCAGCGTGTGAATTTTGCGCATGTACGCCGCCGCTTCACGGGCCGAGCGCAAATCCGGCTCCGAAACGATCTCGAGCAGGGGCGTTCCTGCCCGGTTCAGGTCTATGCCACTGAACTCCTCCAGGCCGGTATGCACGGATTTGCCGGCATCTTCCTCGAGATGGGCGCGGGTAATACCGATGCGTTTCTCCCGGCCGTCATCGTCCAGGATGATCAACTCTCCCTGCGACACGATCGGCAGCTCGTACTGGCTGATCTGATAGCCCTTCGGCAAGTCGGGATAGAAATAATTCTTGCGCGCGAATATGGAGCGCGGCGCGATCGTCGCATTGACGGCCAGACCGAACTTGCAGGCCATCCGGACCGCTTCCGCGTTCAGCACGGGCAGCACGCCCGGGTATCCAAGGTCAATCAGCGATGCCTGGGTATTCGGCTCCGCGCCATAGGCCGTCGGGGCTCCGGAGAAAATCTTGGAACGAGTCGCGAGCTGCGTGTGGATTTCGAGCCCGATCACCGTCTCCCAGTCACTCATTCGAAGCCCTCCGGACAGGCCTTGTGCCAGTCCGTCAGCAATTGATACTGATGCGCGACGTTGAGTATCCGCTCTTCGGCGAAGTGATTGCCGACCAGCTGCAGACCGACCGGCAGCCGGTCGGCAAATCCGCAGGGTACGGAAATGCCGGGCAGCCCGGCCAGGTTGGCGCCGATGGTGTAGATGTCGTTGAGGTACATCGTAACAGGATCATCGGTTTTTTCACCGAGGGCGAAGGCGGGTGTCGGCGCCGTCGGGCCGGCGATGACGTCGACCTCCCGGAATGCGTTTCGGAAGTCCTGCACGATCAACTGCCGCACTTTTTGCGCCTTGAGGTAATAGGCATCGTAGTAACCTGCCGACAGCACGTACGTCCCGGTCATGATGCGCCGCTTTACCTCCGCGCCGAAGCCTTCCCCGCGGCTACGGCAGTAAAGGTCCAGCAGATCTTTGGGATTCTCGGCGCGATGGCCGAAGCGGACACCGTCAAACCGCGACATGTTGGATGAACATTCCGCGGGCGCGACGACATAATACGTCGGTACGGACAATGCCAGGTTCGGCAGATCGACCTCGACCAGGCTTGCCCCCTCCTGACGCAAAACCTCCAGTGCTTCGCGAACCCGCGCGCCGCATTGCGGGTCCAGCCCTTCGTCGAAGTGCTGGCGCACTACCCCGACCTTCATGCCCTTGAGCGGCCGCGCCAGCCCGGCGACGTAGTCCGGGACCGGATGATCCACGGACGTCGAGTCGCGTTCGTCGAATCCGGCAATCACACCCAGAAGCGTTGCGGCGTCTACGGCGCTGCGTGTGATCACGCCAGCCTGGTCCAGGCTGGAAGCGAAGGCGACCATGCCGTGCCTCGACACCCTGCCATAGGTCGGCTTCAGTCCGACGGTGCCGGTCAGCGCAGCCGGCTGGCGGATCGAGCCGCCGGTATCCGTACCTGTGCCCGCCGGTGTCAACCTCGCCGCAACCGCTGCGGCCGAACCGCCGGAGGACCCGCCCGGAGAGCGTTTTTCATTCCACGGGTTGGTGACGGGGCCGAAAAAACTGGTCTCATTCGACGACCCCATCGCGAATTCGTCCATGTTGGTCTTGCCGAGCATCACAGCGCCGGCACACTTCAGGCGTTCGACCACGGTGGCGTCGTAGGGTGACACGAAATTTTCCAGCATGCGCGAGCCGCAGGTCGTCAACACTCCCCTGGTGCAAAAAAGGTCCTTGTGCACAATCGGCACGCCGTTGAGAGGCGGAGCACGATTGCTCGAGCGAGCCTCGTCGGCACTCGCGGCCGCCGCGAGCGCCTGCTCGCCCGTTATGGTGACAAAAGCGTTCAGACGCTCGTTTTTTGCCGCGATTCTTGCGAGCAGCGTTTCCGTCAGCTCCCTTGCGGAGAAGTCGCCCTCTTTTATACCCTGTGCAAGTTCCGTGAGCGTCCGGACATGCAGGGGACCAGCGTCAGTACTCATGGGTCGTCAAATTCACTGGCGGGAGGCGCAAACCTGTCAGCCGAGCACCTTCGGCACCAGGTAGAAGCCATCCTTGACCGCCGGGGCATTCGCCTGGATGGCCTCGCGATCGATACTTTCGCTAGCAACATCGGACCTCAAGCGCTGTGACTGCTCCAGAGGATGGGCCATAGGGGTTACGTCGTCTGTCGGAGCCGACTGCAACTGGTCAACGAAGTCGACGATGCGTGAAAGCTTGTCCACGACGTCGTCGAACTGACGCTCCTCGAGTTGCAAGCGGGCAAGGAGGGCAATCTGATGAACCTGGTCTTTCGTCAATGACACGAAACGATCTCGAGAACAGCGCCTGAAGAATTCCTGGTGCTTATAATGGGGGCTGACGGAATCGCGGCAATGATACACGCCGCCTTGCTCAATGTCCTGCGCATTGCTAGATTACAAAGTTAAATTGCCTCGCGGGACTATAGCCCCACATGCTAAAGAACATTCTAGGTTATTTCTCGAACGATTTATCAATCGACCTCGGGACTGCAAACACGCTTATTTACTCCCGCGGACATGGCATTGTACTAGACGAACCGTCGGTGGTCGCGATACGCGAAGACAGCGGACGCGGCGGACGCGTGGTGGAAGCGGTCGGGGCCGAAGCCAAAAACATGCTGGGGCGAACGCCGGGCAACATCACCGCCATCCGGCCGCTGAAGGACGGTGTTATCGCGGATTTCACCGTCACCGAAAAAATGCTGCAGCATTTCATCAAGAAAGCGCACGGGAACCGTTTTTTTCGCCCCAGTCCCCGGGTCCTCGTGTGCGTGCCCTACGGCTCGACTCAGGTCGAGCGGCGCGCAATCCGGGAATCGGCGGAGGGTGCCGGCGCGCGCAAGGTTCACCTTATTCCGGAGCCGATGGCCGCCGCCATCGGCGCGGGGATGCCGGTACACGAAGCGCGGGGTTCGATGGTGCTCGACATCGGCGGTGGCACCTCGGAAGTCGCGATCATCTCGCTCAACGGCATAGTGTATGCTGCGTCGGTCAGAATCGGCGGCGATCGTTTTGATGAAGCGATCACCAACTATGTGCGCCGCAATTACGGCATCCTCATAGGAGAAGCCACGGCCGAGCGCATCAAGCACGAAATCGGATCGGCGTTTCCGGGGCAGGAAGTGCGGGAGATATCCGTCAAAGGGCGCAACCTTTCAGAGGGGGTGCCGCGAAGTTTTACCTTGAACAGCAATGAAATTCTGGAGGCCCTGCAAGAGCCACTGCAGGGAATCGTCGGGGCGGTCAAGGAAGCGCTCGAGCAGACGCCGCCGGAACTGGGCGCCGACGTTGCCGAACGCGGCATTGTGCTGACAGGCGGCGGTGCAATGCTGCGGGATATAGACAAGCTTCTGATGGAAGAAACGGGTCTGCCGGTCATCATCGCCGATGACCCGCTCACCTGCGTCGCCAGAGGCGGCGGCCGTGTGATTGAACTCATCGACGAGCATGGCCCCGCCGTTTTCGGCCTCGAGTGACAACGCTTGAGTGACAGCTCGAGTAATAACTTGAGTGACCATTGGGGGATTAACAGGGATATTCCGATGCACGGAATCCGGCTCTTTTTGGCGCCGGCCAGGCTGGCCCGCACCCGTCGTTTATTCGCGGGTAAGATCGGGCATGCATTTGTTCGCACGATGCTGCGCTGATGCCCGCCGGCGGCGGTAACAGCGAGCATCGATCGAGCAAGACCACGGCACTGGGCCTGCGCCTGCTGCTGCTCGCCAGTCTCAGCATCACTCTCCTGGTCGTCGATCACCGGGAACACCACCTTGACAATTTCCGCAAGGCGGTCGGGGCCACGGTGTATCCGCTGCGTATCGTCGTGGATGCGCCTCATTCAACCTGGCGCTGGATCAGTGAAAATACCGCGAGCCGCAACGACCTGTTGCTCGAGATGAGTCGTTTAAACGCCGAGCGCTTGCTAACGCACGCCAGATTGCAGCGTTTCACGGCACTCGAATCGGAAAACGCGAGGTTGCGGGCCATGCTGGAAGCCACCAGCAAGGTTCGTGACCAGGTACAGGTTGCCGAGATCATGTCCGTCAGTTCCAATCCCTACCGCCACAACATCATTATCAACAAGGGCTCGCGGGATTCGGTCTACAATGGACAGGCGATGATCGATGCCGACGGGGTCGTGGGGCAGGTAATCGAGGCCGGCCTGCTGTCATCCCAGGGTGTGCTCATCAGCGATCCCGACCATGCGCTTCCGGTCGAGGTCAACCGCAACGGCTTGCGAACCATTGCCGTCGGCACCGGCGAATTCGATCGCCTGGACTTGCCCTTTCTGCCGAACAACGCCGATATTCGTGAGGGAGACCTTCTCGTCACCTCGGGACTGGGCGGCGCATTTCCGCCAGGCTATCCCGTCGCCATCATCGGCTCGGTCACCAGAATTCCGGAGGGCCCCTTTGCAGAGGTCAACGCCCGGCCGGCCGCAAGGCTGAACCAGGTGCGGGAAATCATGCTGATCTGGTCGGTCGACAGCGAGCGCGATCTGGAGGCACAGTCGGACCCCGCCCCCGGGGACGCTGCGGCACAAAACGCCGCGGAGCAGAACATTGAGTAGCGAAGCCACCTCACGCCGGCTGTCAATCCTTCTTTGCATCATCATGGCCCTGATGCTCAGCATCGTGCCGATGCCGGATACGGCGGCTGCCTACCGGCCCGACTGGGTGGCGCTCACCCTCATATACTGGTCAATCAGCGTACCGCGAAGCTGCAGCGTAGGTACCGCCTGGATCGCGGGAATCGTGCTCGACGTCGCGCAAGGGACGCTGCTGGGGCAACACGCTCTGGCATTGTCGGTAATCACCTACGTAACGGCGAAATTTCACCTGCAGCTTCGCGTGTTTCCATTGTCACAGATGATGGCAACCGTCATGGCGTTGCTCGCGCTTTATCAGTTTCTCCTGTTCTGGATCAACGGCGTCGCCGGTACTTACGCGGAAGTGGTTTATTACTGGGGACCGGTGGTCAGCGGCACGCTGCTGTGGCCGGTCGTGGCGATGTTCCTTTCCGGCATTCGCTACCGTTCGACTCGCTCGGCCTGATTTGCGCATGCGGCTCCTGGCACCGATCAAGGATCATCATCGTGAGACCCGCCTGTTCGTCGGTCGCGTGGTGCTCGCGTCGGCCGTCTGCGTGGCGCTGCTCGGCCTCGTCGTCGCGCGTCTTGTTCAACTCCAGGTGGTTGATTATGAACTCTTCGCCGAGAAGTCCGTGGGCAACCGGGTGCGGATCGAGGCATTGCCGCCGAACCGCGGCCTCATCTACGATCGCAAGGGCAGGATTCTTGCCGAGAATCTGCCGGCGTATCAGCTGGAGCTTATTCCCGAGCAGGTGCCCGATATCGAAAACACGCTGCGAAGGCTTGCGGCTCTCGATCTGATCGCCCGGGAGGACATCTCCAGGTTCAGGGAAATGAGCCGGCGCGGCCCGCGCTTCAAGCCGGTCACGCTGCGTTTTCGCATGTCCGATGACGAGATTTCCCGTTTTGCGCTGCAGCGGCCGCGTTTTCCCGGCGTCGACTTCCAGCCCCGCCTCGTGCGGCATTATCCCCACGGCGAACTGGCCGCCCACGCCGTGGGCTATGTCGGCGCCCTCAGCACACTTGATCTTGGCCGGCTGAACCCCGCCGCCTACGCCGGCACGGCGCACACGGGCAAAACCGGAGTTGAGCTGTCGAGGGAGGAAAGCCTGCATGGAAACACCGGCCACCGGCAGATCGTGACCAACGCACGAGGCCGGCAGGTCACCATGGACTCGCGCAGCCTGACCCACACGCTGTTCGAGAGCGAAGCGCCACGGCCGGGCGACAATCTGTGGCTGACCCTGGACCTCGACCTCCAGCGGGTCGCAACCGCCGCTCTGCGAGGGCAGCGGGGCTCCGTCGTTGCAATCGACCCCACGAACGGAGAAATCCTCGCACTGGTGAGTGCGCCTTCTTTCGATCCGAACGCTTTTGCGCTCGGCATGAGCACCAGCGAGTTCAACGCCCTGCAGTTCGACCCGAACCAGCCGCTTTTCAATCGGGCCGTGCGCGGCAACTATCCTCCGGGTTCCACGATCAAGCCGATGCTGGCGCTGGCAGCGCTCGAGACAGGCGCCACGAATCTCACGCGGCGCACGTTTTGCCGCGGCTTCTATACATTGCCCGGAAGCACTCACCGCTACCGGGACTGGCGGCGGCAAGGGCACGGCGAGGTAGACCTGCACGACGCCATAAGCCAATCCTGCGACGTCTATTTTTATGAGATCAGCCGCGAAATCGGTATCGAGGGAATGCACAAGTTTTTGACCCAGTTCGGACTTGGCAGGGCCACTGGAATCGACATCGTTGGTGAGAAAAGCGGGCTCGTGCCGTCTCGCGAATGGAAGCGGCAGGCGTTCAGCGACAGGCCCAACCAAGTGTGGTTTCCGGGTGAAACGGTGATCGCCTCCATCGGGCAGGGCTACATGCTCGCGACGCCGCTGCAACTGGCGCATTCCACCGCGGCGCTTGCGATGCGCGGCACGCGTTACAGGCCACATCTGGTCGCCGCGACAGAAGATCCGATCAGTGGCCAACGTGAACTGACGGTCCCGGAGTCGCTCCCCGGGGTGACGATCGAGAACGAGTTCTACTGGGAGAGCACCATCGCCGCGATGAACGCGGTCATGCAAAGCCAGACCGGCACGGCTCGCGCCGCCGGGCTCGGGGCGCCGTACACGATGGCGGGCAAAAGCGGCACGGCGCAGGTTTTCTCCGTCGCGCAGGAAGAAGAGTACGACGAGGAGGAAGTATCGGAAAGACTGCGTGACCACGCTCTTTTCATCGCGTTCGCGCCGCTGGACGAGCCGAAAATTGCCGTTGCGGTCGTGGTGGAGAACGGCAGCAGCGGCAGCCGGGTCGCGGCGCCGATCGCACGCAGCATCATGGATCTCTACCTGGGTGTCAGCGACGATGCTCTTTAGCGGCACGCCGGACCTTTTCGATCGCGGCACGCTGCCGCTGGGAGGCCTGAGCCGGTTTCTGCGAAAGGTCCATCTTGACGGGCCCCTGCTCGCCGCATTGGCGCTGATCTGCGGCCTCGGCCTCGTAGTCCTTTTCAGTGCCGTCGGCGGCAACATGGAGCTGTGGATGCAGCAGTGCGTCCGGCTGGGCGTCGGTATCGCGGTCCTGTTCATGGTTGCGCAGGTACCGCCGGCCGTGATGAGGCGGTGGACGCCCTGGGGCTACGCGCTGGGCCTGGGGCTGCTGGCGCTGGTGTTGTTGCGCGGCGACATTGGACAAGGTGCACAACGCTGGCTCGATCTCGGCGTTCGCTTTCAACCCTCGGAGATCATGAAACTGGCCGTGCCCATGGTGGCGGCGTGGTATCTGCACCACCGCCAACTGCCGCCCGGAGCCCGCCATCTGCTCCTGATCGCCGCTTTTATCGCTTTGCCGACGGTCCTCATTGCCGTTCAGCCGGATCTTGGCACCGCCATCATCATCGCGATGGCCGGTCTGCTGGTGGTAATCCTCGCAGGCATGTCGTTCCGTGTGATGATTCTCCTGGGATTACTGTCCGTGCCGGGGGCCTGGCTGCTCTGGCACTTCATGCAGGACTACCAAAAGCAGCGCGTTCTCATGCTTTTGAATCCGGACAGTGACCCGCTCGGCGCCGGCTATAACATTATCCAGTCGAAAATTGCGATCGGCTCCGGCGGGCTTTTCGGCAAGGGCTGGACCAACGGCAGCCAGGCCCAGCTCGAGTTTTTGCCGGAACGCGATACCGATTTCATTTTTTCAGTAATGGGAGAGGAACTGGGGCTCCTCGGCGCCCTGAGTTTGCTTGCGCTTTATATGTTCGTAGTCGGGCGCGGGCTTTATATTGCCATTCAGGCAAGAGACACATTTGCACGCCTTCTTGCCGGCAGCATAAGCCTCACGTTTTTTGTCTATGTCTTTGTCAATACTGCTATGGTTACCGGCCTCGTACCGGTTGTGGGGATACCTTTGCCGTTGGTCAGTTTCGGCGGAACATCCATGGTGACCCTGATGGCCGGATTCGGTATTCTCATGTCAATTCACACGCATCGAAAACTGGTGCCACAATAAATTATTTCGGGGCTATGCTTTCAAAATGAAGTTCATCTTTTCCCTCGCTATCCTCTGCCTCGCAGCGCAGCCGGTTTTCGCGCTGGACGTCCAGCGAAGCGACGTCCGGCAGTTCATCGATTCGATGGTTGAAAAGCACGAGTACGACCGGGACAGCCTCATTGCACTGCTGCAAAAGGCCGAGTCACAGGAGGGGATACTAAAGGCCATCAGCAAACCGGCCGAAAAAGTGCTCACGTGGCAGGAATACCGCAACATCTTTCTTACGAGTGAGAGGATACGGGCCGGGGCCGATTTCTGGCGCGAGCATGCGGACGACCTGCACCGGATCAGTGACGAGACCGGTGTGTCCTGCGAGATCCTCGTCGGCATAATCGGCGTCGAAACATACTTCGGCCGTATCAGCGGCAATTACCGCGTACTCGACGCGCTCTCGACCCTCGCCTTCGATTACCCGCCACGCGCCAGGTTTTTCCTGCGGGAACTGGAAGAGTTTCTGTTGCTGGTGAGGGAGGAAGAAATGGACGCCACGGAGGCAACCGGCTCCTACGCCGGTGCGATGGGCGCTCCCCAGTTCATGCCGAGCAGTTTCAGGGCGTACGCTGTCGATGCGAGCGACGACGGGAAGCGCGACATCTGGAACAACTGGCAGGACGTCATCGGCAGCGTAGCCAATTACTTCGTCGCGCACGGATGGCAACGGGAGACCGAAGTGGTTGCAGAGGCCAGCCTTGGCAACCGCTGGTCGGGACAGCCTCCCGAAAACACGCTTACACCTTCTGAAACCGTCGAGTCACTGAGCCGCCAGGGCGTGATGTTCGCCGCCACGCTGCCCGGCGACCACAAAGGCCAGCTGCTGACGCTGGACGGCGAGAACGGTACCGAGCACTGGGTCGGATTCCAGAACTTCTTTGTCATCACGCGCTACAACCGCAGTGTGATGTATGCGCTCGCTGTGCATCAGCTCGGGCAGGAAATTGCCCAGGAGGTCGCGCGCAGTGCTTCCTGAGCGGGGGATTTCGACGCAGATCCTGCTGCTGGCGCTCTCTTCCGCTGTTCTCGTGATCGCCGGCTGTGCAGGGCGCCCGGCCGAAGACGATGCGCCCGGGATCGTCGGCACGGCCACGGTTCCACCCGACCCGGTGGTCACCCAGGAGCCGAGAAGTCGTTACGGCAATGGGCCCTATTACAGGGTGCTCGGACAGCGCTACGAAGTCATGGGCAGCGCCGCCGGCTACCGCGAACAGGGCGTCGCATCCTGGTATGGCAAAAAGTTCCATGGCAAGCCGACGTCGAGCCAGGAGCCCTACGACATGTACGCCATGACGGCGGCTCATAAAACATTGCCGCTGCCCAGTTACGTCAGGGTCACCAATTTGAGAAACAACAAAAGCGTCGTGGTGCGGGTAAACGACCGCGGTCCCTTCGTTGCGAATCGCATCATCGACTTGTCCTATGCCGCTGCGCTGAAGCTCGACATGATCCGGGACGGCACGAGCCTCGTCGAAGTAACGGTCATCGAACCCTCTGTCACGGACGCCGGACAACCGACGCGCACGGCCGATCTGAACGACAGCGAGGCGCCGGTACCGCCCGCTGCCATTTTTGTTCAGGCGGGCGCTTTCGGCGACGTCGACAATGCAAGGCGGCAGTTCGCAAAACTTCGCGACGGCGGTGTCTCTCCGCTGTTGGTGCACGAAGACGTGGAGCAGTCGCCGGCTCTGTACAGGGTGCGAATCGGACCGATCGCAGACGTCACGCAATACGACAGTGTCGTCGAGCAGTTGCAAAGGCTGGGAATATCCGAAACCCACCTGGTCACGGAATGAGCTCCCCGGTTATGCAGGCCATGTATCTTTTCAAGTTTCTGTCGCTGGCGATTTTCCTTGTATCTTTCTGCGCCCAGTCGCTGGCGGCCGCGTTGCCGGTGCCGGCAGCGCCCGCTATTGGCGCCAAAAGCTACTTTCTCATGGATGGCAACTCCGGACACGAACTGGCCTCGATGGAGCCGGACCTGAGGCTTGCTCCGGCCAGCCTCACCAAGCTCATGACCGGCTATGCCATTTTCAGAGCGCTGCAGGAAGGACAGATCACACTGGACGATGAGGTTACGGTCAGTGAGAAAGCATGGCGCACACCGGGATCGCGGATGTTCATTGAAGTCGGGACGCGGGTGCTGGTCCGGGACCTGATAATGGGCATGATCGTGCAGTCGGGAAACGACGCCAGCGTCGCACTGGCCGAGCACGTCGCCGGTGACGAATCGGTGTTCGCGGAAGTCATGAATCAGTATGCGCTCGAGCTCGGCATGAACGACAGCCACTTCAGAAACACCACCGGGCTGCCGCAGGAGAATCATTATTCGACAGCACGGGACATGGCGACGCTGGCGCGGGCAGTGGTCAACGAGTTTCCTGCCTACTATGAGTGGTACTCGGTCAGGGAATACGAGTACAACGGCATATCGCAGCCCAACAGAAACGCCCTGCTGTGGCGGGATTCCAGTGTCGACGGAATGAAAACCGGCCACACCGCGGCGGCGGGCTATTGCCTCGTGTCGGCCGCGGAACGCGATGGCATGCGGATCATCTCCGCGGTACTCGGAACCGCAAGCCCCAAGGTGAGAAACGACGGCAGCCAGGCGCTCCTGAACTACGGATTCCGCTTTTTCGAGACCAGGCGTCTTTACAAGGCCGGCGAGACCGTCACCGAGGCTAGAATATGGAAGGCCGCAAACGCCTCCACGCCCCTCGGGCTTCCGGAGGATCTCTACATTACCGTTCCCCGCGGCAGCTACGACGATGTCGAGTCGGTTCTCAGCATGCCGGCCATCCTCGTGGCGCCCGTGGCCCAGGGCCAGCCGCTGGCGGAACTGCTGGTCAGCCTGAACGGCTCCAGCCTGGTCAGGGCGCAACTCCGGGCTCTGAACGGAAATCCCAGCGGCTCTTTATGGCAACGCGGACGGGACGCGCTGATGCTATTGTTCGAGTGATCTGGCATGGGATGAAACCCTGGGCGTAAAATTGGCAGGCCATGAGTGACGAACCGCTCGAATTTCCCTGCGAATTTCCCATCAAAATGATGGGCCGCGACCAACCGGAATTCCACCAGGCGGCATTGTCCATCGTAGAACGGCATGCCGGCAGCGTGGACGCGAGCGCTGTTCGGGTCGCAGCCAGCAGCAACGGAAGGTTCGTGTCCATAACCGTCACCATCAACGCCCGCAGCCGCGAGCAGCTGGACAATATTTACCGCGATCTCACCGGCGACGAACAGATCCTGGTGGCGCTGTGACGGCCAACAGGCAGCGGCTTTCGCGGCTACCGGAGGTCGAGGTCCGCGCGCTGGGCCGGCGCCCGTTCGAAGCCACATGGCGGGCAATGCAGCGCTACACCGACCAGCGCGGCGCCGACACGCCGGACCAGATCTGGTACGTGGAGCATCCGCCGGTGTTCACGCTCGGCCTCAACGCGAGCCGCGAGCACCTCCTCGCCCCGGGTGACATTCCGGTCGTACAGATCGACCGCGGTGGCCAGGTGACCTACCACGGTCCGGGGCAACTGATGGTCTATCCGCTGCTGGACCTGCGGCGCGCGGATCTTGGCGTCCGTGATCTCGTCACGGCGCTGGAACGCTCCGTTATCGATCTGCTGCAACAAGAGGGCGTCGAAGCAGCCTCACGACCTGAGGCGCCGGGCGTTTATGTGCATAAGCGGAAGATCGCGAGTATCGGTTTGCGCGTGCGCCGGGGCGCCAGTTATCACGGCATGGCACTCAACGTCGACGTTGACCTCGAACCGTTTTCGCGCATAAATCCCTGCGGCTTCCAGGGCCTGGAAATGACCGATCTCGCCCGCCTGGGTCTTTCTTGCGATCTGCAAAAGGTGGCCGCCGCTCTTCAGGCCCACCTGCTGCGGAATTTTCAGCAGGCCGGCAGCGCATTGAGGCCTGACAGCCGCTCCACGGTACCGACGTCCTCCCAGATGCCTCTGTAGATTTCGCCCGACAGGAGCCCCCGGTCGGCGGCATCGAACAGCATCGGTGCGAGTGGAAAGCGGCCTTCGCCGGCGCCGTCGAAAAATTCCGGCCGGTAAAACGCCATACCGCTGAACGTGCAGGCCGCCCCGGCGGTCCGCGTTATCCTTCCCTCGACAAGGCCGAAGTCGCCGCGCGCCGCGTAATGCGGCCGGGGAACGAGAACCAGGTGCCCCAGGCAGCCCGGCGGCAGCTCGATGGCCGGCAGTTCCAGGTCGCTGAAGACGTCGGAATTCAGCACCCAGAACGGCTTGCTCCCGAGAAGGGGCAGCGCTCGTACGATTCCGCCCCCCGTTTCCAGCACGCTGTCGTATTCCAAGCTGTACACAACCTGCAGTCCGAAAGCGCTGCCGTCCCCTATTCGCTCGACAATCGCCTCGCCAAGCCAACCGAGGTTGATCACGACTGTGTCCACGCCCGCCGTGCGCAAGCGCCGCAGCTGCCGTTCCAGCAGGCTTGCCCCGCGAACCTCGACCAGGGCCTTGGGCGTCCTGTCAGTGATCGGCCGCAGGCGCTCGCCGCGGCCGGCCGCGAGAACCATCGCAGTGGTCATGACCGATTCTGCCGCTCTTGCTGCAGCCGTTCGTGCAGTGCCGGCAGGCATCGTTCGCGGATAAAGCGACCCAGAAACGCAAGCTCATCGTAATCCCCTGCGATATCGACGATGTGCTCGAGCGTACGCGGCACGTCCTGAAGGTAGGAAGGCTTGCCGTCGCGAATTTTGAGCCGGGCAAATATTCCGGCGGCCTTCAGGTGCCGCTGCACGCCCATCAGCTCGAAGCTTTGCAGGAACTGCTCCGGCCGCACGGTCGGCAGGCCGCGGTCGGCGGCTGCAGCGTTGAACGCCACGGCTCGTGCTCTGACGTCCGCCAGCGGCCAGCGAATGTAGCAATCCTTCAAAAGGGACACGAGGTCGTAGGTCATCGGCCCCTCCACCGCATCCTGAAAATCCAAAATGCCCGGGTTGCGTTCGCCCGTCACCATCAGATTTCGGGAGTGATAGTCGCGATGCACGAACACCTGCGGCTGCTGCAATGCGTTTTCGACCAGCAGGTCTTCCAGCGATCGCCACGCCGCTTCCTCGTTCTGCGAGAAACCGGTGTCGAGATAGCGCGTACAAAGCCAGTCGCGAAAGAGGGACATCTCGAGCCGCAGCAGCGTTTCATCGTACGATGGCAACTGCGACTGAAACCGACGGCCGCCTTCCTGGAGCGTAAGAAGCGCCTCAGTCGCATCGCCATAAAGTGGCGCGGCGCGGCCGGGCGTTCTTTGCAGCACCTCCAGGTATGACGTGGACCCGAGGTCGCTCATAAGGAGAAAACCGAGATCGAGATCGGCTTGAAATATTCCGGGACTGTTCAGTCCCATTCGATGGAGGTAGTCCGCAATCCGCAGGAACGGCCGGCAGTCCTCCTGAACCGGCGGCGCGTCCATAGCGATAGCAGTTTTGCCGTTTGCCTGCACGCGAAAATAACGGCGAAAGCTGGCGTCGCTCGACGCTGGTTCTATTTTAGCTCCGGCCATGCCGCCGGCGCTCTCCAGCCACGCTGTCAGTTGAGCGAGTCGCCGGTCCTGATGCTCCTGCGAAACGATTATTTCAGATCTCCCTCGTAGAAAACCTTGGCGAAGGTAGCAAATCGCAATACCTGATAACATCTTTTCCTGCTATCGCCACCATTACGCCATCAGAACTTCAGCCACAATCTTGTTGAGACAAACATTCCCATTCGTCGGCCTGGCTTTTCTGCTGGCGCTGTCGCCCGTTCGCGCACAGCAACCACTCATCTGCGAGGCTCCCGATACCCGAGAACTCGCCGACGAAGGGGAACTTGCCAGACTCGATGCGGATTCGAAAACATTCGAGT
>JBBDSK010000217.1:0-29043 GCA_040904985.1 Woeseia sp. | reverse complement strand
ATTGCGGATCGTTGGCGAAATGAGCCACGACGGCTTTCAGCGCGGGGATCATGGCGGGCATTTGCAGAACCCTGCGGACTTCGTCCAGGTCCTGCTGCAGTGCCCCGGCGTTCGCTGTGGACCAGTTGCGGAAGAGGCGCTGAATCGCGCCCGGGTTCACATTGGCCGTGGCTGAGATACAGCCTGCGCCGCCCGCCTGCAAGTTTCTTAGCAGGAAGCCCTCGCTCCCGGAAAAAACGCGAAAGTCGTCCAGCTCGCGCTCGAGCAAGCGGCGGGTATTGTTCCAGTCGCCGGAGCTGTCCTTGATCCCGGCGACGACTTTGGGAAACGCGGAATGCAGCCGCTCCGCCAGATCCGCCGAGATGCCGACCTGCGCCACCGGCGGGATATGGTAGAGATAGATGCGCAGATCGTCGCTGCCGACCCGCTCTATGACTTCTGCAAAACTCCGGAAAAGTCCTTCGTCACTGACGTCCTTGTAATAGAACGGCGGCAGCATCAGGACGCCACCGCAGCCGGCGCGCAGCGCATGGCGCGTCAGCTTCACCGTGTCGGTCAATGCACAGCAGCCGGTTCCCGGCATCATGCGCGAAGCGTCGATGCCGGCATCGATGAGGCGATCCAGCAGTGCAATTTTTTCCTCGACCGCAAGCGAGTTCGCTTCGCTATTGGTGCCGAATATCGCCAACCCGACCTCTTGCGAGAGAAGCCAGCGGCAGTGTGCAGCCAGGCGCTCGGCGTCGGGTGAAAGATCGTCGAGAAAAGGCGTTATGACCGGCGCCAGAACGCCGGAGAACCGTTGGGGGGATGCCATGCTGTTCCTGTCAATTCTGGATCGTGACGACCGTGACGGCGACCATGCCCTGGGGCGTATTATGGGATATCCCGCCCAGCCAGATGATCCCGGAACCGAGGTCCGACCAGTTTACAGTGACGGCTTCGGTCGATCCGGCATTGACGAAGGCCGGGCCCGACGCACTCATGTTGCCCTGATCATCGTTGATGCCGAAAGCCCAGCCCTGCAGCTTGTAGTTCGCGCCCGGCCCGCCCGCGATGTTATCCGTCTCGAAGCCGTGGATGAAGACGGCGTAGCGTCCGGCGCCCGGCATCAGCACATTGAACTGTTCTCGTGACGTCGCCTCGCCGCTTTCCCCGATCTTCGTGCAGTTGACTCTGTCGGGACAGTAGTAAACGTACATGTCCAGGTCGTCGTCCCCGTCCGTCAATTCGTCGTAGAGGGCGAAGCGCAGATAAGCCTGGTTCGCGGGGACGTCGATAAGATGCGCGGTGACGCCGTTGTTGGTTCGGAAAGTAAAGGTTTTGTCCGGGTCTTCGTCGACGAAGCCCTGGAGTACCAGCGGTTCCTGAAGGCCGTGCACACGCGCCGTATAGCTGCCTGTATAACCGAACTCCACGGGGAAACTCAGCGACCCGCTGCCGCCGAAGGACTGGACCTCGGCCGGGGCATTGACGGAGGTCGGCCGCACCGCCAGCACGCTGCGCACGGTGCGCTCGTTGCCGCGCCAGGTGAGGCTGCCGAAACGCCAGAGGTCGAGCGGCCCGCTTTGGTAGGTGATGACTACCTCGAACTCCGCCGATTCACCGGCAGCGAGCGATAGCGACGACGGCGTCACTTCCACCGCGATACCGGGTGGCGCCGCGATCTCGGCGACGTAGGAGCCATTTACATCGCTCACGTTGGTGACGCGTCGGCGCACGGTCTCTGTGTTGGCAAGCCGCGATACCGCGATGGACGGCTGGTTGAGATCGGCCGCAAGAAAGGATTTTCCGGCGGCCGCCAGTGAATCGCAGCGCGCCTGTTCGACCGCGGGCGACGCTGTGCCGCAGGCAAAGGCATCGTAATCGTCTGCGGTCGCTTCGTACACCAGCCCGGGATCGAGGGCACTGTTGGCGTTGATGTGGCCGCTGCCAAAATCGAACGGGATCGCCGCCGCTTCGCCGTCCGGCTGTTTCACCTCCTGATGCGCTGTCGTCATGAGCGCCGATTTTATGGCGGCGGGGCTCCAGTCGGGATGCGCCTGCAGCAAGAGTGCCGCAACGCCGGTGACGTGAGGGGCCGCCATCGATGTTCCGGTGAGAAAGGCGAAGTTCTCGCCGGCAACCGAATTGGCCGCATCCGGGGTAAAGCCGGCGAGGATGTTGATTCCCGGTGCGGTCAGGTCGGGTTTCAGAATGTCCGCAACCGGTCCGGGGCCGCGCGCGGAAAAAATGCCCATCAGATTGCCGGTGTCGTCCTCGGTCAGGAACAAGCCCTTGTCCAGCACCACGTCGACCACTTGTTCCGCATCGATCTCGTCCAGCAAAAGGTTACCGTCGGCCTGCCCGATCATAAGCGCCGGGATATCGGAAAGACCGATCGTGCCCGTCATCACGAACGGGTCTCCCGCGATGTTGAACACCAGCGCGGCAATTGCTCCGGCGTCCGCCGCATGAACGACCTTGTCCGCAAAATTGCAGCCGCCGCGCTGAATGAAGGCGATGTTCCCGGACAGTTCGCTGTCGTTTTCGAGCGCTTCGCAGCCGTCGAAGGTCGTCCCGGCACTGCCGTCAGCCAGTGTGTCGTCATTGTCGTCGACGAGTACGAGGCGGGCTTCGATTGAATTCCGCTCGATCAGCGGCGGTGTGAAGCTGGCTTCCTTCACGGCGTAACGTCCCGCGACCGAAGACGGCGCCGTGACCTGCAGCGCCTCTACCGAATGCTGCCCGTCCCGGCTGGAAGCGGCTGTGGAGATCACCCACGGTCCCCCGGCGGGCGAGCCGACGGTATTGAAGTTGGGTCCCTCGTTTCCGGCTGCAACAACGGTCAGAACGCCGGCTTTCGCGGCCGCCAGTAGTGCGACGTCGTCCGGGGCCGTGGTCGTGAGCAGCGAACTGCCAATGGAGTAGTTGATGATGTGCACGCCGTCCGCAACCGCGCTGTCGATCGCATTGGCGAGGTCAGAGGTGTTGCAGCTGGCGCGCAGGTCTCCCGGCCTGAGCCAGCAGGCTTTGTAAGCCGCAATGCGGGCTTTCGGCGCGACACCTTCGATCTGGCCGAGGAAGGTGCCGAATATCGACGCTCGGGTCTTGTTGCCCGCTGCGGTCGTTGCTGTATGCGTGCCGTGGCCATCCGCGTCGCGCGCCGACAGAATTTCCCCGTCGTCGAGCGGCCCGGAGGTTTCCGCGCCGTCGAGAAAGTACCTTGCACCGATCAGTTTGTTGTTGCAGCTGTCCTCCGCGAAGCGGGGGCCCGCCTGGCATATCCCGTTCCAGTTCTCTGGCGGCTGAAACGTGAGGATGTCGTCCATCGCGTCGTAGCGCCGGCAAAGCCATCGCCCGAGCAGGGTGTTCTTTGCCCAGCTGCTGCGGCAGGCGCGGGGGCGGCCAACTTCGCGCAGGTCCGATAGCGCCGGATGCTCCGGCGTGATACCGCTGTCGATGACGCCGATAACGATACCGTCGCCGTCCAGACCGGGAGCGCCCCGGAGTCCCCTGTTCTCTTCGAACAGGCCGAGGAAGGAAGGACTGAAGTTGGTCCCGAGCGGGCGCAGCTCGTCTTCCCACACACGCAGTACTTCCGGCTGGTGTTCCAGCTTGTGCGCTTCAGCAGGCGTCATGCTGGCTGCGAACCCGTTCAGGGTGTAGCGGTAGCTGTAGATTTTCCGCGCGCCGACCCGCGACAGCACCTTGTTCTGTTCCTCGACGAGGCGCTGCACGTAGCTCTCCACGCCAGCGTCGTTCTTGCCGAAGGACAGCGGCGCCGCCCCGGCGGTGACCTTGCCCGACTGACGGCCGTACCGGCCGCTGTAGTGGTCGGCCGCGGAAGGCTGTCTTAGCTGGACAATGTATACCTTTGCCTGCGCGCCGCGATGGTCGCTGCCCGCAAGCCTGAGCCCGTAGGCAGGGCCCCCATCGCGCAAGGCATCGGCCGAGACCGTTGCCGCCGCAGCGAGGCTCACTAAGAGGAGAACGGCAGGGGCGGGAAACCTGGACGAAAATGCGCCATGCGATTCGCAGCGTTCCGCTCGCCGGAAGAAGTTGCCTCTGAAGAAAGTCATGTCCAGCGCCGCCCCCCGGGGCACCCTTTTGCAACCCGTCGCAGAAAGCTCGAGTCTCACGCCGGCGGCCCGACTGGCCTTCTGTTGCAGTTGCTGTTGTCAGGAACCGGCGAAGCTCCGGTTTTGCAAGGAAGCTACCATAGACTTCGGATACCGGCCACCGTGGCTCAGGCGGGCTCTTCGCCAAGCCAGTCTCTCGGCCGGAGGTAGTCGCGGTACAGGCGCTCCTCGGCCGAACCGGGCTCCGGTTGCCAGTTGTACGCCCAGCGGGCAAGCGGCGGCAATGACATGAGAATCGACTCGGTGCGCCCGCCCGATTGCAGCCCGAACAGGGTGCCGCGGTCGTAAATGAGGTTGAACTCGACGTAACGTCCCCGACGGTATAACTGAAACTCGCGTTCGCGCTGATCGTAGGGCTCGTTCTTTCGTGCCTCGACAATCGGCAGGTACGCTGGCAGAAATTTTTCGGCGACCGATCGCGTAAACGCGAAGGAGCGGGCAAAGCCTGACTCGTTGAGATCGTCGAAAAAAAGACCGCCGACCCCGCGGGTTTCGCCGCGATGAGGCAAATAAAAATACTCATCGCAGGCGATCTTGTACTTTTCGTAGAGGTTCTCGCCATAAGCCTGGCAGGCTTCACGCGCATGACGATGCCAGTGCAGCACATCTTCGTGCACCGGGTAGTACGGGGTCAGGTCGAGCCCGCCGCCGAACCACCAGACCGGCGCGCTATCGCTTTTTTCGGCGGAAAAGAAGCGAAAGTTAGCGTGCGCGGCGGGGACGTGCGGATTGCGGGCGTGCAGGACCAGCGAAACGCCAATCGCCTGGAAGCCCCGGCCTGCCAGTTCCGGCCGAAGGCGCGTCGCACTGGGCGGCAATTCCGTGCCGAAGACATGGGAGAAACCGACGCCGGCGCGCTCGAATACGGAACCATCGGTGAGTACGAAGGTTTCGCCCCCGCCCCCGCCATCCCGTTGCCAGCGATCACGAACGAAGCGCCGCTGTCCATCGGCATTGCCGATGGCGGTGACGATCTGTTGCTGCAGTGAACGCAGATACTGGTCGACCTGCTCCAGCGAATAGTCGTCGTCACTCATTGCCTGTCTGCTTTCCCGCTCTGTCACGCCGCGATCACCGGGGCGCCCCGCCCGCCGGTCGAAGAATCCTGCCGCTCGGAAAATCGCGAATTTCGGAAGCGCTGCCGGCCGGACCGCACTCGCCCGGCACGATGTAGTCCACCAGTGGGCCAAAGACTCGCCGCAGCACGAACGGGTTACGTGCCGGCGCCCGGCCGGAAATGTTTGCGCTGGTGGACACGAGAGCCGAATCTGCGGCGGCGCACAGTGCTGCGGCCACGGGGTGCGCCGTGATGCGAACGGCAACGCCCTGGTGTCTTCCCCGGATCCAGGGCGGCACGGCGGCCGTCGGAGGCAGAACCCAGGTGACCGGGTGCGCCATATCCCCCTCGAGCCTTTCACCACCCTGCGGCAACTCGGCCCACGGCTCGAGCTGTTCGCGACTCGCGGCGATCAGGATCAGGCCTGCCGACGGATCCCGCTTCTTTATTTCACATATTCGATTTGCCGCGTCCTCGTCGCCCGGCAGGCAGCCGAGACCGAATACGCCCTCGGTGGGGTATGCAACGACGCCTCCTTCCCTGAGGAGACGCGCCGCTTTGCGGATTGGTATTGACAGGGCCATGGCTTGTCCTGCGGTACCTCGGCGCCTACTCGCCGGTTTTCTTGCGCTTCGCCTTCTTTTTGGTTTTCTTCCTGGCCTTTTTTTTCGTCGTCGTCTTTTTGGCCGCCTTCTTTTTTACCGATTTCTTTCGCGCCGCCTTTTTCACGGCCGTTGCGCCTCCCTCGGGCGCCGGCGTTTTTTTCTTCTTGCCGCGCCGACCCCGCAGCGGTGCCGCGGCGAGAAGCTCTTTGCACTCTTCGAGCGTCAGCGTGCCCGGTTCACGGTCCTTGGGCACGCGGGCGTTCTTGCTCTTGTCCGTGATGTAGGGCCCGTAGCGGCCATGGAGAATCTGGATGCCTTCATCTTCGAAATCTCGAATGATGCGGTTGGCATCCGCTATCTTCTTCTCCTGGATCAGTTCCAGCGCCCGCGGCAGCTCGATGGTGTAAGGGTCGTCATCACCCTTGATGGAAACGAACTTGTCGCCATAGCGGACGTAAGGGCCGAATCGCCCGACGCTTGCCAAAACCGGCTCCCCTTCCGGGGTGTCGCCCAGCTTGCGCGGCAACTTGAACAATTCCAGCGCTTCTTCTTTCGTGATGTTGTTCATTTTCTGACCGGGACGGAGACCCGCGAACTTCGGCTTTTCCTCGTCGTCCTTGGTGCCAATCTGGACGAACGGCCCGTACCGTCCGATGCGGACGGTCATCGGTTTGCCGCTTTTCGGGTCCGTACCCAGTTCCCGCGCCTGTGCAACCTGCTCGCGCGTGACGCTTTGCTCCTTGTCCGCGACCAGCTCGGAGAAGGGCAGCCAGAACCGCTCGAGAAGCGGCACGAGTTGCTGTTCGCCCAGGGAAATGGAGTCGAGGTCGTCCTCGAGACGGGCGGTAAAGTCGTAATCGACGTACTGGGTGAAGTGTTCGGTCAGAAAGCCATTGACGATGCGGCCGATGTCGGTGGGGGTGAAGCGCTTCCCGTCCATGTCCACGTACTCGCGGTTTTTCAGCGTGGCAATGATACTCGCATAGGTCGATGGCCGGCCGATGCCATGTTCCTCCAGCGTCTTGACCAGGCTCGCCTCGGTGAACCGCGGTGGCGGCTCCGTGAAATGCTGTTCCGGCCTGAGCTTGTCGAGATCGATGACGTCACCTTCGCTCACCTCAGGCAGCAGGCGATCGCTGTCATCGACGCTGCTGTCGTCCCGACCTTCCTGGTACACGGCAATGAAGCCGGGCTCCACGAGCACCGAGCCATTCGCCCGGAAGCGATGTCCGTCCGGGCGGTCGGGTCCGGCCGCGAATTCGAGAGCGACGGTGTCAAAAACCGCCGGCACCATCTGCGATGCCATCGTTCTCTGCCAGATCAGCGTGTATAACTTCAACTGATCGGGCTCGAGCTTGCCATGGAGCGCTTCAGGCGTACGCGCAGCCGAGGTCGGCCGCACGGCCTCGTGCGCTTCCTGCGCATTCTTGGACTTGTTTTTGTACTCCGGAGGCAACTCCGGCACGTTTTCTGCGCCGTAGCGGTCCCTGATGACTTCCCGAATTTCCTCCACCGCACTGGCTGCAAGCGTGACCGAATCCGTTCTCATGTACGTAATAAGGCCCGCGTTGCCTTCCTCGGGCAGCTCGATGCCTTCGTACAGACGCTGCGCTACACGCATCGTCCGCTGCGTGTTGAAGCCGAGCTTGCGCGAGGCTTCCTGCTGTAGTGTCGAAGTCGTGAAAGGCGCCGCCGGATTGCGTCTGCGCTTTTTCTTGTCCACGCTGATGGTGGTGAGCTTGCCGCCTGCCGCCTCGAGAAGTGTTTTCTCGACTTCGCGCGCCTGCTCTTCGCTGCCGAAACTGAATTGTTCGACTTTCTCACCGCGGTAGCGCACGAGCCGCGAGAGAAAAGGCTGGCCGCCTTTGCTGACGTCCGCCTCGATCGTCCAGTACTCGCGGGCTTCGAACGCCTCGATCTCGAGTTCGCGCTCGACAATCATGCGCAGAGCCGGGCTCTGGACCCGTCCCGCGGACAGGCCTCTTTGGACTTTCTTCCAAAGAAGGGGTGAAAGGTTAAAACCGACAAGATAGTCGAGGGCGCGACGCGCCTGCTGCGCGCTTACCAGATCGTCCGAGATGTCGCGGGGGTGGTCAATAGCGGCCTGCACCGCGTTTTTCGTTATCTCGTGGAAGACAACGCGGTAGACCTTCTTGCTGTTGAGCGCTTTCTTTTCCTTCAAAAGCTCGATCAGATGCCAGGAAATGGCCTCGCCTTCCCTGTCCGGGTCAGTCGCCAGGTAAAGCGCGTCGGAGTTCTTGAGGGCTCGGACTATCGCATTGACGTGCTTCTCGTTCTTTTCGATGATCCCGTACTTCATCGCAAAACCCTGCTCGGGGTCGACGGCGCCTTCCTTCGGCACGAGATCGCGGACATGGCCGTACGAAGCAAGAACATCGAAGTCCTTGCCAAGATACTTGCTTATCGTCTTGGCTTTCGCGGGCGACTCAACAATGACGAGGTTTCTGGGCATTCTTTCCAGGGCATCCAAGGGTAGCCGGGTTAACCGGGGTGGCCGGATCCGCCGAGTGGAAACGACGGCTGTGGGGCGCCTGAATTACATGCTTGCCGGCAGCCTGTCAAGGCGCGGGTACTGCCGGATCCGGGAGAAAGTGCGGCAACTGAAGGCGTTGCGGGCCGTACAGAAAAATTTTTCGCCGCCGCCCGCGAGCGCCGAATACCCTGCCACTCGCGCAACAGCGGGGGAGCAGCGGCAGCTCCTGAGGCAGACTCTGCCTCGCTTGCAAGGGTGTTCGCGGCGGACCGACTGTCCGGTAGCTAGTGAAGTGCGCCGCCGCTATCGTCGAATACAAGGTCTTCCATGCGCGCGTAGGCCAGTTCCTGGCCCGGCTGGCTGAACAGAACCATCAACACGACCCATTTGATCTGTTCGACGTCGATATCCGGAGTTTCCAGCGCAAGCAACCGGTCGACCAGAATTTCCCGCTGTGGCGGCGACAGAATGCCTATCTGCTCCAGATAGGTGATGAATCCACGGCAGTTGACGTCGAGCCGTTCGTGCTCCATTTCATTGTAGACGCGGATGCCATGGCCGACCTGCGGGTTCTGGTTCAGTCCGCCCTGGTTTTCGGCGAGGCCGTCGAGCCAGTCCAGCGCCCGGTCTATTTCAGTGTCTGCAAAACCGGCTCTTGAAAGTTCGTCCCGAAGCTCGTTTTGATCCGGTTCAGGCTCTTCCTCCGCATCGATGTAAGTCTCAAAAAGATACATCAGCACGTCGAGCACATTTTCTTTCATGCCTGGAGCTACTCCTTAACTTTGCGTACTGGCCGCTATTCAGAGCCTCGATCTCGCCCTCGAGCTCCAGGATAAGAAGCATGGAGGAAACCTGCCCGATCGTCAAACCGGACCGTCGTGCAAGCTCGTCGGCTGTTGCAGGATCGTGGCCGAGCGCGGAGATCAGTTTCTCATACTCCGCGTCATGTCGCGGCAGCTCAGCGTTTTGCGGTATTGCGGACGACGACGGCAGTGCCGAATTTTGCATAAGATGAGCCACGATTGGAGCCAGCTCGCTTACGATGTCGTCCGCGCTCTCGACCAGCTTTGCCCCCTGGCGAATAAGCTGGTGGCAACCCCGAGACAAAGCGTTGTGTATGGATCCGGGTATGGCGAATACTTCCCGTCCCTGCTCTGCCGCCAGCCTCGCACTGATGAGCGAGCCGCTGCGTTTTGCCGCTTCGACCACGAGGGTGCCCAGGCTAAGACCGCTGATCAGCCTGTTGCGTTCCGGAAAATGTTCGCGGCGAGGCGGGCTGCCGAGCGGATACTCCGAGAGCAGCGCGCCGCTGGCGGCAATGCGATGCGCAAGTTCATGATTTGCCGCCGGATACACCCGGTCGATGCCGTGGCCGAGAAACGCCACGGTCTTTGCGCCCCCGTCGAGAGCGCCCTTGTGCGCCGCCGTGTCGATGCCCTGGGCGAGTCCGCTTACGATGCAGAAGCCGGCGGCACCGAGGTGTCGTGCGAACTCATAGGCATTGAGAACGCCGCCGCGTGTGGGATTCCGGCTGCCGACGATCGCAAGCGAGGGCAGATGCAACACCTCCGGATCGCCTCGTAGGTAAAGAAGCGCGGGCGCATCGCTTATCTCCCGGTAAAGCGCCGGCCAGGCGGGCGACTGCGGATGCACGATGTGATTGCCGTTTTGCGCCAGCCAGGCGAGGTCCCTGGCGAGCGCGGCCTCGTCGGGATGCAGGATGGCGCTTTGTGCGGCGTCGGACAGCCCGATCTTTTTCAGTTGCCGCTGACCGAGGTCGACAATCGCACTGGCGCTGCCGTGACGCTCCAAAAGTTCTTTCAGACGATCGCCGCCAACATACGCCTTGGCCAGGACGAACCAGGCGCGGGCAGAGTCATCCATGCTTGAAATCCGCGGCGAGGGCGGTTCCGGGAATGAGGAGAGGGTGTGGCGGGGTCAGGCGCCGGTTACCGCGACGAAATCTTCTAACGCGGATTGCGCACGGCGTCGAGTACGTGGATGTCGCTCGTTGCTTCCATGACAAGTCCATAGCCGATGCGGTCATATACCTTGAATACCATGACGGTACCGGCTTCTTCGTCCGGCAGCTTTACTTTCTGACCGCGAAAGGCCGAGCCGCCCGCGAATCGGTCCCGAACGACCTCCCCTTCCTGGAACACGGTCAGCACGTCACCCGGGGCCAGACCGTCACGCGCGCCGCGGTTCAGCACCACGGTCTGGTACTGGCCGATCAGGTACAGTCCATCTACTACCGAAATAATGCGCCCATCAATGTTCGTATCCGGAGACTTCGGAAAGAAATTAAGCGGGATGTCTACTGTTTCGGGCAGCAGGCGGTCGCCACGAAGGGCTTCCCGGTTGGTATCCGTCAGGGAAACGGTGGCCGGATCGCCGCCGCGCACGAGCGCGCCCTCGCCGACGTAAATTCCCTGGTAGCCCACAACGCGATTGTCGTCCGGGTCGATCAGGGGGTCTCCGACGTGCACGAGACTGTAACGGGTGCCCGGTTGCGCCGGATCGCCGCCGCGAACGTAAATATCGTTGCCGGCCGCCGCGATCAGGTGATTTTCACGCACGGCAAGGACGTAGGGCAGGTTCTCGATCTGGTTTCTCTCCAGCACCAAACCGCGGGAGAGAAATGCCGCAATCTGTTCATAAGGAATACTGGTCACCGATTCGTCCAGCGGCGTGATCCGTGCCTGCGGCGTCAACCGGTAAGTCGATCCGCGCACGGCCGTGATCCGGGTTTCACCGTCGATTGTGACCAGCGCGAGCACATCACCGGGATAGATAAGGTGTGGATTGGCGACTTCCGGATTGACATGCCAGATTTCGGGCCAATACCAGGGGTCCCGCAGAAAGGTGGATGCAATATCCCACAGCGTGTCACCCGGCTGGACCACGTACTCATCCGGATGGCCCTCTGCCAGGGGCACCCGGGTCTGGGTCTGCTCGACCAGCTGCGGGCGATACCGCGGTTGTGTCTCGGACCGGCCCCGGGTTGCGAGAGAAATCGACGACGAACTGCCGGCACTGCGGGCGGGTTCAGGCGTTCCGGAGCGGCTGTCCTGGCTGCTGCTCGTGGGATTGGCTGAACATGCGGCGAGGGTGGCGGCGAGGGCAAGAACGCTCAGCCCGGAGCCGCGCAGACGGCGACCATGCAGTTGAGGAGCGCTGGTGAAGCTTCTTATTCCAGGGAACATAATTGGCGGTTGCTCCGTCAAAGGGGACTGGCCAGCCATTGGGCGGGCACTGTTATAATATGTCGAGTCGGGGCCGCCCGGGCTGCCAAACGCGTCACAATTCCGGTCCGCAGGATGGGTCTGACTGCCTCAATTCAGGCAGCATTGTCCGCTACCTTATTTAATAAAGTCAAAAATTTAGCTTGAGTTTATAAGTTAAGTCACGCAAGTTTTAGCGCAAATTTATGGCCATATTGTCGATCCTGGAATTTCCCGATCCCCGCTTGCGAAAAAAGGCGGTGCCGGTCGAGCACGTGGACGATTCCCTGCGGCAGCTGATCGATGACATGTTCGAGACCATGTACGCCGCGCCCGGCATCGGGCTTGCGGCGACCCAGATCGACGTGCACAAGCGCCTGCTCGTTGCGGATGTCTCGCCGGAAAGAGACGCGCCGCAGGTGCTGATCAACCCGGAAATCCTGGAAAAAGACGGAGTGGCCGTCTCTGAGGAGGGCTGCCTGTCGGTGCCCGGCTATTACGAGGAAGTGGAGCGGGCGGATCGCATCCGGGTGCGTTTTCTCGACCGGCAGGGGGAGCCGCAGGAGCAGGAGTTCGGTGGACTGCTGGCAATATGCGTGCAGCATGAAGTCGACCACCTGAACGGCCGGCTGTTCGTCGATTATCTGTCCGAGGCAAAGCGGCAGCGCATACGCAAGAAACTGCAGAAAGAGCGTCGACAGCAGGAAATGCCCGAGACGGCGGGAAGCTGACCAAAGCGCTTTCCCGGACAATGCCTGACAACCTGGTTTTCGCCGGCACGCCCGGATTCGCCCTGGCGTCCCTCGAGGCGTTGGTCGACAGTGGCTGGCCCCCGGCACTGGTGCTGACCCGGCCCGACCGGCGTGCAGGCCGCGGGCAACGCCTCAGCGCCGGCCCGGTCAAATCGTACGCGCTCGCGCAAGGTATCCCGCTGCGACAGCCAGCCTCGCTGCAGGACCCCGCTGTCAGAGCGGAGCTCGCGGAGCTGCAGCCCGCGGCCATAATCGTTGCCGCTTACGGGCTGCTTTTTCCGCCGGACCTCCTCGATCTGCCGGAGAGAGGCTGCATTAATGTGCACGCGTCGCTATTGCCCCGGTGGCGCGGGGCGGCGCCCGTACAGGCCGCCATTTTGAACGGAGACGCGGAGACCGGTATCAGCCTGATGCAGATGGAGACCGGGCTGGACACCGGTCCGGTGCTGGCCAGCAAAAGCCTGCTCATCGGTGAGACGGAGACGGCAGGACTGTTACAGAACCGTCTGGCCGCGCTCGGGGGAAAGTTGCTGCAGCAAAACTTGCCGGCCATCCTCTCCGGCGAACTCCGGCCGCTGCCCCAGCAAGACAGTCGCGCCACCTATGCAAAAAAAGTGACAACGGCCGATGCACGCCTCGACTGGAGGCGCTCTGCGACGCAGCTCCTGCGCTGCGTGAGGGCCTACGATCCCGAACCGGGCGCCTGGTTCATGCTGCGCGGCGAAAGGATGAAATGCCGGGCGGCACAGGCGCTCGATCCATGCCGCGACGCGGGGACTTGTCCCGGAAGCGTGCTCGCCGCCAACCGTGAAGGCATCGATGTCGCCTGCGGAGAGGGCGTCATCCGTCTCCTCAGGCTGCAGCGTCCAGGGCGCAAGCCCGTTTCAGCGTTCGAATTTGCGAGTCAGCAGAGCCTGACAGGCGAACTGCTGCCCGTATGAGTACGGCGGCGAAAGGATCGGCGGTCCGTGCCGAGGCCGCCCGTGCCGTGGACGCCGTCGTCACGCAAGGCAGGTCCCTGCAGGATGCCTTGGCGGAGGCTGAGCTTCGCACCCCGGCCGCAGACCAGTCCCTGCTGAGAATGCTGAGTTATGGCGTCCTGCGGCATCACTGGCAGCTCCGCGCATATCTCGGCGCCTTGCTCGACAAGCCGCTGAAGCGCCGGGACAGTGTCGTCGAATCCCTCATGGCGGTCGGGCTCTTTCAGCTGGTCAGCAGCCGCGTTCCCGATCATGCTGCCGTGTCGCTGACGGTGGAAGCGACACGGCAGCTCCGCCGCCCCAAGTTCGCGCCTGTGGTGAACGGTGTATTGAGGAACTTCCGTCGCCAGGGCATTGCGGAGCGCGAGCCGCCGACGGACGAAGCCCGCTTCAATCATCCCGACTGGGTGCTCCGGCGGCTGCAGCAGGATTGGCCCGATCGCTGGCGCGATATTGTCGAGGCCAATAACGCACGTGCGCCGATGTGGCTTCGGGTGAATCACACCAGGATGACGACAGAAAAGTATTGCGATCATCTGGCGCGGGAAGGCGCAGCTTACACAACGCTCGACGGGCTCGAGCAGGCCATCTGCTTGCAGGAGCCGAGGCCGGTGGCGGAGCTACCCGGTTTCGAGGCCGGCTGGGTGTCGGTGCAGGATGCGGCGGCACAGCTCGCGGCGCCGTGGCTGCTGGCAACGCGCGGCCGCCGCATTCTTGACGCCTGCGCGGCGCCCGGGGGGAAGGCGGCCCATTTACTGGAGCTGGCGGGGCCGGAAGCCTCACTGACCGCGCTGGATCTCGACGAGAAGCGGCTGGCGACGAGCGCCCGGAACCTCGAGCGCCTGGGCTTCGGCGCTACCCTGCTGGCTGCCGATGCGTCAGATCCCGCACAATGGTGGAACGGTCAGCTCTTCGATCACATCCTTCTCGATGCGCCCTGCAGCGCGACCGGCGTTATACGCCGCCATCCGGACATCCGCCTGTTGCGCCGGGAGGCCGATATCGCGAGCAGCGCCAGCCTGCAACAGAAGCTCCTGGAATCGTTGTGGCCGCTTCTGGCGCCCGGCGGCCGGCTTCTTTACGTCACCTGCTCGGTACTGAGCGCGGAGAACGAGGCCGTAGCAGGGCGCTTTTTGCATCGGCACCCGGATGGGATCGAAGAACAATTGTTGCCAAATTACAACATCCGCGATTTAATGTGTCGCAGGACATGCGGCTACCAGGTCGTGCCCGGCACTCGGGGCCTGGACGGCTTTTATTTCGCATGTCTACGGAAGACGGGCCCCATAACAGGATGAGCATGTTTCGGAAAGCCAACTTTGCGGCGCTGGCGCTAGGCGTGCTGGTCGCCTGTTCGTTCGTGGCTTTTGCCCAGGACGGCTTGAGCCGGGAAGGTTATTTCGACGTTCGCTCGGCATCCACCACAATAGAGGACGGCGTGATTCAACTGGAGGCGCGCTTGCAGCTCGTGCTGAGTGACGAGGCGCTGGCCGCGCTGGAAAGCGGCGTTCCCCTGACGATCGAACTCAAGCTGGAACTGCTGCGGGAACGGCGCTACCTGCCGGACCCGGTCGATGCCGAACTGAGCCTCCGCTACGAACTCGAGTATCGACCCCTCAGCCAACGGTATATCGTCCGCAATCTGAACAGCGGCAACCAGGACTCCTTCGCGACGCTTTACTCAGCCCTCAATAACCTCGGTCGCATTCAGGACCTTCCGGTCCTCGATCTGGCGATACTCGAAGATGATACCGACTATCGCATGCAGCTTCAGGCGTTGCTCAGTACGCAACAATACCCTGCGCCGCTCAGGCTGTTGTTTTTCTGGCGCGACCAGTGGCAACTCAAGAGCGAGTGGTTCGAATGGTCACTCGAAAGGTAAAAAAAGCTGTATACGGTGCGCTCGGCGCCATCGGCGTCGGTCTCGCCTTGTTTGCTTTCTACCTCTTGAGCCGAACCGCTCAGGACGCTGCCCGGTTCGATCAGCTTCACAACCTCATTCTCCTGGTCAACATCGCCGGGGCGCTGGTGCTTCTGGCGCTGCTGGTCGGCAATCTCGCCCGCCTGCTGCGCGATTACCGCGCTCACGTTCCGGGTGCGAAGCTGAAAGCGCGAATGGTGGCAATGTTCGTCGGCCTCGCAGTGCTGCCACTGTTGATCGTGTTCTACTTCGCGATGCAATTCATCAATCGCGGTATCGACACCTGGTTCAACGTCGAGGTCGAGGCAGGGCTTGACGATGCCCTTGCGCTTAGCCAGGCCGCGCTCGGCATGCAGATGCGGAGCCATCTGGACGCGTCAATGATGATCGCCGAACGCCTGCGCGGCGTTGACGGGCGCGAACTCATCTTCGAACTCGGAATGCTTCGCCGGGAAAGCGGCGCCAGTGAAATAACCGTGTACAGCCGCGGCGGCCGGATTATCGCGACCAGTTCCGACGATCTGGCGGACAGCCTGCCCGAGCCGCCCGCAGACGAAATGCTGATGCAGATTCAGCAGGAGCGACCGTACGTAAATCTCGACTCGGTGGCGGACGGGGTTTACGAAATTCGCACGGCAGTAGCCTGGTCCGGCGGCACGGAGGGGCCGAATGCGCGGGGCTTCGTCCGGGCGGTCTTCCCGGTGAACGAGAGAATGGGACGCATGGCCGCCAATGTCGAAACGTCCTACAGTGACTACAAGCGCGCGGTCTATCTGCGTGAGCCGCTCAAGCGGACGATTTCCATCACCCTGACCGTGGTTCTCATGATTTCGCTTCTTGCGTCCATTTACGGAGCGTTTTTCTTCTCCCGGCGACTCGTTTCGCCGATCCAGGACCTTGTAGCCGGAACGCGCGCAGTGGCAAAAGGTGACTTCGATACCCGTTTGCCCGCGCCCGCCCGGGACGAGATCGGTTTTCTCATCAGCTCTTTCAACGATATGACGCAGCGGCTCTCCGCCGCGCGGCGCCAGGCCAGCCTGAGCCAGGCCCAGGTTGAGGCGGAACGCGCGAACCTGGAAGTCATCCTGGCGCGGCTTTCAACCGGCGTGGTGTCGCTGGAAGCGGACCTCAGGATCCGCACCGCCAACCAGGCGGCCGGCGCGATTCTCAACGTCGATCTGGAAAGCCGCGTCGGTGAACTGTTACCGGAGATCGCGGCCGGGCAGCCGCTTTTGCAACAGTTCGTCGATGTTGCGCGCGCGCATCTGGGCGCCGGTGAGACCGAGTGGCGCGAGCAGATCGTGCTGCGCGGCGAGGTCGGTCGCCGCGTGCTTACCTGCGCCTGCACGACGCTTCCCGCGGACGACGACCATGCGCCGGGTTATGTCGTCGTCTTTGACGACATCACCGCATTGCTGCAGGCCCAGCGAGATGCGGCCTGGGGGGAGGTCGCGCGCAGGCTGGCCCACGAAATCAAGAATCCGCTGACACCGATTCAGCTGTCGGCCGAGCGCCTGCGGCGCAAGTACCTGCACACGATGTCGAGCGAGGAAGCGCAGATTCTGGACCGCGCAACCCATACGATCGTGCAGCAGGTCGAGGCCATGAAAGAAATGGTCAACGCGTTCAGCGACTACGCGCGCGCCCCCGACATCGACATCAGCCCGATCGACATCGAGAAGCTTGTCCACGAGGTGGTCGATCTTTATCGTGCTCAGGAAAGCGGGATTGAAATCGAGCTCAAAGCCGACCCCGCCCTGCCCAAAATCGAGGCGGACGTGGGACGGATACGGCAAATCCTGCACAACCTCATCCGCAATTCCATCGAGGCGCTCGAGTCGAGCGACCACGGACGCATCGTCGTGTCGGCACAGGCCGCCGATCTCAACGGCATAAAGGTTGTGGAAGTCGTTGTGTCGGACAACGGACCGGGGTTCCAAACCGGCTCCGTCAGCCAGGTTTTCGATCCCTATGTCACTACCAAGCCGCGTGGCACCGGGCTCGGGCTTGCGATCGTAAAGAAATTGGTCGAGGAACACGCCGGAACGATAGACGCAGAAAACGCGGACGAAGGCGGCGCAGTCATACGCATTCAACTGCCGGTTAATGAGGCGGCTCGGGAAGCAATGACCGTTCTGTTGCCCAGGCGCAAAGAGAAGCGGAGGGAAAGAGCATGAGCACAGCACACGTGCTGGTTGTCGACGACGAAGCCGATATTACGGCCTTGATCCAGGAAATTCTTACGGACGAGAACTACGATGTGACGACCGCGGCCAATGCGGAAGAAGCTCGCAGTGCGCGCAAGAAGGGCCGATTCGATCTTGTTCTGCTGGACATATGGATGCCGGATACCGATGGCATCACATTGTTGCGGGAGTGGTCGGAGCAGGGCGATCTGGACACTCCTGTCGTTATCATGTCGGGTCACGGCACCGTGGACACTGCGGTCGAAGCGACACGCCTCGGCGCCCTCGACTTCGTGGAAAAGCCGCTTTCCATCGCAAAGCTTCTGCGGACGGTAGAGCGTGCGCTGCAAAGCTCGGGAAGGCAGCCTGGCGCGCGCGGTGTCCTGCCCTCGCTCATGGCGCCGATTGGCCGCAGCCGACTGATGCAGGATCTGCGCGACAAGGTGCAGCAGTATGCCGGTCACGATTCGCCCGTTCTTCTCACCGGCGAGCCGGGTACAGGCCGCGGTGCCTTCGCCCGATACATCCATGCGCTGAGCGGTCGGGCTGAAGCATCGCTTGAAGTACTTCTCGCTGCTTCGCTGACCGCGAGCAACACGGAGGAGCAGTTGTTCGGCAGCGAGAAGGACCAGCAGGTCCGGCCCGGCTATTTCGAGCGCGCCGGTAACGGGACACTGGTCATCGACGAGCTTTCGGACCTCAACGAACAGGCACAGAAGTTGATACTCAGCGCGCTGGAGCAGAGGCACTTCATGCGTGTAGGCGGACATGAAAAGCTCGAGCTAAAGTCGCGGATCCTGGCCACCGTGCGCGACGACCACGAAAGCGCCATCGAGCGCGGGCAGCTGCGGCGGGAACTGGTGGTGCATCTGAACGTGCTCAACTTGCGCGTACCGCCACTGCGCGAATACGCAGAGGATGTCCCGGAGTTGCTCAGCTACTACGTCGACAAGCTGGTGGATGCCGAAGGCCTCAAGTTTCGCCGCTTCAGCGTGGCGGCGCAAAACCGCCTTCGCAACTATCCGTGGCCGGACAATGTCCGTGAGCTGAAAAACCTCGTTCGCCGGCTGTTGATCACCGGAGCGAGCGAGGAAATCAGCCTGGACGAAATTGAACGGGAACTGGGCGCTGCGTCGCAAACCGGCGAGCCCCTGGTGAAGCAGGATCTCTTGTCCCTGCCGCTGCGCGAGGCGCGCGAACAATTCGAGCGGGCTTACCTCCAGCAGCAACTGCTGCTGTGCGACGGAAAGGTAGGCAAGCTGGCCAAGCGCGTCGGCATGGAGCGAACCCATCTTTACCGCAAGCTGCGATCGCTGGGCGTCGACTTCCGCGCCGTGTCCCCGACAGACGATTGAGGATTCCGCTGCCTTTGCAATCCGCGGACTGCACGCCGGGAACAGCGCAGCGTGGCGCAGCTATTCGTCTCTTTCGATCAGCGGGTAATCCGGCGCATGCTCCCGGAACGTTTCCCGGACGTCGGGGAGGATCCGGCCGTTATCGAGGAAGCGAATGCCGGGAGTGGTGAAATCCTGTGCACTCAGTTCGCGGATAAGTTTCAGTGCCTGGTGCCTTTCGTCGTGCACCGGTCCGCGGGGCCGGATCTGGACGGTCGACCAGATCTGTCCTTCCAGAAAGCGGCCTTCGCGGTCCAGCGTGGCCTGGAGAATCGGAGCGATGCCGTTCAGGCCATCGACGCTGATCCCGTAATAGGTGGCGAAATTTCCCAGGCTGTAGGCAATGAGTCGATCCTGGTAGATCTCCATCGCGCGAACGACGTGCGGGCCATGCCCCAGAACCAGATCGGCGCCGGCGTCTACCATCTTCCGCGCGAACCAGACCACGTCACCGCGTGGCTCGCCGTGATACCACTCTTCGGCAAAAGGAATTCGCGTTACGTCAGGCCCCTCCGCCCCGCCGTGAAATGAGACAATCACGAGATCGTGATGCGCCGCCTGCTCGAGGACGGTTTCTGCCGCCAATTCATAGTCGTGCATCAGATTCGATTTCTGCGTGACCGCAAAGGCCACGACGGCAACCCTGAGCCCGTCGATGTCGAGTGTGGCAAAGTCGCCTTCACGGCCCGAATGCGCAATGCCTGCCGCCTCGAGAGTTCCCATGGTTGCGGAGCGTCCGACCTCGCCGAAGTCCCGCGCGTGATTATTCGCAAGGCTCATGACGTCGAAGCCCGAATCCTTGAGGTGATCCACGTAGCGGGCGGGTGAACGAAAAAGAAAGCAGGCGCTTTGCGTCTTGCAGGTCTTGCGCGGTTGCTGGCCGTCAGCCAGAACGCCCTCGAGATTCCCGAAGGTGATGTCCGCAGAGGCCAGAACATCGCGAACGTCCGCAAGAAACCCTGCACCGTCGTCGTCCGGCAGATGATTGTCGGGATAATCCGTGCCGAGCATTATGTCGCCCACGGCGGCGATCGTGATTTCCTGCGCCGCGATCCTGGTCGTGGCGCTTGTATCCCGATTATCTGTATCCGGCAGGGTAGACGGTTGTTCGGGTGTGCTGGCCACCGGCGCTTCCGGTACGGAGGCACAGCCGACGAGCACCGAGGCGCAAACGAGGAGCGCCGCAAGCGGGCGCAACCGCGCGCCTGCATAAGGGCTCCGTGTTTTCCTGAGGATCACGATCAGTCGCCGAGACGTATCCGCAGCACGTCGATCTTGGCTTCACGCAACCGGCTCCGGAGCACGTTCAACTGCTGCAGATCCTCTATCGGACCGATGCGCACGCGGTGATAGGTTTTGTCGTCAATCGTTACCCGCTGGATGGTCGATTCGATTCCCTGGAGCGCCAGCTGCGCTCGCCGCCGGTCTGCATCCACATGCTGGGTAAAGGAGCCGGCCTGCAGGACGTAGACGCCTGGCTGCACGACCGCTTTCTCGGCGATGTCGGTGCTGACGTCCGGTTCCTGCTCCGGAATGATGACTTCGAAATTGGGCAGCATGCTGTAGAAATCGAAGCGCGGCTTGGCCGGTTCGTCGTCGACGACCGGCGCAACGGCAACCGGCGAATGGGCGACCGGCGCGGGAGACGACTGAGGCGCCGGCTGCGAGGGGCCGGCAGAGGCGCTCGCCGTCGGCCGCAGCGGCTCACGTGCGTTATGCCCGTTCACGTAGATCGCCAGCGCGACCGAGAGTCCGATGGCCAGCCCGAACAGCATCCAGGCCCAGCCAGGAAAATGGTTTGGCTCGTCGCGCGGCCTGCGTCTCTTTCTTCCCATCTGATGCTACATGGCCTCGGGCGCGGAAACGCCGAGGATATCCAGACCGCCCTGGATCACGCTGCGGGCGGCACTGATCAGCGCAAGCCGTGCATTCCGCAAATCGTCATCATCCACGATGAAGGTGTGCGCGTTGTAATAGCTGTGGAAATCATTGGCGAGGTCCCGCAGGTAGTGCACGAGGAGCTGCGGCGCCCGGTTGGCAGCGGCAAGCTCGATGATCTCCGGGTAGCGCGTCACCGTCCTCATGAGCGTTTTTTCGGCGCCTTCGCTCAAACGTCGGAGATTGGCCAGGCCGGCCGCTTCGTTCCATCCCAGTTTTTTTTCCTCGAGCTGCCTGAAAACGCTCGCTACCCGCGCGTTGGCATACTGTATGTAATAGACCGGATTTTCGTTGGAGCGGCTCTTCGCCAGTTCGAGATCGAAGTCCAGATGCTGGTCGTGCGAGCGCAGGACGTAAAAAAAGCGCGCCGCGTCGTTACCCACCTCCTCACGCAACTCCCGCAACGTCACAAACTCGCCGGAGCGGGTAGACATCGGCAGCTTCTCGCCGGCGCGGTAAAGTGATACGAATTGCACGAGTTCCACTTCGAGACTGTCCCCGGCGTAGCCCATCGCCTCCAGACCGGCGCGCACCCGCGCAACATAACCGTGATGATCCGCGCCGAGAACGTCCAGCAGATGATCGAACCCGCGGCGGCGCTTGTCGTAGTGGTAGGCGATATCGGAAGCAAAATAGGTCGTCTTGCCGTTTTCCCGGACAACGACGCGGTCTTTTTCGTCGCCATAATCCGTGGCGCGAAACCAGGTTGCCCCGTCCTTCTCGTACAGCATTTTGCGCTTTTTCAGTAGCGCCAGCGCTTCCTCGATTCGCTGCTCGTCTGCGAGGCTGCGCTCGGAATACCAGCGGTCGAAGACGACTCCGAAGCCGGCAAGATCGTCCCGGATATCTTCCAGTATCGACTCCAGCGACTTCTGCCGCAGGGCGTCGAAACTGTCCTCCCCGAGGATATCGACCGCCGCGGCGATTACCGCGCCGATGTAGGCTTCCTTGTCGCCCTCCGGCTCGTCCCGGGGCAGGCGCCGGCACACCTCCACGGCGGAAACGGCGTTCAGGCCGGAGTCACCGATTGCCTCTGCGACCTCCCGAATGTAGTCGCCCCGGTAGCCGGCCCTGGGAAACGGCACGTTTTCGCCGCGCCGTTCCAGCATGCGAAGCCAGACGCTGGCGCCCAGGATGTCCATCTGGCGCCCGTCATCGTTGACGTAGTATTCGCGCTGCACCGGGTAGCCGGCGGCTTCCAGCAAGGCAGCAAGGCTCGCGCCGTAAGCGGCATGCCTGCCGTGTCCTACATGCAGCGGCCCGGTCGGATTCGCGGACACGAACTCCAGCAGGACTTTCGGCTCCTTCCGCTGTGGCTGCCGCCCGTAAGCCAGTCCGGACTTGAGCACCGCGGCGAGTTCGCGATGAAAGGCCGTCTCGCTCAGGTGGAAATTGATAAAGCCCGGCCCGGCAATCTCGACCCGGTCGATCAGATCGCTGGCAGGGAGTTCGGCCGCGATCTGGCCGGCCAGGTCGCGGGGTTTCCGGCCGACGGATTTTGCGAGCCGCAGGGCGACATTCGTCGCGAACTCGCCATGGCGAGGGTCGCGCGTGCGCTCGACGGTGGTACGGGTCGACATGACTTCGGGAGCACTTGCGAGCTCGGGAAGGGCCGAAATGGCCTCGTCGACCAGCCTGGCGATGCTGCTTTTCAAAATATCCTCTTCAGTGGCGTTTGTAGCGTCGCGGGGTGCGCGCGGGCCGGCAATTCTAGCCCGCATCAGTCACCGATGACACGGCCCTTTGTCCCCGCAACGGGTTTTCCTCGGCCCGAAACACAACAGGTATTTCGCGCCCTCGGGAGATCTCCCGCGAGAATTTTCCTCTCGAGAATCGGTGGTGCAACAAATGCCTCCCCGATCTTACCCGCGAATCGGTAATGGATGACCGCCGCGCGCGCTGTCACCCGGCTCCTGCAGCATCAGAACAACTCGCCGGGATCGACGTCGATGGACCAGCGCAGCTTGCGTGCCGAAGCACTCGCTTCGAGTTCGGCCCGCAGCGTGCGCAGGAGGCGGTGCAAAGGCTGACGGTCCCGGCTCTGGAAAAGCAGTTGTGCGCGGTAGCGACCGGCACGCCGCTCCATGGGCGCGCTGACCGGTCCCAGTATTCTCACCGTACCCGGATTGAGGGCGTCGGCCCTTTTTCGCGCGGCGGCCAGGAAGGCCTGCGCATCCTCGCGCCGGATTGCGGCCGCCCGCAGCAATGCGAGGCGGGAGAACGGAGGCCAGCCTGCCTGCTCGCGTTCCGCCAGGGCGCTTTCGGCCACCGCATCGTAGCCCCCCTGTAGCAATTCGCTCCAGAAGGGGTGGGAAGAAAACGCGGTTTGTATCATCACTTCCCCCTGGCGTTGCTCGCGGCCGGCGCGACCTGCCACCTGAACGAGACCCTGCGCGAGGCGTTCCGTGCCGCGAAAGTCGGTGCTGTAGAGTCCCTGGTCGGCGTCAATGACAACGACCAGCGTCAGCCGGGGAAAGTGGTGGCCTTTCGACAGCATCTGTGTGCCCACCAGGATGCGGCCTTCACCGCTGGTCGCCATTGCCAGCGCGCGGTCCAGACTGCCCTTGCGCCGGGTGCTGTCACTGTCGATCCGCAGCACGCGCTCCTCCGGGAAGTGATTCTGCAAGGCCTCCTCGAGCCGTTCCGTGCCGTGACCGAGCGGCCGTACCGGCCCGGCGCATTCGCGGCACTGGGTGTCCAGCGCGCGCACGGCGCCGCAGTGGTGGCACATGAGCCTGGCGCTGGATGCATGTACCGTCATCCGGGCATCGCAGCGGCCGCACTCGGCCATCACGCCGCAGCCCTGGCAGATCAGCGTCGGCGCGAATCCGCGGCGATTGAGGAACACCAGCACCTGCCCGCCCTCGGCGAGATGCTTGCCTGTTCCCTCGACGACCGGCTGACTCAGGCCGTCCGCCGGCTGATGCCGGTTGAGATCGACCAGGCGCAGAAGAGGCGGCTGAGCCTTGCCGGCGCGCAGCGGCAGCCTCAGTCGTTCATACAGGCCATCCCGGCACCGTTGCAGGGTCTCGAGCGACGGCGTTGCCGACCCCAGCACAACCGGGATGCGGAGTTCCCTGCCTCGCAGGACAGCGAGATCCCGGGCGGAATAGCGAAGCCCCTCCTGCTGCTTGAAGGAACTGTCGTGCTCCTCGTCCACGACAATGATGCCGGGGCTCGGCAGCGGCAGGAACACCGCCGAACGCGTGCCGACGATAAGCCGGGCAGCGCCGCCCTTCGCGGCGCGCCAGGCACTGAGGCGCTCCGGCTCGCCCAGAGACGAGTGGAACAGCACCGGTTCGACGCCGAGCCTGTCCCGGAGCCGCGCCACGAATTGCGGCGTCAGGCCGATCTCCGGGACCAGCACCAGCGCCTGCCGCGATTGCCCGAGGGCATCGCTGATCAGGCGCAGGTAGACCTCGGTCTTGCCGCTTCCCGTGACACCGTCGAGAACGCCTACCCTGAAACCCTCTTTGGCGGAAATGGCGTGCAGCGCGGCCGCCTGGTCCTCGTTGAGCGGCGGCCCCTCCTGCCGCTGCAGCGGTTCGGCACCAGCCTCTTTATGTGCGCCGATCTCCTTCTTCCTGGTCGCAAATGACTGATGAGGCCCACCCGGTTCCACCCAGCCTTTCTCGAGGAAGGCTTTTCTGAGGCGTTTCCAGCCGGGAAGCCTGCGGTCCAGTTCTTCAAAGCTTACGCTGCCCTCGGCCTGCAACAGCGCCAGAAGCTCTGCCTGACGCGGCGCCTTTCGCTGCAGCTCGGCGAGATCCTCTGCCGCGCCCTCCGGCGTGACGAACAGAACCTGCGGCGGCACTTGCAGCGGCCGGCCCTGTCGCAACAAAGCGGGCAAAGCCGCGGCAACGACCTCCCCGACGGGATGATGGTAGTAGTCGCTGGCAAAGCGGATCAGCCACAGCTCGGCGGGACCAAGAAGCGGTTCCGTGTCGAGCATCCTGATTGCCCGCCTGAGCTTTGCCGGTGGCAGCTCGCTGCGGTCGCTAATCTCCAGCAGCATCGCCGTCTGCGTGCGGCGGCCGAACGGCACCAGCAGTCGGCAGCCAGGCTGCAGCGTGGGTGTGGAAACGCCGCTCGGCGGCAGGTAATCGAACAGCCGCGACAGCGGCGCGTTGATTGCGACCTTCAGGACAGCTTCGCGGCTCATCCGTCCGGGACGAAATCTAAAGTGATTTCACGGCCTGGATCAGCTCAGAAGCCATTTCCTGGCCGTCGCCGTATAGCATCCGCGTCTGGTCGAGGTAAAAAAGTCCGTTCTCGATGCCCGAAAAGCCCGCTCCCTGTCCGCGCTTGATGACAATGATATTTCTCGCCTTGTCGGCGTTCAGAATGGGCATGCCGTAAATCGGGCTCGACGGATCCGTTCGTGCCACGGGGTTAACGACATCGTTGGCGCCAATCACCAGGGCGACGTCGGCGGTGGCGAATTCGGCATTGATTTCGTTTTCGTCGTAAATGACATCGTAGGGGACGCCGGCCTCGGCCAGCAGCACGTTCATGTGGCCGGGCATGCGGCCGGCGACGGGATGGATCGCGAATTTTACGTCGACGCCACGCTCCATCAGGAGCTGTGCCAGCTCCCACACCTTGTGCTGTGCCTGTGCCACCGCCATGCCGTAGCCGGGAACGACGAGAACCTTGTTTGCGAACGCCATCATCACGCCGGCGTCCGAGGCCTCGATGGGCTTCATGCTGCCTTGCACATCATCACTGGCTGCCGCTGCGGTGTCGCCGAAACCCGAGAACAGTACGTTGGCAAGCGAACGGTTCATCGCCTTTGCCATCAATTGCGTCAGAAGTGTGCCGGCGGCGCCGACCACGGTGCCCGCGATAATCATCGCGGCGTTCTGCAGCACAAAACCCTCGAACGCGACGGCGAGGCCGGTGAGGGCGTTGTAAAGCGATATGACCACCGGCATGTCCGCGCCGCCGATCGGCAGCGTCATTGTTACGCCGAGAATTAGCGCCAGCAGGAAGAACACGGCGATGAGTCCGGGGCCGGAATGCTGCGTAACGATAATTGCGGCAAGCACCAGCGTGACGGCAACAAGCGCGAGGTTGAATATCTGCTGTCCGCCGAAGCGGACCGTCGTCTTCATGAGACCCTGCAGCTTGGCGAAGGCAACGAGGCTGCCGCTGAAGGACACCGAACCGATCAGGCCGCCGAGCACGGCGAGCACGCCGAAGGTCAGGCCGTGGTCTTCGCCGCCGAACAGCTCCACGGCGGCGATGGCCGCAGCGGCCCCGCCGCCCATGCCGTTGTACAGCGCGATCATCTGCGGCATATCCGTCATGGCGACGCGCTTGCCGCTGATCCAGGCCAGGATGCCGCCGAGCGCAATAGCGACCATCATGAGGACGTAGTTGTCCATTCCCGGCCAGAGGAAAGTCACCACGGTCGCCACGAGCATGCCGGCGCCGGCCCAGACGATGCCGCCGCGCGCGGTAACCGGAGAACTCATTCTCTTGAGGCCATATATAAAGAGTATGGCCGCAACGAAATAGCTGACTTCGATGAGCCAGCGCAGCGAGGACGCTTCGGGCATCAGCGCTTCTCCTTGCTGCTCTTGAACATTTCGAGCATGCGCTCTGTGACGACATAGCCGCCCACGGCATTACCCGCGGCGAGAAAAACGCCGATAAAGCCAATGGTCGTCTCGAGTCCGGAGTCGGCCCGGCCCAGTGCGACCATGGCGCCGACAAGTACAATGCCGTGCACGAAATTGGAGCCCGACATAAGCGGCGTGTGGAGGATGACAGGCACACGGCCGATCACCTCGTGCCCGACAAACGCCGCGAGCATAAAAATGTAAAGCGCGACGAAACCGTCGATCATCGGTTCGCTCCTTCTCCGTTTGGCCCGGCTTCGATCGATTTCCGGGTGCTCTCGTGCGCGATCTCTCCGTCACGAGTCAGTACCGCGGAGGCGAACACCTCGTCTTCCCAGTTCACTTTTAGTTCGCCTTCGCTGATCGCGGGACTGAGGAAATTGAACATGTTCCGCGCGTACATTTCACTTGCATGCCGGCCCAGCTTTGCCGGCAGATTGACCGGGCCGACGATTTTTACCTTGTGCTCGACGACAGTTTCGCCGGCGCGTGTCAGTTCGCAGTTGCCGCCTGTTTCGGCTGCGAGGTCGACGATAACGGCGCCGGGCTGCATTCTTTCAACCGCGCCCGCAGAAATGATTTTCGGTGCCGGCCGGCCCGGAATGGCGGCCGTGCTGATCACGACATCGGATACGGCGATCTCCTGCTCCAGCGCTTCCTGCTGCTTCTGTTTCTCTTCATCCGTCAGTTCCCGCGCATAGCCGCCTTCGCCTTCGGCGCTGACCCCGGTCTCGACAAACTTCGCTCCGAGCGACTGTACCTGCTCCCGGGTAGCGCTTCGGACATCGTATCCTTTCACCACGGCGCCCAGCCGCTTCGCCGTTGCGATGGCCTGCAGGCCGGCAACTCCTGCGCCGATCACCAGCACCTTGGCCGGACGTACAGTGCCCGCCGCGGTGGTCAGCATCGGAAAAAACTTGTCGAGCGTCGTGGCCGCAATGAGGGCCGCCTGATATCCGGCCGCCGATGCCTGTGACGACAGCACGTCCATGCTCTGCGCGCGGGAAATCCGCGGAATGAGTTCCATGGCGAAGGCCGTGTGCTTTTTTTCCAGCAGGGCGGCGACGAGGTCCCGGTTCAGATGACCGTAGCAAAGCCCCGCGACGAAGGATCCGTCGGCAAGTTTCCGGACCGCGGCAGGGTCGGCTGGCTGCACGGTCAGAAGCATCCCGCACTTCTCCAGTACCTCATTTGCGTCGGCAAATTCGGCGCCTTCGTAGGCGCTGTCCAGAAGCTGCGAGCCTTCGCCGGCCCCCCTCTCCATCAAAACCGAAACGCCGATTTTCTGCAGCTTGGCATTTATCTCGGGCGTCAGGGCGACACGCGTTTCGCCCTCAAAAGTTTCCTTCAGCACGCCAACGGTCAGCGGCATCTAAAGCCTCCGGGTTCTCGACCTTGAATTATTCCGGGGACGGATGGTCCGATCGTTGCAGGTCGGTTGTTTCTCAGGAATAACGGGAAAGGCGAATAATGACACAGCGATAGGCAATCGCAAACCGGCAGCCCGGCTGGTGCGGCCCGATCGCGGGTGAAATGCCGGCCTGCTGCACCGTGCCCTCTGCTTTCGCTGCAACAGTTGCTTTTTACCGGCCTTTCTGCAAACTACGTTGGAAGAGGCTTTATTTATGCTATTTGGTGCTGCTTCAGACATTTCGCAGCAGGTCTTGAGAACCGACGTAGCGGGCATGCCGCTCGAATGGATCGACTACCGCGAAGCCGTCCGGCTCTATCATACTGAGCAGGTCGCGTACGCCTGCGGCACTCGCCTTTATACCGTCTTTGGCGGCTACAGCGCCTTGAACGGCCACCGCAGCACCATCGCCGTCAGCTCAATCATCGCCACCCACGGCAGCAGTCATGGTCTGGCGTACGTGCGCGACCAGTACGTGCCGCCGCTCAACAATCGCACGCTGTTCAAGCGGGATGCGAACCTTTGCCTTTACTGCGCATTGCGTTTTCAAACCCGCGATCTTACCCGCGACCACATTACTCCGCTGTCCAGGGGCGGCCGCGACACCTGGAATAACGTCGCCACCGCCTGCAAACGCTGCAACAACCACAAAGGCGGACGCACGCCGGAGCAGGCGGCGATGCAGCTCGTTGCGGTGCCGTTTACGCCGACCTACGCCGAGTACATTTACCTCAAAGGGCGCCGGGTCCTGGCCGATCAAATGCAGTATCTGCTGGCCCACATTCCCCGCTCGAGCCCCCTGCATGCGCGCCTGAGCGATCATCTGGCCGATGGAACGCTTATTCTCGATTCCTGAGCGCCTTCTATTTAAAGCGCTCCCCCTCTGCATCCATGCAAACCTGGCGGTGCCTCGGTTGTGGCGAAGACCTTGCAGGATCGTGCGAGACAGGATGTCGAGCCCGAAGCCCCCACGGACGGGTTCACGGCGTTCCTGCAAGGTTTTCGCCGCAACCGAGGCACCGCAAACGAAGGTTCAGCGGCCGAAGAGAAGCCCTCAGTCGCCCCCGGGAAAACCCTCGCGCCGAGCTGTTATGATGCCGTGACATAATAACGGGGAGCCGCGATGCAGTATCTGATCGATGCCAGCGTTTATATTTTTCGCGCCTGGTATTCGCTTCCCGACGACATGGTCGATGACGATGGCAATCCGGTAAATGCCCTGTACGGCTATTGTCGTTTCGTGGGCGATTTTATCGAGCAGGTGCGTCCGCAATACCTGGCGATACTGTTTGACGAAAGTCTCAGCACGTCTTTTCGCAGTGAAATTTATCCCGCTTAC
>JBBDSK010000216.1:0-5078 GCA_040904985.1 Woeseia sp. | reverse complement strand
CTATTGTGAAAGCCATCCGTTTCCGGCAAATCACTCTCTGGGACGGCGAAAACCACCTGATCCGGTAGCTGTCATCGCGCCACTTCCGTGTTTCAGTAAGCGGCGTACCTGGTGGCTGGTGTTTCTGCGTGTCGGTTCTTTGCCTCAACTGGGAAACGGTGCATCTGCACGGCGAGACCTGGATCTCGCACCATCGCCTGCGCCATCGCCTGTTCGTCGAGCGCCAGCACTGGGACGTGCCGTCGGTCCGCGGTTTGGAGCACGACGAGTTCGACACGCCGGCGGCACAGTATCTCGTCTGGAAGGACGGCGGCGGCGAAGTTCGCGGCGTCGCCCGGCTCCTGCCAACGGACCGTCCCTACATGGTGAAAAAACTCTGGCCGGATCTCGTTGATGGCGAGCTGCCCGGGAGCGACTGTGTCTGGGAAGCAACCCGCTTCGGCTGCGACCAGTCGCTTTGCAGCACCGACAGGCGCCGCTCTGTCGCCGAGTTGCTTTGCGCCATGCAGGAACTCGGCCTCGCCAATGGCATCCGGCTGTACCTGGCCGTTATGCCGCTGCGATTGCTGCAAGCCGTCGTCGTCAGGGCCGGCTGCCGGGTATCGATTCTCGGGCCACCGAAGACGATCGGCCGCTTTCCGACCGTTGCCGCCTACCTCACCGTTTCGCCGGAGATTCTTGCCGAGCTCCGCCGCCGGAGCGGCATCGCCGGCCCGGTCCTGCGCAGCCGCGTATCCATTGCCGCCTGATGGCCCCGGACGCCCGACAGTCGCGTGCCGCCGCATATCACGAGACCCCTGAGGAAGCGAGAGACGCAATCGCCAGCGCGCTCGAGTTTCTCCGCGACGAAGCCGCGGCGCTCGGCATGCGGGATGTCAGCACCCTGCTCGCGCTGGCCCGGAGCTACCTGCGGGACGAGTGCAATACGCGTGTGCAGAAGCGGCACTGAGGCGCCTGATCGGGCATTCCGGTTGCTGCGAATCTGCGACCCCCCGTCTGCCAGACCCGTTATTCTCTACCAGGTGGTATTGATCGCGAATTTCATGTGGGCAGATGTTCAGATCGACAGCCGCAGAGGAACTCTATGTCGATATCCAACACGCTAAAGGCCCCTGCCCCGATGGCGCCTAAGAGCCGCCTGAAGGAACAGTCGGGTCGTCAGACGTCGACTCGATCGCCGGGAAAGGTGCCGACTCTTCGGCCGGGAACTCAAGAGCCTCTTCGACTTTCTTTGTTTCCTTGTACTTCGGTGCCTTCGGCACCCAGTTGGCAACGTTCTGAACGACGTCTTTATAAAACCTGGGCAGCTCGCGACGAGCATCCTCAATGAAGGTACTCGAACCCTTGAAGCGAGCTGCCAGGTCAACTACTCGCTGAATCTCGAATCCGACTGGTAACTCCTTTTTTTCGTCAGGCGCAACCGACTTCGGATCAGCAATGGCATCCGAAAGGCGCGCGACGGTGTCCACGGCGCGACCAGGCCAACGCGCGCGAATCAGGGTGTCGGATGAGTGTGCCGACGAAGCAAGTTGCCTCGTCGCCCAGTTAACTGCCGCAGTTGGCCTTGTCTTATCCTGAGGCGTATTGAGACTAATCGAGAATCTCAGACTGCGGCGCAGAAAATCCGCCTCCATGCAAAGCCGCGCTGCAGCGTTTGGAATAGACATTTCGACTGTAATGAACGCCTGTTCCGGGTCATCTATCGTCTTGTCGTCGCTCAACAGCCGCGCCTTCGTAAGGATTGAGAGCCACGAGAAGTGATACAGCTCGACCCGTCGAACTTTCATCTTGTTGACTGCGATAGGATGGTGCGTCGGCAATGTAGAAAATTGATTTGAGATCGTGATCAACGCGTCCAGATTCATTTGCTTCGCAAGATCCAGATAGCACTCGACCTGCTCACCGGACAGCTCCGCATTTCCGATCTTTGCTTCAATCAGCGCCCGCCAGACTTTCCGTCCACTATCGACTTCGAGCAGGCCATCGGGCCTCCATTTGCGATCGGTCGGGCCGCGCTTGAAAACAACCTGCGAGTAACTGCGGACCGTGGCGCGTTGATTCGTCGGGCCGCCGACTTCCTGCAAGAGTGAATGCGCGAGCGCGGGAACGATCGAGAACGCCGCAAGGACCGGAGAAACCGCCCTCTCTTCCTTACTCATGTCCGAGACGACCGGAATCAGCCGCGAGCGCTCTCCAGAGGAGATGAGATCCGAGATAGCCTGTGCTGCCATGCCAGTGCCTCCCTTTTATTTTGGTCGAAGGATACCGCATGCAGCTCATGGAATGCCAATTCCGCCAGACCGCGGAGGCTATGACGCTGCTTTAGTACTTCGTTTTGACCAACCAACCGGTCCGCCCGGGACAATTCCAGCCGTCTGGCGTCTTGTGCTTGTTGAGCTGTGGTGACTGCTTCTTGCGCCGAAGTTTTTTTCCACAGTACGTACACTGGTAGATGTATGTCGGCCCGACAGATGGTGTGCGTCGCGTTCTTCGTCGCGCGCCATTTCTGAACGTTCGCACCGGTCTCGGCGAAGCATCCGTCGGTGCAATCAAAAGCGGCCCTGACGGCGTGAGCTCCACGGCATACCGTGGTTCGAATACCTGCCTGGTCGTCCGCGCGCTTTTAATCCGGTCCACCCGGTAGCTGCGATGGGCGTCGCTATCGACGTTCCATGCATGAAGAATGACGTTGTCGTCCTTGGTCCGTCTCAGCGAGTACGGCTCAATACGGCGGGTCCCGCCTTGATAGTCGAGCTCAACGACAAGGCGGTTGGCTGCGGCGAACCGGATGATCTCGATATGCGACTGTGCAGACGGTCGGATAGGCAGGCGCAACGTGCGCTCCCTCAGCACTGTCTCGCCAACGCCGATCGAATATGAAAGCGGCTCGACCGGCGCAGCACCGCCGTCCAACCACGCGAAAAATTCCGGCAGAACCTGCCAGAAAGACTCCAGCGGCGGCAGCGCCGGAAGCTGATGGCGAAGCATATGCTCCCACCCTGCCTCAAGTTCGGACCTAAAAGGCTCCATGTCCTCCGCCTTTGGTACCGCTATCCCTTTGAATGCACACTTCTGGCGAAGCACGTCCAGTAACACCGGCGGCTGCGGCCTCGCCTCCGCGTTGCGATACAGGTTGACGACATCGTACAGGTCGCGGGGACGCGCGCGTTCCGCGAGCGCACGGACTTTTTCCCCGAACGCTTCCTCGTAGGCATAGGACAACACGGCGATACCGCCGTCCGGCGCATCGCTGTACGGGTGAAAGATCGCACTCTGCACCGGCGGAAGCACCAGGCGTTCGTCGGCCGTCAGGTCCAGCTTGATCCTCGGCCATCCCCCGGTCGTCGGCGATACCGGGCCGCGATAGCTGATCTTGCCGGCACAGTTCTTCTTCCCCCGGGAATTATCGTAGATCTCGAAGTCCTGTCGATCTCCCGGCATTTCCAGGCCGCTGCGCTCGTATACCCAGTCGCCGATATTGGCGAACACGTCCTTTAAGAAGGCTTCGTCCAGATGAGACTCGTTCGTCAGCGTGAAGTCGAGGTCTTCAGAGAACCGGTAGGTCTCGAAGAAGCACTTCTTGAGGCACGTACCGCCCTTGAATGCCCAGCTTTCCGAGATACGGTCGTTGGCAAATATTCCCGCAAGCAACCAGCCCAGCGCGTAGTCCTTTTCCACGACATGCGGGTTGAGATTGAGCTGCCCCGCAATCCGGATGACTTCCGGTTTACCGATCATTCGGCCGCTCGTTCAGCCCAATTGGAAGGAACCCAGAGACGCCATCGCGTGATCAGTCGATCTGCGTCCAGCGCTGGGTCGAGCTTCGCGTTTCCGGTGGTCATGCGCGCTCTCGCCGGTTCGACCAGACCGGATATGCGATGGACTTCCGCAAGAAATCCGAGGCGTTTGAAAACGGCCCCGTTACCGAGACTGGATGCGTAGTCGATCAGCGTGCGCGGGTTGCAATCCTTGCGCTTGACGTACTGCGCAAAGCAATCCGCGACATGCTGGATTCCGCCGCCAGTCGCCGGATCGTCTAGCATGTCGATGACCGTCCGGTGAACGTCCGAAACCGCAACTCGGCTTTGCCCGCGCCAGATGGACTTCGTTCCGAAAACGCGGCCCTTTCCGATGTGCTTTAGCGTGAATACAGCGCCTTGCACTTCAACGCTCTTGCGCCGCAGCGGACGCTCCGTAAACACCAGGGTGTCGCGAAATATCTGCTCGGTCAGGTCCCAGTGCGCGGCGGCAGTACGACCGCCCACGTACGCCGGATCGAACAATGCCGGCACAAGTACCCAGGGATCCTGCACAACCTGCACGGCGTCACGCAGTTCAAGCTGCACTGGCACGTACGCGCCCGGGCCGACTCGCCGCAGCCACCCCTGACCCGCCCAGCGCGAGAGAAACTGGGCCGCCCGCTGACGCGAGACCGAGAGCGTTGCCACGACGTCCGGAACGCGCACGACTTCGCCGGCTGCGTTGAGCACAGCAGCGAGTCGTGCCTTTCCGCCCTTTGGTGCCGGCCACTCATCCATTACTATAGTATGACTGCAATAATTAACGAAAACTGTGAATTTCGCGCATGTTAATATACTTTCGTGTCGAGATCATCAGAACTTTGCGTGCTCTTTGGGTCGTTTCGGGGCACTGCGGCTCAGGGGGCGACCGGAGCAGGCATTCTTCAATCACCCACTGATTCTTGCCGACCCTCGGCATCCGTCATGCCCTGGACTCCCATGTGGCCGGATCGCGGTGCTGGTGGAGCACCCGCGATTTTGCCGAAAAATACCTGTAGGACACGCTGCCGCAGCCGTCCGATCGCAGCGATGCCTCCACCACCTCAATCCACCGACTAAAACTCTTCCTCCCAGTCACCTTCCTCCATCAGCTACTCCCGCTCATCCACCAACCGACGCGCCCGGTGCACGCTCCCCACCGCCGGCGTCGCCACGTCTTCGTACACGCGCTTGCAATCCCTGCGCCGCGAGTCGGAGCAGCGATTTGGAGAGTTGCCAGGCGCCTCCAGTCAATCCCGCGGCCGGTTGCCCCGCAGCATCCTGGCCAATGCCACCACT
>JBBDSK010000215.1:0-5107 GCA_040904985.1 Woeseia sp. | reverse complement strand
CACGATCGGCAGCGGCCAGTATCTATGGGCCGCCGCGCAGACCGTGGAAGGCCGTGCGCACCACCAGAACGTCTATGTCAATCGGCCGACGGAATTCGGCGTGCGCTATATGAAGCGATGGGGCGATTGAGGGACTGACTGACCGCTTACTTCACTTGCGACGACGAAGTCTGCTTCAGTTGTTCGCGCCTGTATTGAGCGGGTGTCTGGCCCACGTGCTTTTTGAAGGCCGAGTAGAACGCCGAAATGGAGTTGAAGCCGACCGGGTTATGCGCAATGTCGCAATACCGCCCGTTTCGAGCAAGATGAGCCGCAACCTCTTCCGGTCACGATGATTCCAAGCGTCAAAATAGCTGGTTACGAACTCCGCCCTGCGCATGTGAACTCTCCCCGAACGCTGCCAACTTGATTATACGCCGGGCGTGGCTGAAGGTTTTATGCCAGAGGCAGTATTTACATGCTGGGAAGATATTTAACGCGCTGCAGTGCTGTTCAGCAGTCTGGTGGCGGTGTCGCGCGTGCGCGGCTTGGCATCCAGAACGGCTTCTTTATGTGTTTGCACCGGGCGACACGCCGGTAGTGACGCAGTTCTTTTTCGTAGTAGATTTCCGCCAGGAGGTCGCCGTCCAGATGCTCGGTTTTGATCATGGCCAGGGCGATATTGGCTTTTACGGCCGGCGACCACATGGCGGAGGTAACGTAGCCGATCTCGTCGACGCACCGCTTGCTCCGGTAAATGTAGGACCCGACGGCCGGCTTGTTTCCTTCGATATCGAGCTTGGTCAAGGTGTACCTGGGTCCGCGCTGTTTCTCGCGCCACAAAGCAGTGCGGCCGTTGAAATGCGGCTTCGCAAAATCGACCAGCCAGCCGAGATTGAGCTCGAACGGCGTCTGGTCATGCTCGAAGCGGACCGTCCGCAGCGCTTCGTTGAACTCCATGGCGGGCATGATGAAAGCCGCCTCCAGTCTCGCCATATTGGTCGCGGTTTCACCGTAGGGCTGAATTCCGTAATCTTCTCCAGCGGCATACAACTCATCCCAGACCTGCAGGGCCAGTTCCGGGTGAAGCCAGAGTTCATAACCGAGGTCGCCGGTGAATCCGGTCCGCGAAATCATCAGTTCATCGTCATGGAAGGGGAAACGCCTGACGTCGAACGGTTTCGCAGATTCGATCCCGTCGAATCCCATTCGCTTTAGCACGGCGCATGACGCAGGACCCTGAACCGACAGGCCTGCAAGCGTGTCGCTGATGTCCGTGATAGTTACAGCGTCGAAGCCGAACGCACTTTGCTCCAGCCAGGCAACGCAAGGGCTGCCACAGGTCAGCATGAACCGGTCGTGAGCAAGCCGGAAGATCGTGCCATCGTCGATCATTCGTCCTTCGTCCGTGCACCAGACACTGTAGCCAACCCGGTTTAGCCCGATCTTGCGAACGTCGCGCGTCACCATACGGTTGAGCATCAGTTCGGCGTCGCGCCCCTTGATCTCGTATTTCTGCATCGGGCAGATATCGTACGTACCGCAGGAATTCCGTACACAGAAATATTCGTATTCCGGGTCGTAGTAATACGGCGCGAACTTGTAGCCGTTCCAGGACGCCCATGCGTCACGGATGTTCAAAGCCGACTGGCGGGAGTGGAACGGTGAAAGCTTCAGGCGTTCGCCCGCGTAGGCATCGTCCGTGTGCTCGTCACTCATCGTGGAAGTCGTCCTGTGGTACCGTGTTCGGGCGGCGCAGGTCCGCGAGAATCTCCCGCGCTGCATTCGCGCCACAGGCGGAGGACACGCCACCGCCCGGGTGCGTCGATGATCCGCACATGTAGAAACTCCGGACCGGCATACGGTACTGGCCGTACCCGGGGAACGGGCGATTGAAGAACAGCTGATCGATCGTCAGCTCGCCCTGAAAAATGTTGCCCTCGGTCAATCCGATCTCGTCTTCAATCTCATGCGGTGTCCGGACTTCCATGTGGACGATCAAATCCTTGAATCCGGGACTGTAGCGCTCGATCTTGTCGATGACGGTCTGGCCGAACCGTTCCCGCTTCTCAGGCGTCCACGGGCCGTTCGTCAGGGCACTGGGACAGTACTGGACGAAGTTCGACATCCAGTGGCAGCCGGGCGGCGCAACCGTTGGATCCCAGGCGGACGGGATGATGGATTCAATGAACGGATTGTCCGACCACCGGCCGCGCTTCCAGCAATCGTAAGCACGCTCCATCGTCTCCAGGGAGCCTGAGAAGGTCTGACCGCCGCGATTGATGTAGCGATTATTCGGTACACCCGAAAAGCGGGGCAAGCCCGACAGGGCGACGTTAACCTTGCCCGATGAGCCGCGAATCTTGAAATTACAAGCCTTCTCGAAGATACCTTCCGGAAGGTCAGCCTTGTCCATAATCCGCGTAAAGGTACGCTTCGCGTCAAGATTCGATACGACTATGCCAGCGCGCAATTCGTCGCCGTTCTCCAGCAGCACACCCACCGCTTTCCGGCTTTCGACCAGCACTTTCCGGACACCGGCATTGGTGCGGATTTTACCGCCGTGGGCCTTAACGGCACCGGCGAGGGCCGTGGAAATTGCTCCCATACCGCCGCGCGCGAGCCCCCACGCGCCGATGTTGCCGTCCACATCCCCCATTACGTGGTGCAGCAGGATGTATGCGGACCCGGGCGAGTACACGCCTAGCGCCGTGCCGATGATGCCGGGGCTGGCCATTGCGGCCTTGATCAAGTCGTTCTCGAAGTAGTCTTCCAGGAAATCCGCGGCGCTTAACGTAAAAAAGCGGATGTATTCGTAAATTTCTTTCTCGCCCAGCGACCAGAACTGCTTCGCGAGGAACAGAAACTCTCGGATATCTTTCGGCCGGAACGATGTCGGCTCCGGCGGCGTCCGCATGAGGGTTTTGCGGATGAGCTGGGAATATCGCGTGAGATCCGCCTGGAAGCGATGCATCGCGTCGGCGTCGTGGGGCGAATGGCGTTTCAGCTCGAGGTGGGCGGCATCCGGGTTGTGATAGGCGAATAACCTTCCGTCGCCGTCGCCGAAATTGATTGTTCCCAGGTAGGGGACCAGGAGCAAGCCGTGTGTGCTCAGATTAAGATCACGGTGTATGGCCTGGCGCATCATGCTGCAGACGTAGGAGCAATTCGAATAGATCCAGCCAGGGTGCAGTTCACGCGAAACGGCGGCACCACCGATATAGTCGTTCTTTTCCAGCACGACGACGTCGAGTCCGGCTTTCGCCAGGTAGGCGGCGTTCGTGAGGCCGTTGTGCCCTGCGCCGATGACTATCGCGTCGTGGCGGCTCACCGGAGGATTTCACCTGCGGCGTTGTGCCCGGCCGCCCCGGAAATATCGCCCCCCGGATGGCACCCTGCACCGCACAGAAAAAGGTTTGGTAACGGCGCCCGGTACTGCGCGGCGTCATAGGTCGGCCGCATCATCAGCATCTGGTCGATTGCCAGTTCCGTATGGTGCCAGTGACCGCCCGTCACCCGGTATTCCTGCTCCAGGTCGGCCGGCGTCAGGAATTCGCTGTGCAGGATCTGATCACGGATGCCGGGAGCGTATCGCTCGATCGTGTCGATGGCCCGTTCGCACGCGGCGTTGCGGGCGGCGTCGGTCCAGCCACCTTTCAGGCGATAGGGTATGTACATGACATGCGCCGACAAGACGTGCTTGTCGGCCGGTGCGAGTGATTCGTCACGGATACTGGGAATCACGATTTCCAGCAGCGGGTTGGTAGGGCATTCGCCGTACTTGGCGTCATCGAACGCGTACTCCACCGTGTCCGGATCCGGCGCAATAACCAATCTCCCGTCCACGCTCTCCAGCCCGGAAAACTGCGGCAGGCCATCCAGCGCCAGGTGCAGTTTCGCGACATAGCCGTCGCACCGCAGCCTGCGGATGCGGTTCGTGAAACCAATGTCGAGATATTCCGCGCCGACGAGCTCGAGAAAGGTACGCCTGGGATCGACGGCCGAAATGACCTCGTCGGCCCTGAACATCTCCCCACTGGCCAACTCGACACCGTTTACCGAGAGCCCGTTCTGGGCGCCGTTAACGAGAATTCGGCTCACACGCTGCCCGCACCGGATTTCGGCGCCGAGGTCCTTTGCGGAAGCCGATAACGCGTCGACGAGGCCAGCGACACCCGTGGTCGGAATGGCGTGCCCTGCCTGCTCGGACATTCGGTACAGCATCGTCAGTACAGCGCTATTCGGTGATCGTGGCGCGATCTTCGATCCGATGAGCCCGTCCCAGCTGACCGCCGTCTTGACGGTGTCGCTTTCGAAGTATTCCTCCATGAGGTCGCGCGCGGGGAGTGACGCTATGCGAAAAAACTCGTGCAGGTCCCGCTTGCCCATTCGGCGGAGGTTGAACCCGATATGCGCGAAGGTCAGTGCCTCGCCAATCGAGTTGTTCCCGATTCGCGGCATCGTCTTGGACCAGAAGGGCTCGAGTGCCCTGGCAAAGCGAGCCAACAGTGCGTGAAAGCGTGCGTAGGCGTCCGCGTCCCGGATATCGGCGCCGCTGAGCGAGCTGTTTTGCAGAACGATGTGCTCCTGTCGGGTGTTCAAGCCGACCGTCGGCAGGACCCGAAAGTTGCTGGGAAGGCCTTTCGCCGCGAGCTTGAGCTCGTCGGCGACCGTTCTTGAGAAATGGCTGACTGTGTGCGCGACGGATGCCCGGAATCCCTCGTAGAATTCACGCCTGGCAGCGAATCCGCCCGGGGATTCCGCGGCCTCCAAAACCAGCACGCGCCGTCCGCTCCTGGCAAGGTAGGCGGCGCAAATAAGGCCATTATGTCCCGCCCCGATGACGATCGAATCGTAGCGATCCAAGCGCGTGTACCCGTTTCTATTGACCATTGACCCGGCGAAACTAATTGAAGCCAGTTGTCGGAACTTCCGTGCCTATACGCTTGAGAAGCGCTTTGTGCTGTTATTCGACGGGGCTTACGAGGCGAATTACAAACCGAGCTTGTTGGCAATCATCCCGGCGATCCAAATGGTGTCGGGCTGCCCGTCGAGACTTGCGATGGCGCGGTCCAGGTGGTCCTTGCTGACGAGATCGGCCAGCCGGCTGCGTAGTAAAGCCTCGAGA
>JBBDSK010000214.1:0-5108 GCA_040904985.1 Woeseia sp. | reverse complement strand
TCCGCCCGCCGGCGCGCCGGCGTCCGTCATCGACGTCAGCTCCCGCATCACCGCCTGCGCCAGTTCAGTAGTGCCCGCACCCGTTGCTGCGCTGACGTAAAACACCGGACCGTTCCAGTTCAAAACGCGAAGAATGCGGTCCCGGACCTCCGGCAGGCCCGCTGCCGGCAGCAGGTCCACCTTGTTGAGCAGCAGCCAGCGCGGCTTGACGGCAAGCTCTGCTGAAAATTTCTTCAGTTCCCGCTCTATGGTGATGACGTGCGCCCTCACCTGCTCGGCGGGCTGGAGGTCTTCGGCAAGCGGCGCCATATCGACCACGTGAAGCAAAAGGCGCGTCCGCTCGAGATGCCGGAGGAACTGCATTCCGAGGCCGGCGCCCTCCGCCGCACCTTCGATCAGGCCCGGAATGTCGGCCATGACGAAGCTTTGGAGCGGCCCTACCGAGACGACACCAAGATGAGGATGCAACGTCGTGAAGGGGTAGTCCGCCACCTTCGGGCGCGCGGCCGACATGGCCCGGATGAGCGTCGATTTGCCGGCGTTCGGCAGCCCTACGAGGCCCACGTCGGCGAGCAGCTTCAGCTCGAGCTTGAGGTGCCGGGCTTCGCCCGATGTACCCTGTGTCGTTCGCCTTGGCGCCCGGTTGGTGCTGCTTTTGAAGTGGGTATTGCCGAGGCCGCCGCGACCGCCCTCCGCTACCTTCAAGCGCTCGCCGGGCTCCGTCAGGTCGCCGATCAGCTCGCCCGTGTCGATGTCGTGGATCACCGTGCCGCAAGGAATCTCGACCTCCAGGTCGTCGCCCGACTTGCCGCTTTTGTTGCGGCCCGCCCCGGGGCGTCCGCTCTCCGCACGGTATTTTCGCGTCACCCGGAAATCGGCGAGCGTATTGATACCGGCCCTGGCCAGGAGGTAGACGCTGCCGCCGCGGCCGCCATCGCCGCCGTCCGGCCCGCCGCGCTCGATATATTTCTCGCGGCGGAAACTGAGGCAGCCGTGGCCGCCGTTCCCGGCCTGCACGCTGATCGTGGCTTCATCGACAAATTTCATGGAGCGGTATCACAGGCTGTGGTGTGGATCGCCAGGCAGTCGTGGCGGCGGCAACAAGATAGCAGGAATGAAACCCGCTTGTTACGCCCACAAAAAACCCCGCCGCAGCGGGGTCTTGTGCGCTGATGTGCTATGCGTCAGCCGGCGTCGATGTTCACGAACTGGCGATTCTTCGGGCCTTTTTTCTCGAACCTGACCTGGCCGCCGCTCTTCGCGAACAGCGTATGGTCCCGGCCGATGCCAACATTCACCCCCGGATGGAACCGGGTGCCGCGCTGACGAACGATGATATTTCCGGCAACAACGGTCTGGCCGCCGAAAATCTTCACGCCAAGGCGTTTGGACTCCGAATCGCGACCGTTCTTGCTGCTACCGCCTGCTTTCTTGTGTGCCACTTTATTTCACCCTTGTCTGCCAGGTCCGGAGTTCCCGCCGGACCCGTTCCAAAATTCATGGGCGTGAGCCCGTTGATCCTGCTTTCGACCTATACCGACTCTAGCAGCCTGTTGGACTTAGGACTGATCTACTGCGACGGCGGGAAATCGGCCCACTTTGAAGATCCTTTTCGTCAAATAGCTGGCTATTCTCCTCAAACGATCTCCAAACTGGACTCGATTTCCCACCGTCTCGCTACTATCGCCTAAGTCCGACAGGCTGCTAGCGCGGCCCTTTCGTTCCGCTATCCCGATCTACGCGGACGTTTTTTTCTTTTTCGCAGTCTTCTTTTTCGTCGTGCTGCCGGCCGCCTTTTTGCTGGCGGAAGACGACGCCTTCTTTGTCGCTTTTTTCCTGGACGCCTTTTTCGTTGCCGTCTTTTTGCTGGCAGGCTTCGCTTTCGCCGCTGCGCCGGCGCCCGACTCTTCTGCCGCCGGCGTGCTTTCAGCTTTCTTCGCCTTGCCGGACGACACGCCGTTTATGCCCGTGATCTCGACCTCGGTGAACCACTGCCGGTGCGTGTGCTGCCGCAGATAATTCTGCCGGCGCCGAAATTTGGTAACGCTGACTTTGCCGCTCTTGCCCTGCCGCAGCACTTTGGCGCTGACGGTGCTTCCCGACAGCAACGGGCTGCCGACCTTGACGTCCGCGCCCTCGCCAACCAGCAGAACCTCGTCGAACTCGACGTCCGCACCTTCGTCAGCGAGAAACTTTTCCAGTTTGAGCCGTTCGCCCTCGCTCGCGCGGTACTGCTTACCGCCGGCACGAAATACCGCGTACATCGTTATCTGCTCCAATAGGCAGGCCGCGCATGATCGCGCAACGTGCTGATAATAGAAGAATTTGTGATTGACCAGCGCCGAAGCTACCTGCGCCGCATCAGCCTGCCGCCACAAAAGAGCGGGAATTTTATAGATTCGTCCGCTCCGGGTCAACGCATCCGGGCGCTGAATCTCACTTTAATTTCAAGATCTTGCGACGGGACCGCCAGGGACCGCTGCAGGCCTTTCCTGTCGCCAATGCGCGACCTTTCAGGCATTATCCCATTAAACATGCAGCTCGCCGCAAAAACACCACCTTCGCTGACCCTCGACGACGTTAACCAGTTAGCGGCGGCGGATATGCGCGCCGTCGATGACCTCATTCGCGAAAGTCTCAAAAGCGATGTCGCGCTGGTGTCGCAGGTATCCGAGTACATCGTAACGAGTGGCGGCAAGCGCCTGCGGCCGCTGATCGTGCTCCTCGCCGCCCGTGCTTTGGGCTACACGGGGCAGCATCACGTGCACTGCGCGGCGATCATCGAATTTATCCACACGGCAACGCTGTTGCACGATGACGTGGTGGACTCCTCCGCCCGGCGGCGTGGACGCGATACGGCAAACACGGTGTTCGGCAACCAGGCGAGCGTGCTGGTGGGGGATTTTCTCTATTCGCGCGCCTTCCAGATGATGGTGGATGTCGGCCAGATGCAGATCATGCAGATCCTCGCGGACGCGACCAACACGATCGCGGCCGGCGAAGTCATGCAGCTCATGAACGTACATGATCCGGACATCAGCGAAGAGAGCTACCGGCAGGTGATCTACCGCAAGACGGCGCGCCTGTTCGAAGCCGGTGCGCAGATCGCCGCAGTGCTGGCAGAGCGCGCTGCGGGCGATGAAGCAGCGATGGTCTGCTATGGCCGAAATCTTGGCACGGCGTTCCAGCTCATCGACGACGCGCTCGACTATGATGCGTTGCCGGACGAACTGGGCAAGAACCTCGGCGACGACCTGGCGGAGGGAAAGACCACCTTGCCGCTGATCTACGCCATGGAAAACGGCAGCGCCAGCGAGCGCAAGATGATACGCGCCGCAATCGAGACGGATGGGCTACCCAGATTAAGCGACATTCAGTCGATCATTGAAACGACCGGTGCGCTGCAGTACACGACGGCGCGGGCCCGAGAGGCCGCGGAACTGGCGGTCGACGCGCTGGCTGACGTACCCGAATCCGAATACCGGCACGCGATGGTCGCCATCGCCGAGTTCGCCGTCAAGCGGCGCACCTGATCCGGCGCAATTCGGGGCCGCACTCGAGATTTTTGGGGAAGCACTTGAGTAAAGCCGTGACAGCGCAGTACCGCCCGCGCTTGCTATCGTTCTGCGCTCTGCTGATTTTCGCCCTGGCTTGTGCATATCGACCCGTTGTTGCGGAAGTAGAGGATGCAAAGCGGCCGGCGGCTTTCGGTCAGCACAGTGGCTCGGCTCTCGAACGGGAACGACACGAATGGGCGGTGAAGAAGGAAAAGATGGACCGTTACCTGCGCTCGGCGATGCGCCGCCAGAGCATCGACATGTGGGTAATCCTTAGCCGGGAATTCAATCCGGATCCGCTGCTCGAACTGTTCGGGGGGCTGGGCACCTCAGGCTGGTACGGCCACCGCAATGCGTATATTTTCCGCGATCCGGGCGGTGACCAGCCGCTCGAGACGGTGATATTCGGCACGCACCAGAGCGGGCACATGCGCGCGTTCTTCGAGCGGATCGAGGTGTACGGGCAAGAGGGACTCGCGCCCCATCTGAGGACTTATATAAGGAAAGCGGATCCGGAACACATAGCCGTAAACCGATCCCGAACCGTGGCGATGGCGGACGGGCTCTCGGCGGAGCTGGAAGATTATCTTTCAGAGGCCATCGGCAATGAACTGTCGTTGCGGCTGGTGTCTTCCGAAGCGCTGGTGTTCGATTATGTCGGTACGAGAACACCTGCAGAACTGGCAATCGAGACAGAGGCGAGCTGGCGCACGTGGAATATCCTGCGACGAGCATTCTCCAACGAGGTCATTACGCCGGGGCAGACCCGACTGATGGACGTCTGGGGATGGATTGTCGATGAGTGGAAATCGCAGCACCTCGATTTCAACTTCCCGCCCAGCCTGACGATATACCGTCGCGGCGAGGAAGAGGAACTCAGCGACCATGACAACCCAGTGATTCAGCCGGGTGACCTGGTGCACGTGGACTTTGGCGTGAAACTGATGGGGCTGGTAACGGACCAGCAGCATATCGCATACGTTCTGCATCCCGGAGAAACAGAGCCGCCGCAGGGCTTGCGGCAGGCTTTTGAACAGTCACAAAGGGTTGCCGAGATCTACGTGGAAGAACTGCAGCCGGAGCGCACCGGCGTGATGGTGAAGGAAATTATCGAACGCCGAGCCAGACAGGAAGGTATCGATGCCCTCGTCTACGGACATACGCAGGGCAACTGGGTGCACGACGTCGGCGCCCGTACCGTCTTCAACTGGCCCGAACGCTACGGAATTTTTGCCATAAAGCCGGTCGGCACCCGCGAATTCTGGTCCATCGAATTCCGCATCACGGCGCCGATCCCGGAGTGGGACGGCCAGAAGGTGCCGATCCCGCGCGAAGAAGACGCCTGGATCGACGAGGACGGCAAAGTCAGCTACATCACCGGGCCGCAGGAAGCACTGTGGCTCATACGAAGCGAACGGCGCCCGGGGAACAATGGCGGCGGCCGATGAGCTGCGTCTGGTGGGATGATCGCTGGATGTGTATCATTGCGGCCGGCCTCGGGGTGTAGCTCAGCCTGGTAGAGCACTGCCTTCGGGAGGCAGGGGCCGGAGG
>JBBDSK010000213.1:0-5121 GCA_040904985.1 Woeseia sp. | reverse complement strand
TTTACTCCGGGGGGGGCTGCGTGTTGCGCTGCCGACCTTTTTGCCGTCGGATAAACCTTTTCGATGAGGGAAAAGGACACCGTACAAAGGAGAATTCAAATGATTGGCTGGGCTGTTACATTCCTGATTATCGCGCTGATCGCAGGCGTTTTTGGACTTTCCGGCGTTGCCGGCACCGCCGTCAACATTGCCTGGATCCTGTTCGTCGTCGGGCTGGTTCTGGCTGTCGTAACCTTCCTCGTCGGTCGGCGCCCTCGATTGTAACGCCGCAGTGGTGACGCGAGCGCCTGCTGGCCGGCTCCACTTCGCATCAACCCTCTGATGGTGAGGTTTCGTAGTCCTTGAGCCGGTTGTAGAGCGTTTTGACGCTGACGCCAAGCGCGTCGGCCGTCATCTTTTTGTCGCCACTGAAGTGATCGAGTGTCTTTTCGATCAGGCTCTTTTCGACTTCGCGTATCGACATACCAGGCACCATGGCATCGGCATGACCCGCCCACCCGGGCGGTCGTTCGAAGTCGTCGGGCAGTTTCTCGACGCGTGCCCTGCCACGGTTCAGGATGGCGGCCCGCAACAGCGTATGCTTGAGTTCGCGGACGTTGCCCGGCCAGTGGTAGGCGCCAAGACGCGCCAGCGCCTCGGCCGAGGCGGACTCGGGCGTGCTGTACTGTGCGGCGTACTGCGCCAGGTAATGCGCGGCAAGCTGCTCCAAGTCTCCGCCACGCTCTCGCAGCGGTGGCACATGAATTGTCAGGACATTGATGCGGTAAAAAAGATCTTCGCGAAACGCGCCCTCGTCGACCTGCTTTTCGAGATTCCGGTTGGTGGCCGCCACCACGCGCGCCGAGACGCTGATCTCCTTTTCTGCACCGACGCGCTGGATGGTCCTGGTCTCCAGAACTCTCAGCAGTGCGATCTGCTGCTGCTGGGGCAGCTCGCCGATTTCATCCAGAAACACGATGCCACCTTCCGCGCGCTCGAACAGGCCCTTTCGCCGGGCCGCCGCACCCGTAAAGCTGCCCTTTTCATGACCGAACAGCTCGCTGGCCAGCAGGTCCTGCGGGATCGCGCCGCAGTTGACCGCCGCGAACGGACGCGCCGGATTCCAGGCTTGATGCAGTGCCTGGGCGACGAGTTCCTTCCCGGTACCGCTCTCCCCCGTGATCAGTACCGTGATATCGGTGGCGCCGTATTCCCTCACGGTCTCCCGCAAGTCGCGCATGCACGCCGAGTCGCCAATGATTTGGTCGTGAGTCTGATTGTTTGTTGTCCGGCTGCCGCCCGCAACGCGAATTCGCCCGGACGTGTCGCTGAGCGCACGCGCAATGGCATCGAGCAAAGCGCGTTCGTCCACGGGCTTTACCAGGTAATCTATGACGGGGCCGCGAATGGCCCGGACAGCCGACTCAATGGATGGATGACCGGTAATGACGACGGTGCTTGGCCCGTCCTCGGTCACGAGCTCCAGGCCGCTGCCGTCCGGCAACATCAGGTCGACGAACTGGATGTCGAATCGTTCACTCTCCATGGTTGCGCGGGCTTCGGACAGGCCACTGGCAATGCTCACGGCATGGCCCTCGTCCTTCAGCAGCGCCTGAACGGCGGAAGTGAAGTCCGGGTCATCGTCGATGAACAGAATACGTGCCATGGGTCAGCTGCCAATTGCCGGTTATCAGAGTCGCCGCTACCGCTTTTCGCTCGGGAGCGCCGAATTGGCGCCGAAGGACGAGTGCGCCAGTCTAGCGCAGGGCCGCACAAACAGGAACACTCGTACACGCGATTCGGCGCCGGATGCCACGCCCGCCGGCCAGCGCCGAATGCAACCGAGGGATCGGTCCACTATTATCGAACAGCCGCAAACCGAACCGCACAGCCGCTGTCCGTCGCGTGGCACGCATGGCCACAGGGAGAATTGACGTGACCGGTCGCCTTATAATAGCAGCTGTCCTGACCCTTTTGCTCGCATTCCTCACCGTTCAGGCGTGGGGCCTTCTTCGCGACACCGAGAACTCGAAGATCGCCCTGATCGTCGAGGCGGAATCCTATACGACCCGCAGCCGGCTGATCCGGCAGATCGATGCGATGCTGGAGGGATTGCGCGGTGTGCATGACTACTGGGCTGCTCACGCGTCTGAACCACCGGATCAATGGCCAGCCTACCAGGGAGCCGGCCTGGAGCAGTTCGGCGGCTTGGAGCGGCTCGCATGGATCGATGAAGCCAGGGGCAGACAGTTCCTGCGCACGGCAGGGCAGCCGTCACTTGATGTTGAGCCCGGGCCGGATCAGCGGCGGGTTATGGAGCGCCTGCGCGGAGCGGCCGCCGGAGTTCCCGGCGAAGCGATGGTCGGGCCCGACGCAGGCGACGAAGGGAATCGAATCCGGGTCGTCATCAATCGGGCGCAGGTTAGCGGATTGATGGTCGCCGAACTGCATGCGCCGGCGATGCTCGGCGCGATGCTGCGAGACGAATCACCGGGCTACGCCATTGCCGTGAGATGGCGCGACCAGACCATTTTTTCACGCGACACCGCTGCGGTCGACATTCCCGGACACTGGACACGCGCGGGCCGTATCAGGACTTCGATGGGTGCGCTACTCGAGGTCGTGCATACGCCAACCGCCGAGCTCGCAGCATCGATGGTCACACCGACGCTTGCGGCCGTGCTGCCCCTGGGCCTCGCGGTATCGATTCTCGTCGGCTTGCTGATCTGCGAGAACGGACGGGTGAACTTGCGCGCCATGGCAGCACGACAGGCGGAGCTCAAGCTTGGAGCGCTGAACAAGGGCCTTGAAGCACAGGTGGCCGAACGCACCGAGGAGCTCACCAAACTGAACGCTGACCTTGTCACGATCACCGAATCGGTAACTCATGACCTGCGTACTCCCCTGAATTCCATTTCCATTAACCACGCGCTGGTCGAGCATCACGTGGGTGGGGATATTAAAGGAGAGGCGCGCGTGGCATTCGGGCGCATCACAACCGGGGTGCGACACATGGCGGAGATCCTGGAACGCGTGGTTGGTCTTTCGCTGGCGACGCACTCGACCTTTGAACGCCAGACACTGTCGATGAAGACTCTGGTCGCCGAAGAGTTCGAGAAGCTGCGCTCTGTCCAACCGGGGCCACCGGTTTTTCTCGAGCTGGGAGAGATCCCCAAGGTCGAGGCTGATGACACGCTGGTGCGAATCCTCGTCCTGAACCTGCTGGACAATGCGCTGCGTTACACGCGGGACAAGGATCCGCGCCGCATCAGTGTGTCGGGCGAGACCCGCTCAGGCACCATCGTGATCTATTGCGTCCGCGACAACGGCTGCGGACTCGATGCCGAAGACGCGAAGCGCATCTTCGCCCCGTTCGAAAAATCGGCGAACGCCGGGAAATCCGATGGCATGGGCCTGGGCCTGGCCATTGCCGAGCGCATCGTGAAGCGACACGGTGGACGCATCTGGGCCGAAGGTATAAAGGGCGAAGGCGCTGCCATCTACTTCACCCTCGGTCCCGAGGTCAACGATCTGCCGAATCCCGGGCAGAGGTCATAAATCAACATTCTGGTAATTATCGGTCAACCATGAGCGAACAGCCTGCGTCATGCACCGGGCGAAGAAGAAAAGCCCGGCAGGATCCCCCACCGGGCTTGTGACAATCGCGTTTCAAAATGTTCCTTTAGAGCGAATCTTGCCACTCGTCGATCTCATGCCTGGCTTCGTCTTTCGACTTGCCGTATTTCGCTTGCAGTTTACCTTGCAGTTCCTCGCGATTGCCGTCGATGATGTCAAGTTCATCATCAGTCAGCTCGCCCCATTTTTGCTTCGCCTTGCCTGAAAACTGCTTCCAGTTACCTTCGATTCGATCCCAGTCCATTTTCTTTCTCCTGATGTAACGCTACTAAAGAGTCATGCCGGCTGCTGGCTATACGTGTTTCGGGAAAGCCGGACTCGGCTTTCACTCGACACAATAAGCAAAGGTTGTGCCAACTTTTCCGTGTTTGGCGTCCCATATTGCATCGTCATGTCCTCAACTCACGTAAGCGGAAGAGCTGCCGAATCCATTGCGTCGCCCGGCTACCGGGATCGCCGGTCGATGCGCGGCAAACCGAGGCACCACATTCAGCGTAGACTTACGAAATTCACTCGGCCGCAGGCGATCACATTCGGTCTTGACGACGGCGTAGCACTCACAACTCAGTTCCTCAAGCTTTTCCCGGTCCAGAATTCTGATGTGTCCGCGTCGATAATCGATAACGCCGAGTTTTCTTAACTGTCCGGCTGCCGCGGTTACGCCTTCGCGACGCACGCCCAATAGCTCGGCGATCTTTTCTTGAGTCAATGCGATTTCGTCCGCGGAGAGACGATCAGCGGATGTGAGAAGTTTACGGCAGAACTGTTGTTCGACCGAATGATGACGATTGCAGACTGCTGCCTGACTGATCTGGGCGAACAGCGACTGTATGTAACGCAGGAGCAACCAGCGCATTTCACTATGTCGCTTGAATTCTTCCCTCAAGAGCTGTGTTGGTACGCGGTAAGCCGCCCCGGCGCATTGCACCACCGCCTGGCTGCATGGATTACTGCCGCCGGTCAGCGTATCGATACCGACCATACCTTCGTTGCCCACGACAGCGACCTCCGTGGATTTTCCGTTCTCGATCACAGGCAGCAATGAAATCAGCGCGTCACCTGGAAAATAAGCGTAGCGCTCCGCAATCCCAGCCTCGTAAACGATGGCGCCAACGGGCAGGTCCACGAGCTTGAGATCGGCTGCGATCCGGTCGCTTATTTCCGTCAACAGCACCGAGAGCAGCTCGTTCTGATACAGGCCGGGGGCCTTTAGCATCGCGTAAGTCACTTTCATTGAGGGTCTCCTGGCAAAGTCTTATCACTCTCCCTTGCAAAGAGCGGGCCAGTGCCTGCACAGCAGGTGGGGCGTGGCCTATGGCTGACTCCAGGCGCTTTTACTGGAAGGTCTTACAATTTCGCTGGAAAAATTTTCCCCGGGGATGCCAGGTGCGGGTCCCATACCCTCTCCGCCAGTAACTAAAAAGGGACGCAGTGGAACTTTTAATTGGTCACCAAAAGTGTAGGTGGGATTGATGGCGGGCCTACGCCCGCCACCCCTTCGGGGCG
>JBBDSK010000212.1:0-5139 GCA_040904985.1 Woeseia sp. | reverse complement strand
GGCCGATGCAGCGCTGGCCGACGTGCCGCGGCTCGCGGTCGGCAATCGTCACGGCGCCAGCGCCGGTTTCCGTCATCGACCAGGCCTCGAGCAGAGGGAAGCCGAAGCGCTGCTCAAACAACCGGTGATGGCGCGGATCGCAGCCCGCCCCGAAGCCAAAACGCACTTGCCCGCCGATGTCGTCGTCTTCGGTCGCCGGGAGCGTGAGCAGAATGGCCGGCATGACGCCGAGATAGTGAATGACGGTGGCGCTTTCCTCGCGGACGGTTTGCCACCACGACGATGGATGAAACCGGTCGAGCTGCACGACGCACCCGCCACAGAGCAACGCAGCAGTAAACGATACGCAGAGCGCGTTCATGTGATGCGGCGGCAGCGGCGTCAGCAGTCGATCGGACGAGGTCAATTCGCAGCGGCCGCCGAGCCCGTTGTACCAGCGCCCCAGCGCCAGAAAATAGGCGTTCGTGAGCATGCAGCCTTTCGGATGGCCGGTGGTGCCGGACGTATAAAGCAGCGCAGCCTCGCGCGACCCGACGCCGGCAACGGTTGCGGGACCCAACCCGGCGCCCGCATGCAGCTCCGCCAGTGACAGGACCCGGCAGGCGGTGGCCGGCCCGGCGAGGGTTCGCAACCGGCCGGCATGCTCATCGGCCGACACGGCCAGCGAGCAGTCGCAGTGTTCGACCAGACGCGCGATCTCATAGTCGGTACCGCCCATATTCAGCGGCACGAGGCTCACGCCCAGCCCGTTTAGCGCCAGGAGATGCAGGTAGACATCGAGGCGGCTGTCGAAGGCCACCGCCACCCGCAGGTCCGGCAGCAGCCCCTGACCGGCGTACAGCCTGCGCAAGCGCTCGACCTCCCCTGACGCCTCCTCGTAACTCCAGCCGATCGCCCCCGGAGCGTAACCGCATGTACTCGAGGCGGGCGCGCGTAGAAACGGCCGACTGCCGAACGACCTCGCAGCAATGGTAAAGGTTTCGTACAAGCTGTCAGCGTTCAAATCAGGCTCCAGGTCGGGGGGCACATGCGAGAGCACCCCGTCGGAAAATCCCGCGCCGTCTGGCGCCGCCCGCCCCGCGTGCTAGGATCATGCAAAGCGGCACTTCGTATTATTCATGAACCGCCCCAATGCGAAAGCCTTGGCCGGGAGGTTTGAATGTACCAGTCATTTCCAATCGGCACGATTCCGCAGGAGGAGCGCTTCGACTATTTTCTGAGCGTGATCGACGAGGTATTTTGCCCCATGCACTGCGCACCCGGCGGCCGTGCTGACCGCTTCGTTGCCACGCTCGATGCGACGGAACTTGGCGGCCTGCAGCTCGCCCGCATCAGCACATCGCCGGTTGCGGTCAGTCGCAGGCCGCGCGACATCGCGAGATTGCAGGACCCGCCATACCTGCTGAAATTCCAGATTCGCGGCGAAGCGCGCTGGTCGCAGCGGGGACGTGAAGTTCATCTCCGTCCCGGCGACTTCGTTATCGCATCGACGGCGGAGCCTTACCGGCTCGACCTTTTCGTGCCTCACGAGATGCTGGTGCTGGCGGTTCCGGGTACGACCATGCGGCGCCTGGCGCGCGATCCGGAGCAGTTTCTGGGACGGCGCATGCCTGCCGAGGATGCCGCTTGCGGACTGCTGAGCAGCTTCGTTGGACAAGCCGCGCGCCGGCTGCCCCGGCTTCCGCAGGCGATGGTGGAACGGGTGCAGACGAATGTGCTCGATCTCCTGGGCGGAGTGCTCGATACCCACGGGAACAGTCCCGCCGACCGCTCGCGAGAGGCGCTGTTGTGCCGCATAGGGCATTTCATCACGCAGAATCTGCGGCTGCGCGACCTCGGGCCCGAAATGATTGCGCAGACTTTCGGTATCAGTACCCGATACGTGCACAAGCTGTTTGCGAATGAAAAGCAGACGGTGACGCGCCTGATCCGCACTGAGCGACTGGAAGCCTGTCGCCGGGCGCTTTCCGATCCGGCTTGTGCGGCTACTTCGATTACTGACATTGCCCTGCAGTGGGGCTTCTATGACCTGCCGCACATGACCCGCTGCTTTCGCGAAGCCTACGGTATGACACCGAAGGAGTTCCGCCGCACCAAGCGAAATCCGACGCAGTTCGCTCTGGTACAAGCAGCCGACGCGGAGCGCCAATAGTATAGTCGTCCGGGCTCCCGGTTTGCCCGTTTCTGCGCAACACCGGCAATCGGTTTATCCGGGTCCGTCATTACGGGGGAGAGAGATATGCCACGCATCGTCCCATCCATCGCACCAGTTGCCATTGCCGCGCTGATGCTCATCGCTCCGATCGAGTTCGCAGGAGCGCAGGACAACCGTCCTGCCGGTGTGCTCGAAGAAATCATCGTCACGGCGCAAAAACGCGAACAAAGCCTGCAGGACGTCGGCATCGCGGTCACTGCCTTTACCGGCGACCAAATGCGCCAGCTCGGGTTCACGAACACGACCGATGTCGTGGCCATGACTCCGGGTCTGAATTACACAGTCCCGAACGCCGAATCGAGCCAGATCAACTTTTTTCTACGCGGCGTCGGGCTCAATGACTTCGCCGATGCCAACGAGAACCCTGTGGCCGTTTACGTAGACGACGTCTACCGCCCGGCCATGGGCGGCCTGAGTTTCCAGTTGTTCGACATGGAGCGGGTCGAGGTGCTGCGCGGCCCGCAGGGCACGCTGTTCGGCCGCAACACGACAGGCGGGCTCGTGCACTACGTAAGCAGGCGGCCGACCGAGGAACTGGACGGTTACGTCAACGCCACCCTGGGCGATTTCAATCAGGTGAAACTGGAAGGCGCCCTCGGCGGGCCGATCACGGACACTGTCTCGGGTCGACTGTCACTCGCTACCAACCAGCACGACGGCTGGACGGAGAATCGCGCCGGTCCCGATTACAACGAGACCGATGCCAGGGCTGCCCGCGCTCAGCTGCTGTTCTCACCGTCGGACAACTTCGGCCTCCTGCTGAACGGCTGGTGGACGGACAATGACGCCAACGTGGGCGCCTGGCAGCACCAGGCGACGGCGTTAAATGACGCCGGCCAGAGCGTGCCGCTTGCACCGGGGCAGCAGGACATGTCGGTCGATTGCAACCATGACGGCGTGCTCGATGCCGGCGATGCCCGGCCGGCGCCGGGTACCGACTGCTTCGGCTACCGCGACACCGACGGCGATCCCTGGGCCGGCGAATTCGACCGCGATGGCCGTGTCGAGGTCGAAACCCGCGGGCTTTCGGCCAACATCGAATGGCAGCTCGGGAACATCGGCGTAACCTCGATTACCTCCTTCCAGACCGTCGAGCGCCTGCAGTCGGAGGACACGGAGGCGAGCCCTTTCCCGCTGCTACTTCCAACTTTTGGCGCCGAGACCGACACCTTCAGCCAGGAACTGCGATTCGACGGAGGCGCCGAAAACTTCCGCTGGCTCGCCGGCCTGTTCTATTTCGACAACGAAGTGGACGGGCACTACATCCTGGACCTGACCAACCTCGGGTTCGTGTTCTTCGATGCGAATTATATTCAGGAGACGGAATCGCTCGCCGTTTTCGGCCAACTCGAGTTCGATCTCAGCGAGCAGTGGACGTTGATCGCGGGCGCCCGGTTCGCGAACGACGAAAAAACGCTTGATTACCTGAATGTAGACGAATCGGGATTGTTCGAATTTCTCTTCGGCAGCGATGTTGCGTTCGACTTCAGCCCCGCAACGGTTGGCGATCTGGCGATCCACGACAACGATTCGGTGAGCGGAAAACTGGAACTGGACTGGCGTCCGAATGACGACCTGCTGCTTTTTGGCTCAATCTCCCAGGGCACCAAGTCCGCCGGTTTCAACGTCGGCTTTCTCGACCAGACATTCCTGTTCGCCAGCAATACGCCCGAGACCATCCCGTTCGGTGAGGAAACACTTCGCAGCTACGAGATCGGTTTCAAGTCGACGATCTTCGAGGGGCGCGCCCGCTTCAACGGCAGCGCATTTTATTATGACTACGAAGACTTCCAGACCTTCCGCTTCGAGATCCTGAACCAGGTGATTTTCAACACGGACGCGGAAGTGAGCGGTGCAGAGCTGGAACTGCAAGCTTCCCCGGCGGAAGGCTGGGACATCGCCCTGGGGCTTTCAGTGCTCGACGCCACCGCGGAAGGCATTCCCGATCCGGCCGGCGGCGCGCCGCGCAAACGGGACATGGTCGCGGCGCCGGATGTGTCGGCAAACGCGCTGGTGCGCTACGCCTGGCCGGCATTCGGCGGTGAAGTGGCGCTGCAGGCCTGGGCCAATTACCAGGGCGAGATGTTTTACGACATCCAGAATGTGCCGGTCTCGAGGGAGGACGGTTATACCGTCGGCAACCTGCGGGCTTCGTACACTTCCGGCGATGAGCGCTGGGAGCTTGCGGCCTTCGCGCACAACGTCACTGACGAGGAGTACCTGAGCTACACCTTCGACTTCACCGGCTCCTTCGGTTTCAACCAGCAAGCCTATGGCCCGCCGCGCTGGTTCGGCGTGAGCCTGCAATACAACATGGAATGAGCGCGCCGTTCGACCCTCGAGGAGAAGCGTGCTGGAGCAGGTAATCGACGACCGCAGGCCCCTGGAAGCCAACTCCTTCCGGGGCCTGTCGGCCGCCATCCTCATGGGTGTGATCGGCCCTGAGGTCTTCATCGTTCAGCCCGGCTTCGTGCAGGGACTGGTCGTCCATCTCGGCCTCAACGACAGTCAGGCCGGCTACACCGCCTCGGCCGAGATGTTCGGCATTGCGGCAACCACGATTCTGCTGACGTTTGTCGCGCACAAGGTGAACTGGCGAGTCGTGTTAACCTGCTCGCTCATCATGATGTTTCTCACCAACGCACTGTCGACGCTCGTTGATGATTTCGAACTCTTTGCCGCATTGCGGTTCGCGTCGGGTCTCGGCGCCGGTGGACTGGTGTCGTTGAGCTTCGCGGCGATCGGACTCAGCAATGACCCGGACCGCAACTTCGGCTACCTCATCATGTGGGTACTGATATACGGCGCAATCGGCCTGATGCTGATGCCGAGCGCGTATGACCTTGGCGGCATCGACACCGTGCTGTGGTTCTTCGCGCTGTTTCCGCTGGTGGGACTGCCGTTCGTGAAATACCTTCCGGTCA
>JBBDSK010000211.1:0-5148 GCA_040904985.1 Woeseia sp. | reverse complement strand
GAACCGCCTGCTCGAGCGCCTTGACCCGGCTGATTTCGGACAGCACGCCAAGATAGGCGTCGCGCGTGGAGCGCTCCGTTTCCCTTGCAACCCGCTGCAATTGCTCTCGTGACGCCCGGTGCAGATAAACGGCTTCACGAACCGCTGACGATGTTCGGCCACCGGAGAAGATGGGTACCGTAACCTCGATGCCGATTGTATCGCCGTCCCTCGAGCTGTCGGCCGTCAAAAAGGGTCCGTTGTTGAAGCTGCGTTCGCTTTCACTCTCGCTGCCGCTGCGCGAAGCGACAAGATCGACGGTCGGGTAATGGCCGGTCCGGCGAAAGGCGATCTCGTCTCGCGCAATCTGCTCGTCCAGACGGCTCGCGAGCAAGTCGAGATTCTGCTCCATTGCAAGCTTGATCCAGATATCCTGATCGGCCGGGGCTGGAGCGGGTAGCGGAAATTGCTCAGCCGGGGCCGCAAGCTCCGCCACATACTCGCCAGTGATTTCGCGCAAAAGCTCCCGGGCCGTTGCAAGTTCCCGCTGGGCGCCGATTTCCGCAGCGATCGACTGGTCGTGAGCTGCCTGGGATTCCTGCACATCGGTAATGGCGATGAGGCCGACTTCGAAGCGCTGCTTCGCCTGCTCCAGCTGGCGCGCGATGGCTTCACGATCGGCGTGGATCGAGGTCAGTCTGTCTTCCGCGGCAAGTACCTCGAAGTAGCGCTCGACAACGCGGATCATCAGGTCCTGCTGGGCGGCCTCGTAGACGACATCTGCCTGTGCGACAACCTTGCTTGCCTGCCGGAGGTTGACCACCTGATCCCAGCGGAACACGGTCTGGCGCAGGGAAATGATCCAGTCTTTGTCGTCAAATTCGGAGGCGAACGGGATCGTGGCGAATCGTCCGGTGGCATCCGCTTCTACGCTGCTACCCGCGACATCGCCGGTTCTCCAGGATCCGCTTGCGGCGAGCTGCGGCAACAGGAGTCCCCGCGCCTGAGGAGCCGCTTCCTGGGCGGCGAGACGGCGAGCCTCGGCCTCGTGAATGAGGGGATCGCTCTGCAACGCCTGCTGATACACCTCCAGCAGCGATGCCGTAAGGCCAGGGGAGGGTGCGAATGCGGCTGCAAGGGCAATAAGCGCCGAGGCGCAAATACTTAACTTTCTCATTTATTGTTATCCACGGAAGCGGCTGCCGGCCCGGGCCAAGGTGTTATGGTTATATATATCACTATATCAGTCAAGCGCTGCTGCGAGCGACCGGTTTCAGCCGCCAGTGCCCGAACGGCTGAGGCGGTCGCAGGGCCAGGCGGCGATCCCCCCGTGTACGTTGGCGACCCGCGCGAACCCTTTCCCCGCCAGGAAGTCGGCGACATGCGCGCTTCTGCCGCCGGAATGGCACAAAACGGCCACCGGGCGAGACGGGTCCAGTTCCCGGGTCCGCTGCGGTACCTCATTCATTGGAATGGCTTTGATCGGCATGTTCGCCGTCTCTTGCACCTGAACATTTTCCAGTTCCCAGGGTTCTCGGACGTCGAGCAGCTGCCAAAGTTCGCCTCCGCGGCAGCGCTGCAGCAATTCGACGGGTTCTATTTCTTCAGTCAATTTCTTCGTCACCGAACGGTTTGACTCAGCCTGAACGCATGGCGTAATACAATATTAGATGCCGCAACCGCAATACCGGTTTCAAGCGCCGCCGCATTTCAGAACCGGAATACCGGTGGAGCGGTCGCATTGATCAGTGGCAGGACATTTGTTTCGAAAAGGTATGTGACCTTCGGCTCGCCGTCGGCGCCCCGCGTAATGAGCTGCGCATCCATAACCGGCGGGAGTCCCACGATAACGAACAGCCGCCCCCCGGGTCTGAGGGCCTCGAAATACCTTGGATCGAACATAGGACAGGAGCCGGTGACGGCGATTGCATCGAATTCTCCCCGCGGCAGCGCCTTTGAGGCGTCCATCGTCGCGAGAGACGCATTGTCGATGCCTGCGTGCCGCAGTCTTTTTCCGGCAGCCTCGGTGAAGTCCGGAAAGATGTCGACGCTGGTGACAGAGCGCGCGAGCCTGGTCAGGCAGGCGCACAGAAATCCGGAACCGGTGCCGATTTCGAGAACGTCGTCCTCCTCGCGCAGCGCCAGCGATTGCAGCAGCCTTCCTTCGACGGTCGGTGTCATCATGAACTGGCCCTGCCCCAGCGGAATTTGGGTTTCCGCAAACGCCAGTTGCGCAAAGGGGGCCGGTACGAACTCCTCGCGGGGCAGTTCCTCCAGAACGGCCAGCACCCTTTTGTCGAAGACCTCGAAGGTGCGTATTTGCTGTTCCACCATCTGGCGCCGGGCGATTTCTGTTTTCATCGGTTCACGTGCCGGTAATACATTGATAACGGTTCCACTTCTGTTCTCCATCGCCCCGGCGGTAGCCGCAATTGGCCGGGACTTCGCCTTCCTGAATTATGGTGAATCGCCTCAGCCGGCCAGCGCCGCTGGGATATGCTTGGCAGTGTACATTGATCACGCTCTGGTTCTGTCAGTGTCTTCGGCAAAGAAGATACGCCCGGAGCGGCGAATAATAACAAATGATCGTTTCACGGCATCATTAGCGCGATAGCCGGAAAGGGACGAACGAAACTTGCGCTGTAATCACATCAATTCGTTACTTGCGTCGCGCATCGGCGCCCCGGGCCGCTGCCCATGACCGTGTGGGTTCTTGCAGCACTTCTACTCCTGGCCGCCCTGGCGATTGCCTGGCTCTGGATGCGGCAAAAGCGCCTGGCGCGGCGGCTTGCGGATCTCGATGCGGAGCTGGTTGCGGTCGCCGGGGACGCGTCGGTGGGACGGCGGCTGCCGATTTCCGACGACAGCGAAGTCGGAGGCCTTGCCATGAGCATCAATCGCCTGTTCGATGCCCTCGGAGAACGGGACGCCGAAATCCAGGACCGCGACCGCCTGTTCAGTGATTTTGCGGGCACGCTGCCGGAAATCGTGCTGGTGCACGACGATCGCATACTGATGGCGAACGAGAGTGCCGCGGCATTGGTCGGGCTCACACCGGATCAGCTGCAAGGCCGTGAAGCGGCAGACCTGGTCAAGCCGGCTTACCGCGCGCTGTTCCGCAATACCATGGCAAAACGGCTCGCGGGCGAGAACGTCCCGCGCCGTCTGGAAATCCAGTTGATAAACGGCGACGAGCAGGGGCTTTGGGTGGAAGCACAGAGCGCCACCATCGAATACCGCGGCAGGCCTGCGATCCTGACGATCGCGCGCGATGTGAGCCATCGCAAAAGTCTCGAAGTGTCGCTGAGTCGCAGCAAGCGACAGGCCCAGTACACGCTCGAGTCCATCTCGGAGGGTGTAATCACAACCGATACCGAAGGCCGCGTCGACTATATGAACCGCGCAGCCGAAGCGATGACCGGCGCGAATCGCGAACAGGCGCGTGGTCACAGGATAGGCGAAATATTTTCACTCATAGACGAAGCCGACAGGCGGCCGCTCGGGGATCCGGTCGAGCGATGTCTTTCCATGCGCCGGAGAGTCAACATGGGACGGCGCGCGCTCCTCATCAGCCGCGACAATGAGCAGGAACACTCGGTCGAAATCACCGCATCCCCCATTCGCGGTCCCGGAAACAGTATTTCAGGCACGGTGGTGGTGTTTCACGATGTCACTGAAATACGGGGCCTGACGCAGCAAATGAGCTATCACGCCACGCACGATGCTCTGACCGGGCTGGTGAACCGGCGCGAGTTCGAGCGGCGGCTGCAGGATGCCATCGATTCGGCGCAGGCCGAAGAGGCCGTGCACATACTCTTTTATATGGACCTCGACCGGTTCAAGGCGGTCAACGACAGTTGCGGCCATCAGGCGGGCGACAATATGCTGCGCGAGGTGGCAAGCCTTATCAAGGACAAGGTCCGCGACTCGGACTACGTGGGGCGGCTGGGCGGCGATGAGTTCGGCACCTTGCTGATCGGCTGTCCCCTCGAGAAGGCAAGACAGATTGCAACCGACATTTGCAACGCGGTCGCCGACTATCGCTTTGTCTGGCAGGACAAGATCTTCAACATCGGCATCTCGATCGGGCTGGTGGAGATCAGCCATGCCAGCGCGTCCATGCAGGATCTGATGAGCGCCGCCGATTCTGCCTGCTACGTTGCGAAACAGCGCGGACGCGGACAGGTGCACGTGTATTCCGCGCGCGATGAGGCCATTGCGCGCGAGCGCGGCGATATCCAGTGGTTGCGGCAGATGCAGACGGCATTGCACGAGAACCGGTTCGAACTTGCGATCCAGCCGATCATCGCCACTGGCGGTGGCGACGAAACCGGCCCCGCCGTCGAGATCCTCATTCGCATGCCGGGGGAGACCGGCCGTTCCCCGAATTCCGCGGAATTTCTTCGCCCGGCCGAGCGCTACCAGATGATGCCGCAAATCGACCGCTGGGTTGTCAGCGCCGCGTTGTCTGCCATCGGCGCAGGGGAAATCAAGCTGCCTGGCCAGCGCAACTGCTCGATCAACATATCCGGGCAGACACTCGCCGATGAAGGCTTTCTGGGGTTCGTCGTCGAAGCCCTGGACCACAGCGGCGTGCCGCCATCCGCCATTTGCTTCGAAGTGACCGAAAATGCAATCTCGGCCAACGTGCAGCTTGCGCAGCGCTTCATCGAAGTGCTGCACGGCATCGGCTGTGAGTTCGCGCTGGATGACTTCGGCAGCGGCCTCGGGGCGTTTTCCAGCCTCAAGCATCTTCCGGTGGACTATCTCAAAATTGCCGGCGCCTATACGCGCAACGTGACGGACGACCAGGTCAGCCAGGAAATGGTGGCAGCAATGATCAAGCTCGCGCGAACGATGGAATTTCGAGTGATTGCCGAGCAGGTGGAACGGCAGGAAGATTTCGATTGGCTACGCAATGCCGGCGTCGACTTCGTGCAAGGCAATTTCATCGAGCCCCCGAGCATCCTCGGTTCCGGACAATCGGGCACCTTTCGCTTGCTGAATGCTTGACGCGTCCGGTTCCGGGATAAGACCGGGGCTTGCCGATGCGGCTACTGCCGCAGTGCCGACTGACGCTCAGCCGCGGTAATTACCGCGGCTGAGCGTTTGACAGCCTAGCAGCCTGTCGGACTTAGGCGATCGTAGCGAGACGGTGGGAAATCGAGT
>JBBDSK010000210.1:0-5148 GCA_040904985.1 Woeseia sp. | reverse complement strand
AAAACGCGGAACGGCTCGCGGCCGAGTTGCGTAAAAGCGGCTACGCCGCGTTCCTGAGCCAGCACCAGTCATCGGGCGGTTCCCTGCACCGGGTTCGTGTCGGACCGCAGAAAGACAGGGACAGTGCCGAAGCGGTTGCCGGAAAGCTGAGCGACAACGGTCACAAAGGTCAGGTCGTCACGCATCCCTGATTGAACTCCCCGCTTTCGATTGCGCGCATGATGTCCAGCATCAGGCGCGAACCGGTGACAGCGCCGTCCGAGCGTCTTCGCACGCAGAGACTGCCAACCTCGCGGAGGGGTTCTGGTAGAATCCCGGCAGCACATCATCCCGTATCTTTCCGGGCCAGGAATTCGTTCACGACTGATGCCGATTGCAGATTCAATTATTGCCATTGCGATCGTGATTTCCGTGGCCGTCGGGGTCTTTCGGGGCTTTGTCAAAGAGTCGATTTCGATCGTGACGCTTCTCGCCGCGATCTGGGCCGCAATGAACTTCGGCGCCCACGCCGGTCAATTGAGCGAGCGATGGGTAAGCTCCGAAGGCCTGCAGCTCTGGATTGGCCGCACACTCGTTTTCATTGTCATTCTTACGGTCGGCGGTCTTATCGGGTGGGGGATCTCACGGCTTGTGCGGCTCTCGGCGCTGAGCGGCACCGATCGCGTGCTGGGAGCGATGTTCGGCTTCTGCCGCGGCGCCCTGTTGCTCGGCGTCTTTATTATTGGCGGTCAAATGGCAAACTTCGACAAGGATAACTGGTGGCAAAACTCGCGGCTGATCCCGTACGGCGCAACCGTCGCCGAATGGCTGCGCATCATGGCGCCGCGAGGCGTCGATATGTTGCAGCTGCAACTGGCGCCGGAGCCGCTGGCGGCCAGATCTCAGCCGCGAGCGGATTAAGGCTATGTGCGGCGTAGTCGGGATGGTGGGCCAGGGTGCGGTCAATCAGGCGATCTACGACGCGCTGACCGTGTTGCAGCATCGCGGGCAGGACGCCGCGGGTATCGTGACCTGGGGCGAGTCGGGTCTGCAGGTGCGAAAGGACAATGGACTGGTGCGGGACGTGTTTCGCCAGCGTCACATGCTGCGGCTGACGGGAAATGTCGGCATCGGCCACGTTCGCTATCCGACCGCCGGCGGCTCGAGGTCCGCGGAGGCGCAGCCGTTTTACGTCAATTCGCCTTATGGTATCTGCCTCGCGCATAACGGCAATCTGACGAACATCGATGAGCTGACGGACCTGTTGACGCGGGAGGACCGCCGGCATCTCAGCACCGGGTCGGACTCCGAGGTGCTGCTCAACGTTTTCGCGCATGAGTTGCAGTGCCGGACCAACGGGCGGCCGACGCCCGGGCAGATTTTTGATGCAGTCGAGGCGGTGCACCGCCGCTGCAAGGGCGGCTATGCTGTGGTCGCCATGGTGATTGGCCATGGCATCGTCGCTTTTCGCGATCCCAACGGTATCCGGCCACTCGTGCTGGGCGTTCGCGAAACCGAGCGCGGCAACGAGTATATCGTTGCGTCTGAAAGCGTGGCCCTGGACATACTGCAATTCAGGCGCGTGAGGGACGTGCGACCGGGAGAAGCCCTGTTCATCGAGAACAGCGGTGTGCTGCACAGCCGGGAACGCGATGGGCCGGTACGCCACGCGCCCTGCCTGTTCGAGTTCGTCTACTTCGCACGACCCGATTCGATTATCGACAATCTGTCCGTTTACAAGGCGAGATTGCGGATGGGCGAGCAGCTTGCGGGGCAGATAGTGCGCGAATGGCCTGACCACGATATCGACGTAGTCATCCCGATTCCGGACACGAGCCGGACCTCGGCGGTTCAGGTCGCCTACCACCTCGGTGTGAAGTACCGGGAAGGTTTCATCAAGAACCGTTACATCGGCCGCACCTTTATCATGCCGGGGCAGGCCGAGCGCGCGCAGTCGGTGCGGCGGAAACTGAACGCCATCGATCTGGAATTCCGCGGCAAAAACGTTTTGCTGGTGGACGATTCCATTGTGCGGGGCACCACCTCGAGGCAGATCATCAGGATGGCGCGGGACGCAGGCGCCAGGAAGGTTTACTTCGCGTCGGCGGCGCCGCCCGTACGTTATCCGAACGTTTACGGCATCGATATGCCGGCCGCGTCGGAGCTGATCGCGAACGGACGCTCGATCGAGGAAATCAGGGAGATCATCGGCGCCGACAGGCTCATTTTCCTGGACCTGCACGGCCTGGTGAGATCCGTGCGCCACGACCACTCCGACATCACGGAATTCGACAGTTCCTGTTTTTCCGGTGAATACGTAACGGGTGACGTGACGCCGGAATATCTGCGCGAGCTCGAGCGCATTCGCAGCGACGCGGCTAAATCTCTTATGGCTTTGCAGGCAGCCGACGACCGAGCGGCAACCGAGCCGTCGCCTGGAGAAAGCGGGCGCCGCGACGATGTTGCGGGCGCTGCCAGCGAACAGAAGGGCCGGGTCGCCCGGATGTAACGGTGCGATGGCCGGAGTTCGCACCCACGGCAGGACGTTGACGAGGTTCGCATGGCAGTGTGGCGGGCCGGAGCGCAGCCTGATGCCTCGATGAGCATCAAAGTGATGATAATCGACGGCCACCGCGATTTTCGCCGGCTGCTGATGCACCACGTTACGACCTGCTGGCCGGACGCCGCGATTACCGATTTCGATCCCGGGACAGCGGGACACTTGCCGGAGGAGTTCAGCGGCGCCGGCAACGACATCGTTCTGCTGGGCGATAACCAGGGCAACCGAAGCAGCCTGAAGGTTCTGCGGCAGTACCTCGAAAGACCAGGCTTCCCGCCTGTCGCTTACTTTTGCAGTAACGCCCGGATGAAGCGGGAAGCCCTCGAAGCCGGCGCGGATGCGGCATTTTTGCGACACCGTTTGAAGCACGATGAACTGATCGTCCGCATAAGCCACATTCTCCGGTCGCGGAGTCGCGTCTCCTCAACCCATTCGTTGTTCATCGGCGATGCCAGGGCGGGCATACACCCGCTGGTCAAGGGCTATCGCTTTCTCAGCAAGCTTTCCGCAAGCGAGCATTCGTCTGTTTACCTGGCGGAAAGGGAGGCAGACGGCATCAGGGTCGTGTTGAAGGTATTGCGCGAGGTGCCGGATCTTGCGGAAGGCATCGGCGCTTTCGACCGTTTCCTGCAGGAATACGAGATGATCGCGGAGCTGGTACATCCCAATATCGTCACAATTTTTGACCTTGGGGTGAGCGATGACCACGCGCACATCGCGATGGAATACCTGGCGGGGGGCGATCTGAGGCAACGCATTCAGCAAGAGATTCCGGAGGAGGACGCACTGCAGTACGCCTTGCAGATCGCAAGCGGGCTCGCCAAGGTGCATTCCGTGGGCATACTGCATCGCGACCTCAAGCCGGGAAACGTCATGCTGCGCGAGGACGGGAGTGTCGCGCTGATCGATTTCGGTCTGGCCAAGCGCATGCGCTTGCGGCAGGAGATAACGGGCAGCGGCGAAATCTTCGGTACGCCCTATTACATGAGCCCGGAACAGGGACATGCCGATGACGTAGATGTGCGCAGCGACTTGTACAGTCTCGGGGTCATTCTCTACGAGATGTTGACCGGCGAGAAGCCATACAAGGCCGCCAACGCAATGGGGATCATTTACAAGCACCGTCGCGCGCCGATTCCCCGACTGCCGCCTCCGCTGCAACATCATCAGCCGCTTCTGGACAGGCTTCTTGCGAAGTCGGTGGACGCGCGGCTGCAAAGCGCCGATGAGGTCGTCGAGTGGCTGCAGGCGATCTGATTCCCGAAGCGGTAGCGGCGTTCCTCCAGGCGCAGACGCCACCGGCCTGGGTGGAAGAGGCCTGTGCGCGAATTCCGGAGCTTCTCCTGGACCATGCCAACTGCGAGCTGAAGGCGGCATCGACAGCGATCGGCTTTATCTATCGCTATCCGCAGCGCACGCGTCTTGCGCAGCGCATGTCCCGGCTTGCGCGCGAAGAGCTAAGGCACTTCGAGCAGGTGCGAGCCTTGCTTCAGGAGATGGACCTGCCGTTCGAGCGGCTTTCGGCGTCGCGATATGCAGCGACGCTGAGAGACGCGTCGAGCCCCGATGAGCCGAGGCGCCTGCTGGATGTGCTCATCGTCGGCGCCCTGATCGAGGCCCGGTCCTGCGAACGCTTCGCTGTCCTTGTCCCGCATCTGCCGCCGCCGCTGGACAAATTCTACGCCGGACTGCTGCGCTCGGAAGCACGCCATTTCGAACACTACCTCGAGCTGGCCACGCTGGAATTCGAACTGGATGACAGTGTTATCGCGAATCGTGTTGCGGAACTGCAGGCGCTCGAAGCTGAACTCATCCGCAAACCCGACCCGCAATTCCGCTTTCACAGCGGCGTGCCGGAGTTCGCCAGTAGACGGTGATCCAGTGGTGCTAAGGGCGCGGCAGCGCCTCGAGACGAAATCCGTCCTGGTCCCATCGCACAACGCTGCCCTGCTCGTACCAGTCGCCGAGCACGATTCGCGTCGCCGGTTCGCCGTCGAGCGGGAAACTGTGCACCGCGGGGCGATGGGTGTGGCCGTGCAAAAGCGTGCGGACGTCGTATCGGCGCATCAAGGCCTCTACGGCTCCCTGGTTGACGTCGGAGATGTCGCGATCCAGGGTTGCCGTGTGGGCCGCGCTGTCTGCACGAGCCTGGCGGGCAATCGCCTGACGTTCCTCCAAAGGCTTTCTCAGCATCAGTGCCTGCCACGCCGGATCCCGCGTCATCAAGCGGACCTCCTGGTATCTGACGTCATCGATGCAAAGGGCGTCGCCATGGCTCAGCAATACCTCCCGCCCGTAGAAATTGGCTTTGCAGGGGTCCTCCAGCAGGCGGATGCCTGTTTCATCGGCGAACTTCCGGCCGATGAGAAAGTCGCGGTTACCGTGCATGAAATAGACCGGCACGCCGCCGTCGACGATGGAGCGAAGCGCCTTTTTCATTTCGCCGAACCCCGGCTCCGGGTCGTCATCGCCGATCCAGGAGTCGAACAGATCGCCGAGAATATAAAGCGCATCTGCCCCGGTCGCTTCACGCTGGAGAAACTCCAGAAACTGGCTGCCGATTTCGGGTCGTGCGGCCTCGAGATGCAAATCGGATATGAACAGCGTGG
>JBBDSK010000209.1:0-5154 GCA_040904985.1 Woeseia sp. | reverse complement strand
GCAAGCAATATCGACGGAATCGCCATGAGTCCGTCCATCACGCGCATCAGGATCTGGTCGACCCAGCGAACGAAGCCGCTCAGCAGTCCAACCACGAGGCCCAGTGACACGCCCCCAATGACCACCCCAACACCAACCGCCAGTGATACGCGCGCACCATAGATTGTTCGGCTGAACACGTCGCGCCCAACGAGATCGCCACCAAACCAAAACTCGGCTCCCGGTCTGCGCAGCCGGTCGAATGGTGAAATGGCTTGCGGGTCAACCGTGCCTAGCCATGGTGCGAGGACGGCGGCGACGATCGCGGTCAGCAGCATCGCGGCGCCTATCAGGAGGTTTGGGTACTTGCGCCAGAGTCGCCCGACGTTAGTCCCCTGTGGCGCTGCGATGCTCGCGGGAACGGCGCTCAATGCTGAATCCTCGGATCGAACAAACCGTAACTGAGATCAACGATAAGATTGACAATAACGTAGGTTGCGGAGAACACCAGGATGACACCTTGAATGACCGGGTAATCCCTGCGCAAAATCGCATCTACCGTGAGCCGCCCAAGTCCGGGAATGTTGAATACGGTTTCAGTCACTACGACGCCGCTGATGAGCAACGCGAAGCTGATGCCGATGACGGTCACGATAGGTACGGCTGCATTCTTTAGCGCGTGTCGAATAAGTACGCGACTTACGGACAGGCCCTTGGCACGAGCTGCACGAATATAGTCCTGGCCAAGGACTTCGAGCATGGTTGTACGCGTGATTCGTGCAATAAGTGCTGCGTTGATGATGCCAAGCGACAGTGCTGGCAGGATCAGGTGCTCAAGGAACGGGCCGAGTCCGTAAGCGATGGGCACATAACCCTGCACGGGCAACCATTTCAGCTCAACCGAGATTAGCGCGATCAGCAGATAAGAAAGTACAAAAACAGGAATGGAAAAACCGAGCACGGCGAAACTCATCGCCAGTCTGTCTATCATGCTCCCGGCGCGCCATGCGGCGATAACGCCGAGAGGCACGGCAATCATCACGGCAATCAGCAAGGACGCAAGCGTGAGGGCGATGGTTGGTTCGAGGCGCTGTACGATCAAGTCCATGACAGGGCGTCGGGAAAAAATCGATGTACCGAGATCGCCCCGCAATACCCCGCCGATCCATTGCCCGAATCGGACGATGTAAGGCTCGTCGAGACCCAGCGACGTCCGTATTCGTTCAATATCGTCAGCTGTTGCCTGTTCTCCGGCGAGGACCGCGGCGGGATCGCCGGGGGTGAGATACAGCAGCGAAAACACGATGATAGCGACAACTGCCATTACTGGGATGGTCGCAAGCAGTCGACGAACAATAAAACTTAACATTGGCGGCCGAGCGCTGGTCGTCGGGTAGCATTTCCAAGCGGCGACATAGCGCGTTCCGGAACAGGATCCAGAATGATTGTGTCTCCCGGGATGGCCCGAAGCAACCACCCTTTGGGGTGGTTTGTCGTCTTCAATGAACGCCTATTCTGGACTGCGATAAAGTCTCGCCGCCATCCGGGCGGCAACAAGGTAACCCGCAATGTGTCGATGGCTCGCCTATATCGGGGAACCTCGCCTGATCGAGCAATTCCTGTACGAAGGTCCGCATTCTCTTTGCGAGCAGGCCCAGCATTCGCATAAGGCCAAGCTCGGCGTCCATGGTGACGGTGGCGGCCTGGGGTGGTACGCGAAGGCGGCGGAACCTGGGCTGTATCGTAATCCCGGTCCCGCATGGGCCGATCCCAACCTGCGCGAACTCACGCGCGTCATTCAAAGCCACGTATTCTTCGCGCATGTCCGTGCCTCCACCGGAGCGCCTAATTTGCTGGTGAACTGTCATCCGTTTCGCTCAGGACGCTGGTTGTTCATGCACAACGGACAAATCGGCGGGTATCGACAGTTGCGCCGCCGCTTGTTCGACATGCTCCCCGACGACTGTTTTGACGCCATGGTCGGAAGTACCGATAGTGAGCTCATGTTTCAGATGATGCTTGCCAACGGTCTGTGCACCGATCCGTTCACCGCGATCCGGCAAACGATTCGCGAGATAAACGCGCTGCGCCGGAAGCGAAATATTCAGGAGGCGTTTCGCGCTACGTTTGCGATCAGCGACGGCCAGTCGGTGTATGCTGCGCGTTGGGCATCCGACAGTAACTCGCCGTCCATGTACATAAATCGAACAGACGGTGGAACTCTGCTGGTGTCGGAGCCCCTCGACGAAGATATTTCCAGTTGGACGGCAGTACCAGCGAACAGCTTTGTCCGGATCCAGTTACGCGATGACGATACGACTCACACAAACACAGAGACTTTCCTTGTGGGCGATGCTGCTATGAAATAATGAGTCAGAAGTTTCCCGAAGTCTCGATTACGCATCACATGAAGATAAAATATATACCGCCAATCGCCCGTTCGCGAATGATCGCCCGCCGCCGCCTGCTGGAGTCCGGCAGCGTGCGACGGCCCCCGACACTCACCCTGGTTGCTGCGCCAGCCGGTTTCGGCAAGACAACCCTGTTAATTCAATTGCGCGAGGAGCTCCAGTCTCTTGGGTATGCAGCTCCCTGGATGTCATTGCTTGCTGATTATCATAATCTCGCCGATCTGTTACGTGACGTCGTGGAAGCAATTCGCTACGAACTACCGGACTTCGGCTCGCGCACAGCGCGGATTATCGGCGGCAATTCGCGTCTGGACATAACGCGCACCCTGAATGACTTCGTTCAGGATGTCAGCGAGGTCGGTCGTTCGGTGAATCTGTTTCTCGACGATTATCACCTGGTAAGTGACCCGGAAACTGATGAGTTATTCGAATTGTTATTGAACCTTGCGCCCGACAATTTTCAAATGACCGTCGCGTCGCGCACAAGACCGCAATTCGGTCTTGCGGCGCTTCGGGTCAGGGACGAGTTGCGTGAAGTTACTTCGACACAATTGCGATTTAATCTCTCGGAAGCGACTGAGTTTCTGATCGAGGTCCGCAAGCTTGGGTTGAGCGACCGGCAGGTCGAGAAGATTCACGACCACAGTGAGGGCTGGGTTGCGGGATTGCAGCTCGCATCCCTGTCGCTCCGCGATCCGGAGCGACGCGACGACTTTATCGATTCGTTCTCTGGCAGCCTGAAGGATATTGCCGACTACATGGCAACGGATGTCCTGAAACAACAGCCGGCCGTTATCCAGGAGTTCTTATTGCGTACCTCGGTGGCGGAACATATCAACGGCAGTCTGGCTGCCACGCTGACCGGTCGCGACGATGCCGCAAAACTGTTGGAGGAAATCGAACGCGACGGGCTGTTCATGACCCCGCTTGACCAGGAGCGTAACTGGTATCGATATCATCCATTATTCCACGAATTTCTGCTGACCGAGCTGCGGCGCAAGTACCCGGGCGAACTGGTCGGCCTTTATCGTCAGGCTGCCGAGTGGTGCCAGACTGCGAACATGTCTCGCGAAGCCGTTGAGTATGGTTTGCTGGCTGGAGATTTCGCGACTGTCACGTCACTGGTGGAACGACAGTCCTGGATTGAGCTGCGAGCAGGTCGGATACCGCGTGTGATCGCGTGGATTCGCAGAATTCCTGAGCATGTCAGAAACGAAAAACCGCAGCTTCTTTACCTGCTTGCCACGGCGCTGTACCACGCGAATAGTGCAGACGAAAGCGAGGAAATACTGTCTCGACTAACAGAGCTTTTGGGGGAACTAAAAGCCAGCGCAAGCAAGAAAGAGATCGCTTATTTGGAAGAACAAATTCGACTGCTGGCGGCGGGAATTGCAATCGCCCGTGACGATCCGGGAAAAATCATCGAATTGCTTGAGGGGGATTTTCAATTCCTGAACGAATTCGAGCGTGGCCTCGCGTGCAATTTTCTTGGTTATGCTTACGCCGAACTCGCCGAATTTGGCCGCGCGGAAAAGGCACTCTATGCCGCGCGCAGTTTTCACGAACTGGCGCACTCGGAATTCGGCGCGATCTATTCTGAGTGCTTCCTCGCGTTGAATGATTTTGCCAACGGAAATCTCGACCATTGCTTCGCAAGGTTTGCGCCCCACGATACGAGTTTTTCCGAGGAAAAGTACGTAGCACCCGTGCCGCAGGTGATACAAGGGATCGTTCTCTATCAGTGGAACCGAATCGATGAGGCACTCGAACGCTTGCAGCCAAACCTGCCGCTGATCGGGGAAGTCGGCTTCACGAAGCTTCTCGTGTTCGGCTATACCGCCTTGGCCCGAATCAGTGGACTTCGCGGCGACCATCGCGCGGCAATGCGCTGTTACGACCTGACCGCGGCTCTGGGAGCGCGCTGGGGCACGCCCTACGAGCGTCACCGCTCGCTCGTCGAGGGAAGTCGCATTACCTACCTGCTGCAATCGGGCCGCCTCAATGAGGCAATTGATCATGCCATCAGCAACGGCATTGACGTGGACGCAGATTATATGTGGATTCCGCCGGAATGGGAGCGAGTTGCCTGCCGCAAGGCGCTGACCTGGGCGAGGCTGCAGATTTCGACGGGACGTCCCGAGGTGACCATACCGACGCTCGCGCGCCTTCGCGACCTCGCGGCCCAGTCGCGTCGAGGTATGCGGGTGCTTGAGTGTTACATCTTGGAGGCCCGGGCACGATTTACCAATGACAAGACGAAGGCTCTTAGCCTGATCGACGAGGCTTTGGAGTTTGCTGCGCCGAACAGGTCGGTGCGCTGCTTCATAGACGAAGGTCAGGAAATTGACGCCCTGCTACTCGATTCGCGAGACCATGCCATCGGTGATTGGCCGCAGTCCAAGCGAAGCTTCCTGGAAGGGATCACGATGCTAATCGCCGAGGAGACCAACAAGACCAAGAGTGCAATTGCTCTGGCAGATGGGGCGAAAGCCAGCTTGATAGAGCCTTTAAGTGAACGAGAGCAAGAAATCCTGAAGCTGATTGCGGCAGGCAATACGAACAGCAAGATTTCGGAATCGCTGTACATCAGCCTAAATACCGTCAAATGGCATCTCAAGAACATCTTTGCAAAGTTAGCGGTCAGCAATCGCACATCGGCCGTAGCCGTGGCGAGGCAGTTGGACTTGATATCCTAAAAAACGATGCATCCTGTAGGGCGCAAAAACTCCGTCCACACGACTAGGCGGCCCATTGATACACATGA
>JBBDSK010000208.1:0-5165 GCA_040904985.1 Woeseia sp. | reverse complement strand
TCCTCATCGCCTGACAGCAATGCCCAGGTGTCGGCATAAATTCTTTCCGCCCGGTTTGGCCGGCCGGACAGGATGTAGAAATCGCCGAGGGCAAGCATGGCTTCTTCGCGCGTTTCCCAGCTCGCTTCAGGATTATTCTCGGCGATCCGGAGCGCCCGTTTCAGATAGATCTCACCGGAACTGATGGACGTCGGTTGCTGATACGGCATCGCCGGCTGCCCGACGTAAAGATATGAACGGCCCAGATGCGTAAGAGGGCGAATGAGGCCCAGGTCCTCCTTGCCGCGCCGGTCTTCGATGATGTCGATAATTTTGCGCCAGGTATACCGCTCCTTTTCGAAGAGCTGCAGGCGGTGATGCCAGCGCGCTTGCCGTTCCAGCGCGGGTATCGCCTCGAGGCTGTCCAGTTCCACGTCCCGCGCCTCGAGATTGAATATGTGCGTCTGGATATCTTCGGCGTCGTCGTATTCGCCGATCGAGACGAACGTTTCTGCAATCGATTCGAGCACATCGACCTGCATCAGGTTATGCGGCCCTTCGTTGACGTGGCTAATGTGCACGGCGCGCTCGAAGCTCTCGATCGCCTGCTCCGGGCGGCCAGAGGCAAGCTGCGCTGCGCCCAGCCCCTTTAGTGGATTGATGAGATTTGCATTCAGCCTGTCTTCGACGCTTTCTATAATGTCGATTGCGGCGCTGTAATTGAGCTCCGCAGCATCGTAATCCTCGTTTTGATGTTGCGCGATGCCGAGATTCGTCAACGCTCTCGCGGAATCCAGGCTGTTGATACCGAACAGGCGGATCGACAGTTCAACGACGCGTTTCGCCAGCACATCGGCTTCGTCGTAGGCCTTGTTGTCGAGCGCCTCCTTATAAAGATTGAAGAAGCGCTGCAACTCTTCTTCAGGGCTCTCCCCGCTTTCCGCCCGGGCATGTTCCTGCGGCGGCCCCTGCAGCATTCGATCGTCTTCACTTCGCGGCTCCGGAGTTTGCGCGCTACCCGTTTCTCCGGGGCCCAGCTCGTAGTGGCGGTCCAGCGCCTCCTCGACGGTCCTCGGGTCGGCGGAATCCTGAGCTTGCGAATTTCCGGCGAGCGCAACAACAAACGCCGCGGCCGCCAGCATGACGAACCTTCCGGACAAGCGTAATTTCATGGACCGTGGATGCATAACTCGTGAGTTCGTATGACCTTTGGCCAGAAAATTAGTTCGAATCGAGCGGTACAGGGAGGCGACACGATCACTATACAATTCCGCGGAAACCGCGGGTAGTCGTGTTGACCATCCTCAGCTCAGGCCGAGCGTCATTTGCCGCTGCCCCGGCGGCTGGAACCGGCTGCAATCCAGTGCCCCCAGCGCGCGCCCGGAGCGGATGCCGGCTTTTCGACAGGCGAGCTCGAACCGTTGCGCGATCATGTCCGCGTAGGCTCCCCGGCCCGACTGGCGGAGGCCGAAACGGTGGTCATACTCCCTGCCGCCGCTGGCCTGCCGAATAAGGCTCATGACGTGTTCCGCCCGGTCCGGCATGTGGCCTCCGAGCCATTCAGTGAAAATCTGCTTCAGCTCGTGCGGCAAGCGGATGAGGACGTATGACGCCCGCCCGGCACCCCTTGCTGCGGCCGTCGCCACGATGTGTTCGATTTCATCGTCGTTGACAGCGGGAATGATTGGCGCCATCAGGAGGCTGGTCGGGATGCCGCTGTCGGACAGCGCCTTGATGAGCTCGAAGCGCAGGCGGGCCGAAGGCACGCGTGGCTCGAGACCGCGTTTCAGCGCATTGTCAGCCGTGGGGATGCTGATCGCGACGGAGCAAAGTCCCAGTGCGGCAAGCTCCGACAAAAGGTCAAGGTCGCGGCGCATCAGCGCGCCCTTGCTAACGAGGCTTACCGGGTGCCGGTGCTCGAGAAAAAGCTCCAGGAGTTGCCGTGTAATCTGAAGCTTTTTTTCGGCCGGCTGATAGGGATCGGTGTTGGCGCCGATGGTGATCGGCTTGCAGTCGTAGCCCGGCTTCTGCCATTCGGCCAGAAGCGCCTGCGCCGCGTTCGGCTTGTAGTAGATCTTCGTTTCGAAATCGAGTCCGGGAGACAGGTCGAGATAACTGTGGCTGGGCCTCGCATAGCAGTAAACGCAACCGTGTTCGCAGCCCAGGTAGGGGTTGATGGACCGGTCGAAGGGAATGTCCGGTGAGTCATTGCTGCTGATAATGCGGCGCGCCTGCATGGGCGTCAGCGTCGTTTGTGGCGCAATCTCCGCCTCGTCCCAGGCGCCAGGCTCCGCCTCGATGACGCGGGTAGCGAAACGGGAGGTATTGCGGGAGTTGGAGCCTCGTCCTTTCACGATCATCCGGTTAGAGCCCTGTAGTTACTGTATGCCCGTACAGTATGAGAGGGCGGCGTGAGCGTCAAGAGCGGCGAGACGGCCGAGGCGGAATCCGGTCAGGACGGCGCGGCGAAGGCGGCCATCCATGCGGCGGCGATACCGGCCAGCGCAAGAACACCGGCGACCGCCTGGAGGCGATTATCAGCCAGTCGCCCGGCAAAAAGCGTGAGGCCGATGCCGCAGCCGAACCCGCACACAAAGCCGGCAAGATGCGCGCCGATGTCGGTATTCTCATCGCCAGTGCCGGTAAACGCCAGCAATGCGATGCCGCCCACGACAGGACCCAGTCGGTAAGGCCACCGGTCCTGGCCCATGAGCCTCGCGCGCCAGGCGAATCCTGCGACGAGTCCCAGCGCCGCAAAGACCGCTGTGGACGCGCCTATCGAGCGATGGCCTGACTCCAGCAGCAGGGTGTTCAGAGCATTCGCGGCCGCGGCCGCCAGCACGATCCCGAGCCATGCCACCCCGGAACCGACAAGCCGCCCGGCCATGATTCCGAACAAGGCGCCGAAGCCGATATTGCCCAGCAAGTGCCGAAGACCGGAGTGCAGCGTCAGGGCAGTGACGGTTCGCCACCACTCGCCGCCGCGAATGAGCTCGCCATCGACGCGGCCTGCGGAAAACCAGTCGCGATTGAAAAGCGCCTCGCCTGCCATCCAGGCCACAAGACAGACAACGACGACGTAAACCATCGCGCCAGGAATGCCGTTCTGATAATGCGTAACGAGGGGTGGTGGCGGAGGCCGGGGTTTACGGTTTTCCTGCTCGTATTGCCACAGTTCGAATTTCGCGCGCTCGGCGAATTCGCCCGGAACCGCCAGCGCGGACTGGTAAGCCCCGCGTACCAGCTCGTAGGGAATGCCCAGCGAATGCAGCACCAGGGCGCGATCCGAACACTGCTGCCAGGTCTGGCTTTCATAGACAACGGTCCACTGGTCCCGCATTACCGTTCATTTCCCTGTTGAAGCGTTGGGCAGCCAATGTCAGCAGCTGCCCGCATTCCTCTTCGAGCTTGAGGGTGGCCATGTCGTTGGCTCTCGTGATGCCGCGTCCTGCCGGAGACGTTCTTGCCGCTGCCCGTTATCGGAGCGTATATTGCACGAGTTCGATTTTCTCTGCGCATCCATCCTCTTATGTTCCAGCCTGGCCAGATCTGCACGTTTCCCGCGTACGTCGTGGTTCTGGCGTTTCTGCATCCTGTTCCGGCCGCGGCGGAAGTGGTAGACGCCGGTGCCAGCGGGTTCAATACACGGCACAGCGTGACGATCTCGCGCCCGCGCGCGGAGGTGTACAAGGCGGCCGTACGCGAAGTCGGCTCCTGGTGGAGCAGTGACCATACCGTGTCGGGTCATGCGTCTAACCTTTACATCGATGCGGGAACACCGGGATGTTTCTGCGAGAAACTGGGCGAGGGCGGCGGCGTGGTGCATATGACCGTGACCTTCGTCAATCCCGGGGTCATGTTGCGCCTCAGCGGGGGGCTGGGGCCGCTGGGACTCATGGGAGTCATGGGCAACATGACCTGGGAGTTCGCGGACGAGGGCGAAGGTACCGCAGTCACCTGGCAGTATGCGGTCGGCGGGTATCTCCCCGACGGCCTGGAATCGGTGGCGGGCGCTGTAGACCGGGTTCTGGCAGAGCAAATGCAGGCGCTCAAAGTATTCGCTGAAAACGCCGAGCCTCTCTGATGTCTGCGGATGCTTGTGATTCTCTCCCATCCTGCGCCGCGATGACTCCCGGGCTCTCTGCCGGTCAGCTCACGCAGCTGGCGCCCGGCGTGCGGCGCCTGGTGGCGCCCAATCCCGGGATGATGACCGGCCCGGGCACCAATACATACATCATCGGCCGTCGTGAGGTCGCCGTCATCGATCCCGGGCCGGCGATGGCCGGTCACGTCGACGCGACTCTCGATGCGATCGCCGACAGGGTTGGCGCAGTGCTTCGCTGGGTTCTCGTTACGCATACGCATTCGGACCACTCTCCAGCGGCCACCCTGCTCGCAAGCCGCAGTGGCGCGGCCCTTCTGGGAAGACCGCCACCGCCGGGACGACATCAGGATGCGGCTTTCCTGCCTGACCGGGTCCTCGAGGACGGGGAGGTTTTCGCCACTTCCGAATTCACGCTCGACGTCATCCATACCCCGGGGCATGCCAGCAATCACCTCACCTTCCGCCATGGTGCCCTCGACTGGCTGTTCACGGGAGACCATGTGATCAACGGCTCGACGGTGGTGATCGATCCGCCGGATGGCAACATGTCCGCTTACCTGCACTCGCTGGAGAAGATAAAAAGCTACCGCCTGGCCGCCATTGCACCCGGCCACGGCGAACTGATCGAGGAGCCTTATGCCGCGATCGACGCATTGATACGGCATCGTCTGGCGCGGGAAAAGAAAGTTCTGGACGCGGTCCGAGCAGATTCCGCCCTGACGTCCGGTGAACTCGTGTCCCGCGTTTATAGGGATGTCGACAGCAGCTTGTACAGCGTCGCGGAGCGCTCGTTGCTCGCTCACCTGGAGAAGCTCGAGGCCGACGGCAGCGTGCGCCGTGACGGGCAGAGATGGGAGGCATTGCAGAGATAGGCAACGCCCGCGGGCAGGCTGTTACGAAGCCGTCCGGCTGACCGCCATACTGGCGAAGCGATCACCGCTTGCCGCAAGCTGCTGCATGAGTTCGGGGGGCGTCCAGTACTGGGAGCCGAAGCGCTTCTCGAAAGCCTGAACCGTTCGCAGTACTTCACCCAGGCCAACGCTGTCCGCGTAATGCATGGGGCCGCCGCGGTAGCGGGGGA
>JBBDSK010000207.1:0-5189 GCA_040904985.1 Woeseia sp. | reverse complement strand
GCCGCCAGACGTGAAAAGGCGCCGCGAGAATGGTTCATTATTTGCGACGGGGTACGCTAGCACTTCCCGCGCCCTTTTTGAATGGTGACATGACGCGGCCGAAGCAGGATACTCCCCGCCCTTTCAGGCCCTCCACCGGGAGTCATAATGTTTCGCAACGTCCGCTTCTTTCGCCTGGGCAGCCCGTGGCCCGAATCCGAGCAGCTGCTGTCGGAAAAGCTCGCTGGCGCCGCATTTCGGCCCTGTGGCGCCTATTCCGAGCACAGCTTTGGCTGGGAATCCCCCACCGGCGAGCCGGACGGGCTTCTTGGCCGCCGCGTTGACGGCGCAGACCTGGTCCGGCTGCGCACTCAGTCGCGATTGTTGCCCGCAGGCGCGATTGACGACGCTCTCGAGCTGCGCCTGGAGGCGTACCAGCAACGGATGCAGGTAGAGCCGACCCGCCGCGAAAGGCGCAAACTCAAGGAGCAGACGCGCGATGAACTGTTGCCCAAAGCTTTCGTGAAATCGCAGAGAACCGCCGGCTTCGTAATTGCATCGGAACGGTTGCTCGCCGTGGATACTCTTTCCGACGCACGAACCGAACTCTTCCTGGAACAACTGCGGGCTCCGCTCGGCACGCTCGACGTCAGTCCGCTCTCGTTCCAGCGCTCGGTGAGCGACCTCTTGATGCGGATTTTCATGGGCGATGCGCCGCGCGGTTTTGCTCTGGGACGCGAATGCCGCATGTGCGACCCCTCCGACACCAAGGCGACTATCCGCTGCGCCGACATCGATCTGGCCGATCCGGCCGTCCGCAAGCACGTCAGGGAGGGCATGCACCTGACGCATCTGGGCGTCGAATTCGGAAACGTGCTGAGCTGCACCATCGACCAGAACGCCGGTATCAGCAAATTAAAGCTCGTCGGCACCGATGTCCGGGACGACCTGCCCGATGAGGAACCGCTGGCGCGACTCGATGCCGAGTTCGCCTTGCTGACCGGCACCCTGCGCCAGCTGTTGACCGCCCTGAAGCAGGCTCTGGGCGGCTACGACGAAGAGAGGACGCCGCTGGAGCCAATGGCCCTCAGCGCCTAAGTCCACTCCTGAGCATCATTGCGAGCGCCGCGCCGACTGCTGGACACGTCGCACGGCGTCCAGCGACTTCTGTACGTTCTCCATTGGAGACATACCGCCGATGGTGTCAGCAATTCTGCCGTCCGGCGTTACAACGAAGGTGGTGCGCTCAACGAAGCCATGATCGATCTCGTCGCCGCGCGTATCAGTGATGCCCGCCCTGGCCGGCCGAACTTCGAGCTCAAAGGCCCTGGCGATATCTCCGGTCTCGTCCGAGGCGACCGGCAGTTTGCCCGCGCAATACTCCGGATCCGCTGAAAAGTCGTTGAGCCGCTCGATGCTGTCGAGCGACACGCCGATGACGCTCGCCCCCGCCGCCTTGAACTCGTCCATCTTTACAGCGAACTCGCGTGCTTGCACGTTGCAGCCCTGGGTGTAGGCCGACGGATAGAAATAGACCACCGTTGTGCCCTCATCGAGGGCTTCGCGCAGCTCGAAATCGAACTCGGCGCCGGCCAGCGACGCTCTCGCTTCGAACTCGGGGGCGCTGTCTCCCGGCTGGAGCGCGGCAAGAGCCGGCAATGCCATGGCTGTGGCGCAGAAAAAAGCAATGAGATTTTTTTTCATGGCACTTACCCGCTGAAGTGGTGAACGGCACTCGCGTCACCGGAATGGCTGTTACTAATGATAGTGACTCACAAAGGAAATCACCAGTTTCCCCGTCTGCCACACCAGGACCCGGGTCCGCAAAAATGGCCTTTAGACGGCGAGTGTCCTGATGGGTCAATGCGGAGGCTCACTTCTCTTCTTCTACAGGTGCTGAAGGTGCTGACGCGGCAGGCGGCATCTGCTTGGAATTCCGGGCCTGCTGCACCAAACCGGCATTTCGCCGGAAGGTACGCGATGCTAACCTTGGTTGTGAGGGAGAGAGCGGGTGCGGTACTGCAGAACCTGACGAGGATCAAGGAGCGGATAATGTCAAAGCTCGACTGGAAGTGGATTGGTTTAGGCGTATTGATCATGCTCGGCCTCAATCTCGTCGCCGGCATTGCACTGGGCTTTTTTCTCGCGCCCGAACTCGAAGGCGCCACTCAAGTAGAAGACGTCGAGTTGAGCGGCGGCCAGATGGCACTTTTGGCCATTGTGAATTTCCTGGTTTTCCTTATCGGCGGCTTTATCGTCGGCTTGAAGTCGGCCGGCCGAACGATTCTGGAGCCGGGCATTTCTGCCGCGATTGCAGTCCTGATCGCGCTTTTGATCGCCGGAACTTTTTCCCTCGCCAGCATTTTTGCCGGCGGCCTGGTGCCGTTCCTGGCAGGTGTACTGGGCGGCTGGATCGGGGAGCGGCGGCAGGAGGCAGCAGCAGGTCCGGAATAGGCAGGGCCGCTGTCTTATACTGGTCCCTGTCTGCGATCCAGGATGAGCAGGGCCGATGTTGGGATATGACGCGGTTGAACTTGCGCGCTTCCAGTTCGCCTTCACCATCGCGTTCCATATCATCTTCCCGGCCTTCTCGATCGGGCTGGGCAGTTATCTCGCGGTTCTGAACGGCCTGCATTTGTGGACGGGCAGGACTATTTTCCTGCAGCTTTTCAACTACTGGAAGATCATTTTCGCCGTCACCTTCGGCATGGGTGTCGTATCGGGGATCACGATGTCCTACCAGTTCGGCACGAACTGGTCGGTCTTCTCCGACCGCGCAGGGCCTGTGATCGGGCCGCTGATGGCTTACGAGGTGCTGTCGGCTTTTTTTCTCGAGGCGGGCTTTCTTGGCGTCATGCTGTTCGGGCGCAGGCGGGTCGGAGCCACGCTTCATTTCGTGGCGACGCTGATGGTGGCGATCGGCACGCTCGGCTCCGCATTCTGGATCCTCAGCGTGAACTCCTGGATGCACACGCCTGCCGGCTATGCAATCAACGACGCCGGCCAGTTCGTTCCCGAAGACTGGTGGGCCGTCATCTTCAACCCCTCGTTCCCCTATCGCCTCGTGCACATGGTGCTGGCGGCTTACCTTACGACGGCGCTTGTAGTTGCTGCGGTAGGCGCCCGCCACCTGCTGCGCGACGCGGGAGACCCTAGCGCGAGGATGATGTACCGCATGGCGATGGGCATGCTGCTTCTCGTGGCTCCGCTGCAGATCGTCGCCGGCGACCTGCACGGCCTGAACACCCTGGAGCACCAACCGGCCAAGGTTGCCGCCATGGAGGGACATTACGAAACGCTGCGCGGCGCGCCGCTGATCCTGTTCGGCATCCCCGACGACGAGGCGGAAGTGACACGCCACGCGCTGGAGATTCCGCGGCTCGGGTCGCTGATCCTGACGCATTCGCTGGAGGGCGAAGTCCGGGGCCTCAAGGAATGGCCGCGCGAAGAGCGACCAAAAGTTATCCTGGTGTTCTGGGCTTTTCGGGTCATGGTACTGATCGGGTTCTCCATCCTCGGCCTGGCGCTCTGGGGCGCCTGGCGATGGCTGCGGGGAGGCTTTTATGACAGCCCGCGACTGCTGCGGGCCGCCGTGCTGATGGGCCCGGCCGGATTCGTAGCGCTACTGGCCGGCTGGATTACGACCGAAGCCGGGCGCCAGCCCTGGACCGTGTACGGGCTGTTAACCACCAGCGAAAGCGCGACGGCGGTGCGGGCGGATGCAGTAGCAAGTTCGCTGCTGGCTTTCATCCTGGTCTACGTTGCGATTTTCGGCGCCGGCACCTTCTATCTGTTGCGGCTGATGGGACGGTCCGCTGAACTGGAACCGCATATCGAGGCACTCGGACCGACGCGCACGGCAGGTACCACGCCGGCCCCCGCCGTTGACCGCAAATTTATTCCCGGCGAGTGAGCAAGGCCTGTGACGATCGATCTTGCATTAATCTGGGCCGGCTTGATCGCCTTTGCGGTACTGGCCTACGTTGTTCTGGACGGCTTCGACCTGGGCGTCGGTATTCTCTTCCCTTTCATCGAGGGCGAGGAGCACAAGGACCTTGCGATGAACACGGTGGCGCCCGTCTGGGACGGCAATGAAACCTGGCTCGTTCTCGGCGGCGGGGGGTTGCTCGCCGTATTTCCGCTGGCCTACGCCGTCGTCATGCCGGCACTCTATGCGCCAATCATCGCAATGCTTCTCGCGCTCGTGTTTCGCGGCGTGGCGTTCGAATTCCGCTGGCGCACGAAGCGCGGCAAAGTGCTTTGGGACTATTCTTTTTTTGGCGGCAGCCTCGCGGCGGCTCTCGCACAGGGCATCGCGCTCGGCGCACTGGTACAGGGCATCAATCTCGACGGCCGTGCCTACGGCGGCGGCAACTGGGATTGGCTAACGCCGTTTTCACTACTCACAGGGGCGGCTCTGGTGATCGGTTATGCACTGCTCGGCGCCACGTGGCTGATCATGAAAACCGACGGCTATGTGCGCGAGCGCTGCAGATACTTTGCGTGGCGCGCCGGCGGCCTGACCTTCGCACTGATCGGCGTTATCAGTGCATTGACTCCCCTGCTCGATCCCGCCTATCTCGCACGGTGGTTCGACCTGCCGAACGTCCTGTTTACCATCTGGGTGCCGGCGCTGCTGCTGGTGGCAGGATATGTGTTTGTCCGGGGCATGCAGGAACAACGTGACACCTGGCCGTTCTTTTCAGCCCTCGGGATGTTCGTGCTTTCGTTCATCGGACTTTGCATCAGCTTCTTTCCCAATATCGTCCCCCCCGGTCTGACACTATGGGACGCAGCGGCTCCTGACAGAAGCCTCCTGTTTTTGCTCGCAGGCACAGCTGTTCTGGTGCCGATGATTCTTGCCTACACGGCCTATGCCTACTGGGTTTTTCGCGGCAAGGTGGATCCGGCCCAGGGATATCACTGATGAGTCGTACGAGCGGCGGCACGAAGAAACTGGCGTGGTTCTTCCTTTATTGGCTGCTCGGCGTCGCGGCGCTCGGCGCCGTTTCCTGGCTCATTCGCAGCCTGCTGTGAACGGGGGACTGGCGGGGGTCCAGTCGTGAACGCCGCCACATTTTCTACAGCAACAGCAATGCAACCCCGGTCCCGTACAAGACGGTAATGGCGCCACTCTCCAAGCCTATACAGCCCGCCCCCTGCTCCTAGCGCCGGATTAGCCCAATCATGAGGATGGCCGTCATTACCAG